>NZ_JARJBC010000007.1:0-304747 GCF_029269905.1 Streptomyces silvisoli | reverse complement strand
CATAGTGTTTCGGTGGTCATAGCGTTAGGGAAACGCCCGGTTACATTCCGAACCCGGAAGCTAAGCCTTTCAGCGCCGATGGTACTGCAGGGGGGACCCTGTGGGAGAGTAGGACACCGCCGAACAATTCTTATGGACCCTCGGTCCCGGCCTGATAGCTGGGGCCGGGGGTCTTTTTGTTTTCCGCCGAGTGCGCAGTCTTCCCGTGAGTACGAGAAACTGGCACTACAGCAGTACGAACCAAGGAGTCACGTCGATGTCCAACTCGTCCGAGGGCCGCTCGGATCGGCCCGAGCGCAGGGAGCGGAGCGCGGGCGCTGGCGACCGGCGCGGGTTCCGTAGCGGTGGGCCGCGCCGTAACGACGAGCGCGGCGGTTTCCGCCGGGACGACCGCCCCGGCTACGACCGGTCGCGGGACAACGGGCGTGACGACCGCCGTGGTGACAGCGGCCGCCGCGACGACCGCCGTGACGAGCGTCCGCGTTACGACCGTCCGCGCCGTAACGACGAGCGCGGCGGTTTCCGCCGCGACGACCGTCCGCGCTACGACCGTCCCCGTGACGACCGCCGCGATGAGCGTCCGCGTTATGACCGTCCGCGTAGGGATGACGAGCGGGGTGGCTTCCGCCGCGACGACCGCCGTGACGAGCGTCCGCGTGACGACCGTCGCGAGGACCGGCCGCGTTTCGACCGTCCGCGCCGTGATGACGAGCGGGGTGGCTTCCGCCGCGACGACCGCCGTGACGAGCGTCCGCGTTATGACCGTCCCCGTGACGACCGTCGCGATGAGCGTCCGCGTTTCGACCGTCCGCGTCGGGATGACGAGCGTGGTGGTTTCCGTCGTGACGAGCGTCCCCGCGACGACCGCCGTGACGAGCGTCCCCGCGGTGATGACGAGCGTGGTGGCTTCCGCCGCGATGACCGTCGCGATGAGCGTCCGCGTTACGACCGTCCCCGTGACGACCGCCGTGACGACCGTCGCGACGAGCGTCCTCGCCATGACCGTCCCCGTGACGACCGTCGCGATGACCGCCGTGACGAGCGTCCGCGTTATGACCGTCCGCGTTATGACCGTCCGCGTCGGGATGACGAGCGGGGTGGCTTCCGCCGCGATGACCGCCGGGACGAGCGCCGCGACGATCGCCGTGGGGACCGTCGCGAGGAGCGGCCCCCTGCGGGCGCCCGCCGTGACGACGAGCGCGGGGCCCGTGGCGGCGGCTACGGGCGCAAGGACGATGAGCGGGGTCGCGAGCGGCGCCCCTACTCGCCGGGGCGCGGCCGGTTCGAGAACCGCGGCCGGGACGAGTCGCGTGAGGAGCGTCAGACCGTCAAGCGGCTGCCGATCCCGGATGACGTGACCGGCCAGGAGATCGACAAGAGCGTCCGGCAGGAGCTGCAGAGCCTGCCGAAGACCCTCGGGGAGGATGTCGCGCGGAACCTGGTCATGGTGGCCCGGCTGCTCGACAGCGACCCGGAGCAGGCGTACGCCTACGCGAAGGTCGCCTTCCGTCTGGCGTCCCGAGTGGCGGCCGTCCGCGAGGCGATGGGCTTCGCGGCGTACTCGACCGCCCGGTACTCCGAGGCACTCGCAGAGTTCCGGGCCGCACGTCGGATGACGGGCAGCGCGGAGCTGTGGCCGGTGATGGCGGACTGCGAGCGTGGCCTCGGGCGCCCGGAGCGGGCGTTGGCCATGGCCGGTGAGCCGGAGGTGCAGAGGCTGGACCGGGCGGGCCAGGTCGAGATGCGGCTGGTCGCCGCGGGCGCCCGGCGCGACATGGGCCAGGCGGACGCCGCCGTCGTGACGCTGCAGAGCTCGGAGCTGGCGTCGAACGCCGTCCACCCGTGGACGGCGCGGTTGCGCTACGCGTACGCGGACGCGCTTCTGGCCGTCGGTCGCGCGGACGAGGCCAGGGAGTGGTTCGGCAAGGCGCTGGAGGCCGACCAGAGCGGCACCACGGACGCCTCGGACCGGCTCGCGGAGCTGGACGGTGTCGAGTTCGTGGACGCCCTCGACCTGTCCGCCGAAGAGGCGGACGAGGTCACCGAGACCGAGGCCGACCGCCCCAGCCCGGATGCCGAGGCCAAGCCGCAAGCGGAAGCCGAGCCCGCCGCTGAGGCGAAGCCGCAGGAGACCCAGGCCACGGACACCGATCCGGAACCGGAACCGCACGCGGAGTCGGAGTCGAAGGAGAACGAGGCGGCGCCGTCCGCCTTCCTGGACGACCCGTTCAAGGAGCCCGGCGAGCAGGCCTGAGCCAGCCGCGGAACAGACGGAAGGGCGCCCCCCCCAGGCGGGGCGCCCTTCCGCGTTCAGCCGAGTTCAAGGCTGCGTAGCACCAGACCGGAAGCCGGTTTGGGACCGAACGAGGTGGACTTGTGCGGCATCATCACCCCCTGCCGTGCCAGTTCCAGCACGGTCGCCTCGGGCACCGGGTGCATCAACACCGCTGTGCCGCCCAGCCGTTCGGCCTGTCGTACCGCGGCCATCGCATCGTGTACGTAGCCGATGTGCTCGGGGGCGTCGGGCACCTGCCAGAGGCGGTCGATCAGGACGCTGTGGAGCACGGTGGCGTCCAGTCGGCGCCAGGCCTCGGGGCGGTCGCCGGGCACTGATTCCTCGATGACGCGCTCGTCGGGGCGGGTGAGCAGGTGGAACGAGCCGTCGCCCGCGAGGAGATAGGTGTTTCCGTCCCTCTTCCTGGTGGCCGCCAGCACGTCCAGGGCGACCGGGAGGGGCCCTGGCACCGTCTCGACCTGGAACACGTCCCGTATCGCCGCCAGCGCCTGTGAGACCGGCATCCGCTGGAGCACCCGGTGAATGGCCCGGACCCGCAGGGGATAGCGCGTGGTGTCCACCAGGAGCACAAGACCGTGGTCCCACGGCCCGGTCGCACCGGTGCGTCGCTGCTCGTCGCGCAGCCGTAGGTAGGTCGCCCAGCGGTGGTGGCCGTCGGCGATCAGGGCCTGCCGGGGAGACAGGTCGGCGTCGACGGCGGCGATCTGCCGGGGATCGGTGATCGCCCACAGCCGGTGCCGGGTGCCGTCCTCGGTCGTGGTGGTCAGCAGCGGCGGCTGCTGCGCGGTGCGCTCCACGAGCCGCGCGGTGACGCTGCCGCCGTGCCCGCCGGAACCGTCGTAGTCGCCGCCCCCGTCGCCGCGGTAGGCGAGCAGCAGGGGTTCCAGGTTGGCGCCGGTGGCCCGCATCAGCCCGGCCCGGTCGGCGACCGGTTCCGGCATCACGTCCTCGTGCGGCAGGACGACGTGCTCGTCGGGGGTGGTCAGCCGCAGCGCGCCGATCAGGCCGCGTTGCAGGCCGGAGACGTCGCTGTACTGCTCGTACACGTACAGCGCCGGTTCCGGATCGGCGGCGAGCACGCCCTCCGCAAGCCAGTGGCGCAGGGTGCGGGCGGCCTGTGCGTGGCGGTCGGCGGGGTCGCCGGACTGCGGGAGGATCAACCGGACGATGTTGTGCGGGTCGGCGGTCTCCAACTGGTGCAGTCCATCGGGCCGGACCACGACGTCGTACGGTGGCGAGGTGACCGCGGACAGGCTGCCGACCCGCTCGGGGACGTAGCGCAGGCCGCGGAACGGCGCGAGCCGTAGACCGCGCGGTTGCGCGGATGGTCCTGGAGTGCTCATCCGAGCATGCTATGTGCCCGACGGCGATCTGTGATCACCGGTTGGGAAGATGCGTCAGAACCGCGCGCGGTGCGCGGCGACACGAGGGAGCGACGAGCGATGAACCGGCAGACCCCGCGGACCCGGCCGAGCGGTAGCGAGCGGCCGTTGCACACGGCCTACGACACCGCCCTGCTGGACCTCGACGGGGTGGTGTACGCGGGCGGCACCGCGATCGCGCACGCCGTCGAGTCGTTGGGCGCCGCACACGACGCCGGTATGCACCTCGCCTACGTCACCAACAACGCGCTGCGCACGCCCGACGCGGTGGCCGGGCACCTGACGGAACTGGGCGTCCCGGCGCAGCCGCAGGACGTGATCACCTCGGCCCAGGCGGTGGCGCGGCTGATCGCGGACGAGGTGCCGTCGGGCTCGAAGGTGCTGGCCATCGGCGGCGAGGGGCTGCGGGTCGCGCTGCGGGAGCGCGGACTGGTGCCGGTGGACTCGGCGGACGACGAGCCGGCCGCGGTGGTGCAGGGCTACGGCGGTCCCGAGCTGGCCTGGGGACGGCTGGCGGAGGCCTCGCTGGCGGTGGCGCGCGGGGTCCCGTGGTACGCGTCCAACACGGACCTGACGATTCCGAGTCCGCGCGGCATCCTGCCCGGCAACGGCGCGGCGGTGGCGGTGGTGCGCATCGCCACCGGCGGGGAACCGAAGGTGGCGGGCAAGCCGCAGCCGCCGATGCACCGGGAAACGATCCTGCGCACCGGTGCGCGGCGGCCGTTGGTGGTCGGCGACCGGCTGGACACCGACATCGAGGGCGCGTACGCCGGCGAGGTGGACTCCTTGCTCGTGTTCACCGGTGTGACCACGCCGGCGCAGCTGGTGGCGGCCGAGCCGCGGCACCGGCCGACGTATCTGGCCGCTGACCTGCGTGGACTGCTCACCACGCAGCCGGACGTCGAGCCCGAGGGCAGGGGCTTCCAGTGCGGAGGTTGGACCGCCTCGGCGGACAGCGACCGGCTGCGCGTCGAGGGTGCGGGAGATCCGTACGACGGGTTGCGGGCGCTGTGCGCGGCGGCCTGGACGGCGGCGGAGGACTCGGCCTGTGAGCTGGACGCGGGCAAGGCGCTGGGGCAGCTGGGCCTGTGACGCCGGAATCGGGTGCTACAGGAGGGAACGCAGGCGCAGCAGGTCGAGCAGGCCGGCCTCCAGCTTGACCCGGCCGCTCGCCCAGGCCTTGGCGAAGTGGATGTCGCCGTTGACCAGTGCCACCAGGTCGTCGCCCGCCATGGACAGGCGGATCTGGGCGCGCTCGGTCGGCGGTCCCGGCACGGTGATCACGTCACGGATGTGGCCGTCCGCGAGACGACCCATGAAGGTGATGTCGAGATCGGTGATCCGGCAGCTCAACGACCGGTCGAGGGCGGCGGCGCTGCGTACGTCGCCCTCGGCCTGGGCGAGGCTCTCCGACAGCCGGTCGAGTGCGCTGCGGCACTCCTCGATGGTCGCCATCGGCGGGGCTGCTCCTGTATCGCTGGTACGTGCTTCGGCGGTGCCCGTGGTGTGGGCACGTACCGGCGACCGTACACCGGTGGACGGGTACGGCGGTCCGACGGTGACCGCCTCCTGGTCCCCGTCGGGGTTCCGCGCGTCTTCCAGGGGATTTCCAGGGGCTTCCGCACGACGGAAGCGGGGTGGCACAGGGTAGCGTCATGACCATCGGCGTCGATGGCGAGGCGAGGAGTGAGGGCATTGCGTGACGCGCTGCGCACCTGTCTGCAGATCGCGGGAGGCTTGACCGAGGCCACCCGACAGCGGGCGGCGGGAGCGGCTCGGGAACTTCTGGACCAAGCCGGGATAGACGTGGAGACGCTCCAGAAGAAGATCGGCGAGCGGATTCCGCCTGAGGTACAGACGCTCGCGGACGAGCTGGTCGCCTCCGGACGCGCCAATCGTGACCTGCTGCTCGGCCTGATCAGGGAAGAGGCCGACAAGACGATGGTCCGGGTCAGCCGTCTCGCGGACGAGGTGACCAAGGTCGGCGTGATCCTGGAGGCGCTGGAGCGCCGGGTACGCAGCCTGGAGGGCGAGCCGGAGGAGACGGCTGCCCCGGCCGAGCCGGCCACACCGCGCGAGCGCGTGCGGGTGGCCGAGGAGCGGCCGCCGGAGACGCCGAAGAAGGCGGCTCCCGCAGCGAAGAAGGCGACCGTCCCCGCGAAGAAGACGGCGGCGAAGAAGACCACGACGAAGAAGACCGCCACCAAGAAGGCGACACCGAAGTCGACAACGACCACCGGTAAGACAACCGCGGCCAAGAAGACAACCGCCGCCAAGAAGGCAACCACGGCGAAGAAGACAACGCCCGCAAAGAAGACAACGCCCGCAAAGAAGTCAACCGCGGCCAAAAAGACAACGACCGCGAAGAAGTCGGCAGCGAGGTCGCCGCAGGCGAAGGGAAGCGGAGGGCCGGGAGATGGCTGACCAGCCGTCCACGCAGGAGCCCGCCGAGGGAGCAACGGAACCGGAGCCGTCCCCCGACACCGCGCCCCGGCCATTCGCCGACGCCGATCCGGAACCGTCCGTCCAACCCTTCGGGGTCACCGTCGAACCGACCGGGAACGCCGAGGTGGACGCGCTGCTGGAACGGCTGGCGGATGCGGACGACCTGCCCACCGAGGGGCACATCGAGGTGTACGAGGATGTACACCGAGGGCTGCGGGACACCCTCACCGCACTTGATTCCCGGCCAGGGCCGCCCGGCCCGAACCAGAGACACGAGGACAGGAGCTGAACCGAGCGTGGCAGGACAGGCAAGACGGCGCCTCGACGCGGAGCTGGTACGCCGTGGACTCGCGCGGTCGCGCGAGCACGCCGCCCAGCTGATCGCCGCGGGGAGGGTGACCGTGGGTGGGGGCACCGCCACCAAGTCCGCCACCCAGGTGGAGACCAGCGCCGCGCTGGTCGTCGCGAAGGACGAGAGCGACCCCGAGTACGTGTCCCGTGGCGGACACAAACTCGCGGGCGCGCTGGCCGCGTTCACCCCGCGAGGACTGAGCGTCGAGGGCCGCCGCTGCCTGGACGCGGGGGCGTCGACCGGCGGCTTCACCGATGTGCTGCTGCGTGCCGGGGCGGCGCACGTGGTCGCGGTGGACGTGGGCTACGGTCAACTCGCCTGGTCGTTGCAGAGCGACGAGCGGGTCACCGTCAAGGACCGTACGAACGTACGCGAGTTGACGCTGGAGCAGATCGACGGTGAGCCGGTGGGCGTGGTCGTCGGCGACCTGTCGTTCATCCCGCTCGGGCTCGTGCTGCCCGCGCTGGTGCGGTGCAGTGCGCCGGACGCGGACCTGGTGCTGATGGTCAAGCCGCAGTTCGAGGTGGGCAAGGAGCGGCTGGGCAGCGGTGGGGTGGTACGGAGCCCGCAACTGCGGGCCGAGGCGGTGCGGGGGGTGGCCGCGCAGGCGGCCGAGCTGGGGCTCGGGGTGCTCGGGGTGACCGCCAGCCCGTTGCCCGGGCCGTCGGGCAATGTCGAATATTTTCTGTGGCTGCGTGCCGGGGCGCCAGAACTCGACCCGGCGGATGTGGATCGAGCCGTAGCGGAGGGGCCTCGTTGAGCGGATCGAATACGTCGGGCGAACGCACCGTCTTCCTGCTGGCGCACACCGGACGTCCGGCGGCCGTGCGCAGCGCCGAGCGCGTCGTACAGGGGTTGCTGCGCTGCGGGATAGGCGTACGGATCCTCGCGGAGGAGGCGGTCGATCTGCCGTTGCCGCCGTCGGTGGACGTGGTGGAGTCCCGGCAGGACGCGGTGGACGGCTGTGAGCTGCTGATCGTGCTCGGCGGTGATGGAACGCTGCTGCGCGGTGCGGAGTTCGCGCGGGCGTCCGGGGTGCCGATGCTCGGGGTGAACCTCGGACGGGTGGGCTTCCTGGCGGAGGCCGAGCGTGACGACCTCGACAAGGTCGTGGACCGGGTGGTCACCCGGGCCTACGAGGTCGAGGAGCGGATGACGCTGGACGTCCTGGTCCGGGAGAACGGCACCGTGGTGCACACCGACTGGGCGCTCAACGAGGCGTCGGTCGAGAAGGCGGCACGGGAGCGGATGCTGGAGGTCGTCACGGAGGTGGACGGGAGGCCGGTGACCGGCTTCGGCGGCGATGGTGTGGTATGTGCGACGCCGACCGGTTCGACCGCTTATGCCTTCTCGGCCGGGGGGCCGGTGGTGTGGCCGGAGGTGGAGGCGCTGCTGATGGTGCCGATCAGCGCGCACGCGCTGTTCGCCAAACCGCTGGTGACGTCACCGCGTTCGGTACTGGCTGTGGAGGTCCAGCCGAAGACGCCGCACGGCGTGCTGTGGTGTGACGGTCGTCGCACGGTTCCGCTTCCAGCGGGGGCGCGGGTCGAGGTACGGCGAGGGGCTGTGCCGGTGCGGTTGGCACGGCTGCACCACGCTTCGTTCACCGATCGGCTCGTCGCCAAGTTCGCGTTGCCGGTGGCCGGTTGGCGGGGCGCCCCGCAATAGCGCAGGCCGGGTTGGCGGTGAGAAGGCGTTTCGGGGCGACCCCGGCCGCCTTCTTCCCCCCTATCCACCCGCAAGCGCAGGAACCGGCGTAAGGGGGTGGGTCGGGGGTGTCCCCGCAGCGACCCCGCGAAGCACCGCAACCGTGGAGTCAACCTGGAGCGAGGAGACACCCCCGACCCACCCCCGCCCCCCGAAAGCACAGTGCGCAACGTCAAGCCAGCGGTGGGGGCAACAGGGGGGAGGGTGGGCGTACCCCCACGCACCCCAGGCGGAGCCGTATCCTCAGACCCGTGCTGGAGGAGATGCGGATACGTTCCCTGGGCGTCATCGACGATGCCGTGGTCGAGTTGTCACCGGGCTTCACGGCGGTGACCGGCGAGACCGGCGCGGGCAAGACGATGGTCGTCACCAGCCTCGGCCTGCTGCTCGGCGGCCGTGCCGATGCCGCGCTGGTGCGGATCGGCGCGAAGTCGGCCGTCGTCGAGGGGCGGATCACCGTCGTCCCCGACGCGCCGGCGGCGGTGCGGGCCGAGGAGGCCGGGGCCGAGCTGGATGACGGCGCGCTGCTGGTGAGCCGGACCATCTCGGCGGAGGGCCGGTCCCGCGCGTACGTCGGCGGCCGTTCCGTACCCGCCGCACTGCTCGGTGAGCTGGCCGACGACCTGGTCGCGGTGCACGGCCAGACCGACCAGCAGGGCCTGCTGCGTCCCGCCCGGCAGCGGGCGGCGCTGGACCGGTACGCGGGCGAGGCGGTCGCCGTACCGCTGGCGAAGTACGCGTCCGCCTACCGTCGGCTGCGTGATGTCAGCGCCGAGTTGGACACCCTGACGACCAGGGCACGGGAGCGGGCGCAGGAAGCGGATCTGCTGCGCTTCGGCCTGGACGAGATCGCCGCCGCCGAGCCGCTGCCCGGCGAGGACGCCGAACTCGCCGCCGAGGCCGAGCGGTTGGGCCACGCTGAGGCGCTGGCGTCGGCGGCCTCCGCCGCGCACACCGCGCTCGCCGGGAACCCGGAGGATCCCGAGGGCGTGGACGCCACCACGCTGGTGGCGGGGGCGAGCCGGGCCCTGGAGTCCGTGCGCTCACACGATCCGGCGCTGGCCGCACTTGCCGACCGGATGAGCGAGATCGGGATCCTGCTGGCCGACGTGGCGGGCGAGCTGGCCGGTTACGCGGACAACCTGGACGCTGATCCGCGGCGGCTCGCGGCGGTCGAGGAACGGCGCTCGGTGCTGGCCCACCTCACCCGTAAGTACGGCGAGGACATCGCCTCGGTGCTGGCCTGGGCCGAGCAGGGCTCCGCGCGGCTGGCCGAACTGGACGGTGACGACGACCGGATCGAGGCGCTGACGGCGGAACGCGACGCGCTGCGGGCCGAACTCGGCGAGCTGGCACAGGCGTTGACGGACGCGCGGACGGCGGCGGCAGATCGGTTCGCCCAGGCGGTGACCGCCGAGCTGGCCGAGCTGGCGATGCCGCATGCCCGTATCACGGTGGAGATCCACCAGGTCGAGGATCCGGACGGCATCGAGGTCGGCGGCCGGAACGTGGCCTTCGGGGCGAACGGCGCCGACGAGGTGGAACTGCACCTCGCCCCGCACCCGGGAGCACCGGCGCGGCCGATCGCCAAGGGCGCTTCGGGCGGTGAGCTGTCGCGGGTGATGCTCGCCGTGGAGGTCGTGTTCGCCGGGTCCGATCCGGTGCCTACGTATCTGTTCGACGAGGTGGACGCGGGCGTCGGCGGCAAGGCGGCGGTGGAGGTCGGCCGCCGACTGGCCAGACTGGCGAGGACCGCGCAGGTCATCGTGGTCACGCACCTGCCGCAGGTGGCGGCCTTCGCCGACCGGCAGTTGCTGGTGGAGAAGACGAATGACGGTTCGGTGACCCGCAGCGGCGTCAGGGTGCTGGACGGTGAGGAGCGGGTCCGCGAACTGTCGCGAATGCTGGCGGGGTTGGAGGATTCGGACACCGCCCGCGCCCACGCGGAGGAACTTCTGGAGGCGGCGCGCGCCGGGCGGTGACCGTAGCGACCGCCCGGGAGGGAGTGTGACCACCACCGGCGCGGGCGGCGCACCCCGGCACGTACCCGTACCCGGCGCCGACGGCGCGGGCGGCGGACTCCGCGGCGGTACGCGACCCCGACCGGCGCGGAGCGGCGCCCCCGCCTCCCGTGCCCCGGGAAAGCCGCCCGGCGTGGCGGTGTACCCCGCCACGCCCCCCGTGCCTACGCGAAGCGACCGCGGCGGATGGCGGACAATGGGGGTGGCCGCTCGGGGGTGGTCGAGAAGCAGTCAGCGGAGGGGGTCCATGGTGTTCAGCTCGGGGCGGGTACCGGGCGCGCTCGTGGCGGCGGGCGCCACACGAGGCGTCTACCGGACGCTGCGGGCCAAGCCGCCCGGCGGTTCGGCCCGTTGGCAGCGGAAGAACCACGCGGGTCGCACCGTGGACCTGCACGGCGGGCTGGCCGTGGCCGCGGGGGTGGCGCTGGCCACCGCGGTGACCCCGGGCCTGCCGTCGCGTACCCGTGCCGCCGCGCTGCTGGCCACCGCCGCGGCGGCGGCCTGCGGAGCCTACGACGACCAGGCGGGGTCGGCGGCCGAGCGCGGCCTGCGCGCCCATCTGCGGGCGCTCGCCGAGGGCCGGGTCACCTCGGGCGCGGTCAAACTGCTGGGGATCGGCGCGGCGGGGCTGGCCGCGGGCGCGCTGATCGCCAGACGGCCGGTGGACGTGGCGCTGGCCGGGGTGGTCGTCGCGGGCAGCGCGCATCTGGTGAACCTGCTGGACGTCGCACCGGGCCGGGCGGCCAAGGCGGTGCTCGCCGCCGGTGCGCCCGGGGTGCTGCGGGGCGGCCCGGCGGGCACGCTGGCCGTCGCGCCGGTGGCCGCCGCGGCGGCGGTGCTCGCGGACGACCTCCGGGAACGCACCATGCTCGGTGACACGGGCGCCCATGCGCTGGGCGCGGCGCTCGGTGTCTCGATCGTGACCGCGAACGGCCGCACCGGCCGGGCGCTGCACGCGGCGGTGCTGCTCGCGCTGGCGGCGGTCGGCGACCGGGTGAGTTACGGCGACGCGCTGTGGACTGCCCCTGGAATACGGGAAGTTGACACCTGGGGGCGTCTTCCGTGCTGACGGCGGCTTTTCGCCATTAAGGCGGCGGCTGGCCCCACACCCACTCATATGGGTGATCCCGTACCACCGCGTACCCCCACCAGCGGGGGAGCGGCCCTCGTACTGTCGGCCCCTGCTGGCATCCTGGAACCGCAAGCCCGCGAACCCGAACGCCGATCAACCCGTCCGCACAGGAACACCCAGATGCGAACGGGTGTGCGCACGTCATCGTTCCGTACGTTCAACCAGCGAAGCATGCCGCCGACCCAGGAGCCGTACCCCGCGTGAGCAGCAGTCAGACCCCGTCGTACGGGCCGTTGCACGCCGTGCAGGTGCTCGGCGCGACGGCCGGTGCGCATGTCAGCTCGCTGGCCGGCGGGCTGGTGGCACGCGGGGTGGACGTGACGGTGTGCGGACCGGCCGAGGCGGCGGAGGCGTACGGATTCGCCGCTACCGGCGCCCGGTACACCCCGGTGGAGATCGGTGGCAGGCCGTCCCCGCGCGCCGACGCGCTGGCCGTCGCCGCGCTACGGGCCGCCTGTGCCCGCGCCGATGTGATCCACGCGCACGGACTGCGCGCGGCTCTGCTGGCCTCGCTGGCCGTCCCCGCGCCCAGGCGCCCGGCGCTGGTGGTCAGTTGGCACGGCGCCGAGCCGGCCTCGGGCAGCCGCGGGGGCCTGCTGCGGCTGCTGGAACGACGGGTGGCCAGGGCCGCCACCGTGGTGCTCGGCACCTCGTCCGAACTTGTCGACCAGGTACGGAGGTTGGGCGCCCGGGATGCCCGGTTGGCACCGGTCGCGCTGCCCGGACCGCGGCTGGATCCGGAGCGGCCCGGCGCCGACCCGGAGTGCGCCCGGCAGAAGCGGCGGGCCGAACTCGGCGCGGTGGACCGGCCGTTGCTGCTGGCCGTCGGCCGACTGGAACCGCACAAGGGATACGACCTGCTGCTGGACGCCGCCCGCGACTGGCGGTTCCTGGAACCGCCGCCGCTGGTCGCCGTCGCGGGCGAGGGCGGCTGCCGGCCGGCGCTACAGCACCGGATCGACACGGAGGACCTGCCGGTCCGGCTGCTGGGGCGGCGCGACGACATCGCCGAACTCCTCGCGGCGGCCGATCTGGTGGTGCTGCCCAGCCGTTGGGAGTCCCGGCCGCTGATCGCCGAGGAGGCACTGCACGCCGGAGTGCCGCTGGTCGCCACGGCGGTCGGCGGCATCCCCGAACTGGTCGGCGACGCCGCCGCGCTCGTGCCGCACGGCGACGCGAGGGCCTTCGGCCGGGCGGTCACCACACTGCTCGCCGACCCGGACCGCCGAGCCCGACTGGCCGCCGAAGGTCGGGTACAGGCGGCCACTTGGCCCAGCGAGGACGACACCGTCGCCCAAGTCCTCAGCGTCTACGACGAGTTGCGGGCGGGCTAGCCTCCGCCCGCTGCGCGCGGGTACGGGGCCGGCCGCGAGCAGGGTCAGCCCCCGTACGCGCCGGAGGCGGTCAGCCGCAGGGCCGTGTCGATCAGCGGCACGTGGCTGAACGCCTGCGGGAAGTTGCCCACCTGCCGTTGCAGCCTGGGGTCCCACTCCTCCGCGAGCAGTCCGAGGTCGTTGCGCAGCGACAGCAGCTTTTCGAACAGCTGCCGCGCCTCGTCCACCCGGCCGATCATCGCCAGGTCGTCCGCCAGCCAGAACGAGCAGGCCAGGAACGCGCCCTCGTCGCCAGGAAGTCCGTCCACGCCCGCGTGCGCGCCCTCGGTCGGATAGCGCAGCACGAAGCCGCCCTCGACGGTCAGCTCCTTCTGGATCGCCTCGATGGTCCCGATGACCCGCTTGTCGTCCGGCGGAAGGAAGCCGACCTGCGGGATCAGCAGCAGCGAGGCGTCCAGTTCCCTGGAGCCGTAGGACTGGGTGAAGGTGTTGCGGTCCTTGTCGTAGCCCTTCTCGCACACGTCCCGGTGGATCTCGTCGCGCAGCTCGCGCCAGCGCTCCAGCGGCCCGTCCACCTCGCCGGACTCGATCAGCTTGACCGTGCGGTCCACCGCGACCCAGGCCATCACCTTGGAGTGCACGAAGTGGCGGCGCGGCCCGCGCACCTCCCAGATGCCCTCGTCCGGCTCCTGCCAGTGGTCCTCCAGGTACCGGATCAGCTTCAGCTGGAGCAGGCTCGCGTAGTCGTTGCGGGCCAGACCGGTCATCAGCGCCAGGTGCAGCGCCTCGCTGACCTCGCCGTAGACGTCGAGCTGGAGCTGGCGCACCGCGCCGTTGCCCACCCGTACCGGCTGGGAGCCCTCGTAGCCGGGCAGCCAGGTCAGCTCGGTCTCGCCCAACTCCCGTTCGCCCGCGATCCCGTACATGATCTGCAGGTTCTCCGGGTCGCCGGCCACCGCGCGCAGCAGCCACTCGCGCCAGGCGCGGGCCTCCTCGCGGTAGCCGGTGCGCAGCAGCGACGACAGGGTGATCGCCGCGTCCCGCAGCCAGGTGAAGCGGTAGTCCCAGTTCCGTACGCCGCCGATGTCCTCCGGCAGCGAGGTGGTGGGCGCGGCGACGATCCCGCCGGTCGGGCCGTAGGTCAGCGCCTTCAACGTGATCAGCGAGCGGATGACGGCGTCCCGGTAAGGGCCGTGGTACGTGCAGTGGTCGACCCAGTCGCGCCAGAACTGCTCGGTGGCCTCCAGGGAGGTCTCCGGGTCCGGCATCGCGGGCGGCTGGTGGTGCGAGGGCTGCCAGCTGATGGTGAACGCGATCCGCTCGCCGGGGGAGACGGTGAAGTCGGCGAAGGTCGTCAAGTCCTTGCCGTAGGTGGGGCATTCGGTGTCCAGCCACACCGAGTCGGGACCGGCCACCGCGACCGTGCGGCCCTCGGCTGCCTGCGGGTCGTCGACCCGGTGCACCCACGGCACCACCGCGCCGTAGGAGAAGCGCATCCGCAGCGCGGAGCGCATCGGCACCCGGCCGCTGACCCCCTCCACGATCCGGATCAGCTGCGGGGCGCCGTCACGCGGCGGCATGAAGTCGATGATCCGCACCGTGCCGCGCGGGGTGTCCCACTCCGACTCCAGCACCAGGGAGTCACCGCGGTATCGGCGGCGCGTCGCGGTCGGCGGCTGCGCGCCCTGCGGATACGCCGGGCCGAGCCGCCAGTAGCCGTGTTCATCGTCGCCGAGCAGCCCCGCGAAGACCGCGGGGGAGTCGAAACGGGGCAGGCACAGCCAGTCGGCCGTGCCGTCCCGGCAGACCAGGGCGGCGGTCTGCATGTCGCCGATGAGTGCGTAGTCCTCGATGCGCCCGGCCACGTACATCTCCAGTCGAACAGCTTGAACCGTCCCGAGGGACGTTCGAATTCCAGGTCTGGCGTATTCGACGAACCTGGCTCCGGTGCTCCCTTGTCCCGTGATGCGCCCCTTTGGTGGTTATACGCGTGGGGCGGTGTCACGGTTCGGGAGCGGGCGGGGATGATGCCGTGCCGGCCGGCTCGCTATGGCCCCTTCCTGCGCCGAACACGACGGCAGAAGAGAGTGTCCGAGCAGAATACGACGTTGGACGGGGGGCGCGTGCGTTCTCGTGACGGCCGATTTCGGCCGGTCGGGTGAGCCGTGCGCCCAGCGCGACAAGGTGACCGCACGCCGTGAACGACACCCCGGTCCGCGGTGAGCCGAGGTGCGCCTCGGGCGGCGGCCCGCGCCGGTACGCGTCCGGTCCGCGAGGGCGGCTCCCGTGCCGCCGAACGCGGTCGGGCCCAGCCGCTGATACGCTGGTAGCCCGTGGGCCGGTGGGTTGAACCACTGAACCGCCTCGACGGCTCCACCCCACACCGGGCCGTCGATCCTCACCTCGCGACCACGGGAGCCCCCTCTTGGCACTGCCTCATCCTGGCAAAAACCAGACGACCAAGCACATCTTCGTCACCGGGGGTGTGGCCTCGTCGCTCGGCAAGGGGCTGACGGCCTCCAGCCTCGGCGCCCTGCTCAAGGCGCGCGGCCTGCGGGTCACCATGCAGAAGCTCGACCCGTACCTGAACGTCGACCCCGGAACGATGAACCCGTTCCAGCACGGTGAGGTGTTCGTCACCAACGACGGCGCCGAGACCGATCTCGACATCGGCCACTACGAGCGGTTCCTCGACGTCGACCTGGACGGTTCGGCGAACGTCACCACCGGCCAGGTCTACTCCTCGGTGATCGCCAAGGAGCGGCGCGGTGAGTACCTGGGCGACACCGTGCAGGTGATCCCCCACATCACCAACGAGATCAAGTCCCGGATCCGGCGGATGGCCACCGACGACGTCGACGTGGTCATCACCGAGGTCGGCGGCACCGTCGGCGACATCGAGTCGCTGCCGTTCCTGGAGTCGGTGCGCCAGGTCCGGCACGAGGTAGGCCGGGACAACGTGTTCTTCGTGCACGTCTCCCTGCTGCCGTACATCGGCCCGTCCGGCGAGCTGAAGACCAAGCCGACGCAGCACTCGGTCGCGGCGCTGCGCAACATCGGCATCCAGCCGGACGCGATCGTGCTGCGCGCCGACCGCGAGGTGCCGACCGCCATCAAGCGCAAGATCTCGCTGATGTGCGACGTGGACGAGGACGCGGTGGTCGCCGCGATCGACGCCAAGTCGATCTACGACATCCCCAAGGTGCTGCACGGCGAGGGCCTGGACGCCTATGTGGTGCGCCGTCTCGACCTGCCGTTCCGGGACGTGGACTGGACGCAGTGGGACGACCTGCTGGACCGGGTGCACAATCCCGCCCACGAGGTGACGGTCGCGCTGGTCGGCAAGTACATCGACCTGCCGGACGCCTATCTGTCGGTGACCGAGGCGCTGCGCGCGGGCGGGTTCGCCAACAACACCCGGGTGAAGGTCAAGTGGGTCACCTCGGACGACTGCCGTGACGCGGCCGGTGCCGAGCGGCAGCTGGCGGACGTGGACGCGGTCTGCGTGCCCGGTGGCTTCGGCGACCGTGGTGTGGAGGGCAAGGTCGCGGCCATCGCGTACGCCCGGGAGAACAGGATCCCGCTGCTGGGTCTGTGCCTCGGCCTGCAGTGCGTGGTCATCGAGGCGGCCCGAAACCTGGCCGGGATCAAGGACGCCAACTCCACCGAGTTCGACTCGGCGACCGCGCATCCGGTGATCTCCACGATGGCCGAGCAACTCGACATCGTCGAGGGCAAGGGCGACCTGGGCGGCACCATGCGGCTGGGCATCTACCCGGCCAAGCTGGCCGAGGGCTCCATCGTCCGCGAGGTCTACGGCGGCGAGCCGTACGTGGAGGAGCGGCACCGCCACCGCTACGAGGTCAACAACTCCTACCGCGCGGAGCTGGAGAAGAAGGCCGGCATCCTCTTCTCCGGCACCTCGCCGGACAACAAGCTGGTGGAGTACGTGGAGTACCCGCGTGAGGTGCACCCGTACCTGGTCGCCACCCAGGCGCACCCGGAGCTGAAGTCCCGGCCGACCCGTCCGCACCCGCTGTTCGCGGGCCTGGTCGCGGCGGCGGTCCGCCGCCAGCAGGGCGCCGACGCCGTCACCGGGCCGGTGAAGGAGCAGGCCAAGGCGAAGGCCTGACCCGATCGAACGGGGTGCCGGGGTGACCACGTACGCGTGGTCGCCCCGGCACCGCCGTTCCACCCCGATCGCGGAGGAACCGAAGATCCATGCATGATTCCGTTATCCACGACATCTCCGAGGAGTGGCCGGTTTCGGCCACCGAGACTCCTTTCACCGGCCGGGTGACCGGTGTGCGCAGCGATCTGGTGACGATGCCCGACGGCAGCACCGCCCGACGCGACTACCAGACCCACCCCGGCTCCGTCGCCGTCGTCGCGTTGGACGGGGACGGCCGGGTGCTGGTGCTGCGGCAGTACCGGCATCCGGTGCGGCAGCGCTTGTGGGAGCTCCCGGCCGGGCTGCTGGATGTGCCCGGCGAGCATCCGCTGCACGCCGCGCAGCGGGAGCTGTACGAGGAGGCGCACGTCAAGGCGGCGGACTGGCGGGTGCTGGTGGACATCTACAGCACGCCGGGCGGCTCGACCGAGGCGATCCGGATCTTCCTCGCCCGTGATCTCGCGGACGCCGAGGGCGAGCGGTTCGCGGCCTCGGCGGAGGAGGCCGAGTTCGAGTACGCCCGGGTCCCGCTGGACGAGCTGGTGCGCGGGGTGATCGCCGGTGAACTACACAACTCCTGCCTGGCAGTTGGCGTACTGGCCCTCCAGGCGGTGCTGAACGGCGACGGCGTGGACGCCCTGCGTCCGGCCGACGCCCCGTGGCCCGCCCGCCCGTTCTGACGGGGGTTCGGGGGCGAAGCCCCCGACATCCCTCCCGGGTGCCGAGGGGGCGAAGCCCCCGACAATCCGAGATCACCCGCAGGTGGCGCTGGGCACGAACCCCCATGATCCGATGGAGTGATCATCACAGCGGGTTGCGGCGAACGCCCCGGGAAGGGGCTCGTATCCTCCTGTGTACGCGCGGCATGCGCCGCGTGACACAGAAAACGGGAGTGTGGCCCCGTGGCGGATCGCGCGCTGACCGTACGGACAGGCGCCTGTGCGCTGCCCGCGGTGCCGTCGTACTTCGTCGGACGCCGCCGTGAGCTACGGGAACTGCGCGCCGACATCGGCCGCCCCGGGCTCGCCGCGCTGCGCGGCAAGGACCACGGCGGCTGTCGGGTGCTGCTGGTCGCGGGCCGCCCGGGCTCCGGCCGTACCGCGTTGGCCGTGCGGCTCGCCCACGAGGTCGCCGACCAGTACCCCGACGGCCGGTACTTCGTACGGCTGACCGGCGGTGACGGCGAGCCGGTGCAGTCCATCCGCGTCGCGCGTACCGTGCTGAGGGCGCTGGGCGAGACCGGCGCCGTGGCGGACGGCGCGGCGGAGGCCGAGGATCCGGTCGCCGTGCTGCGTACCGCGCTCGCCGGGCGCCGGGTGCTGATGGTGCTGGACGACGTGGTGACCGCCGACCAGGTGCTGCCGTTGCTGCCGCCGGGCGGCGGCCTGGTGATCGCCACCTCGGAGGGGCCGCTCGCGGCGATCCCGGATGTGCGGCCGTGCACCCTGGGCGGGCTCGACTCCGCCACGTCGGTCGAACTGCTCGCCGCGCTCGTCGGCTCCACGCGGGTCACCTGCGACCCCACCGCCGCCGAGGCGCTCGCCCAGGAGTGCGAGGGCGATCCCACCGCGCTGTGGCTGACGTCCGGATGGCTCACCGCCCGGCCGGGGATGTCGGTGACCGACGCGGTCAAGGCGCTGCACGCGCTTCCCGGGGACGGCGCCCCCCGTACGCCCGTCGACCAGGCCTTCCAGTTGGTGCTGAGTGGGTTGCCGCAACCGGTGGCCCGCTTGGTGCGGCTGCTGGCGCTGGCGCCGGACGGCGTGGTGGACGCGCACACCGCGTCCGCGCTGGCGGGCTTCCCGCTGAGCACCGCCAAGGCGGTGCTGCGGGAACTGCTCGACTACGGACTGCTGAACCCTGAAGTCCCGCTCGGCTCACGGGAGTTGACCGAGGAGGACACGCCGTATCGCGTTCCGGGCTGCCTGCGCCCGCTGCTACGGGAGCGGCTGGACGCGGACGAACGCCCGGCCGAGGTACGGCTGGCCAGGGCCCGGATGCTGGAGCGCACCGTGCGGCGGTTGCGGTCCTGCCGGGCCGCCGCGGAACCGGTCGGTTCGCCGGCCCGCCGCAAGGTCGAGGAGCTGCCCCGGCCGCTGCGGTTCGGCTCGCCCGCGGTGGCCGCGGGTTGGCTGGGCGGGCGGCTGCCGGTGCTGCTGGCCGCCGCGCGTGCCGCGGTGGCCGACGGTGAACTCGACACGCTGGCACAGCGGTTGATCGCCGGGCTGATCAGGGCGCTGGACGCGCACCGCGCCGACACCGAGGCGCTGCCGGAGCTGTACGAGCTGCACGGCCTGCTGCTGGAAGTCGCCGAGCGGCGCGCGCTGCCTCGGCAGAAGGCCGCCGCGCTGATCAACCTCGCCGATCTGGACACCGCCGCCGGGCGAACGAAGCAGGCACTGGAGCGCTACCGCACCGCACTGGACGCCGCCAGGTCCGGCGACGACGGCTTCGCCGCGGGCCGTGCGCTGGAGGCGCTGGGCGACAGCTATCTGGACCTGGACGATCCGCAGCGCGCGGCGGACTGGTACGGCCGGGCGCTCGCGCTGCGCCAGTCCCGGGGCGAGTTCGCCGAGCAGGCCAGGCTGCACGCCCGGCTGGCGCGGCTGCACACCCGCACCGGTCAGTACCCGGCCGCGCTGCGCGAGTGGCGGGCGGCCGGTGCCGCTCACCGCAGACTGCGTGACGCGTCCGGGTACGCGATGGCGTTGGGCGAGGCGGCCGGGGTGCAGGAGGTCGCCGGGCAGCCGGAGGAGTCGCTGCGCACCTACCGGGACGCGCTGCACTGGGCGCGGCAGGCGGCGGACGCGCCGGTGGAGGGCACGGTGCTGTTGCGGATGGCCGACACCCTGGAACGGCTGGGCGATCCGGCCGGGGCGAGGTTGCAGCGGGCGGCGGCGGAGGAGTTGCTGGGCCGTGGACCCGGGCGTGGTGACCCCGGTGACCAGTGATCCGGCCGGGGGAGTGTCCGTCCGTAACCGGACCGCCACACCTACGAATCTGCCAATGCCTTCAGCGAAAATAGTCACTTTGTAAGGCTAGACAGCGCGTCTTCCTTCATTAGACTTGACCCAGCCGCGGGCAACGCGGTCAGGTCCGGCGTGTGACGTTATAGCGCGCCATGTCCGGACAGGCATCTGCATCTCTTTCTGAGCCAAGGACCGTGATCGACGTGAAGGTCGGTATCCCCCGCGAAGTCAAGAACAACGAGTTCCGGGTCGCCATCACCCCGGCCGGGGTGCACGAGTTGGTGCGCAACGGGCACCAGGTATTCGTTGAGCAGGGCGCCGGCACCGGCTCCTCCATCACGGACGAGGAGTACCTCGCGGCCGGCGCGCGCATCCTCGGCACCGCCGACGAGGTCTGGGCCACCGCGGACCTGCTGCTGAAGGTCAAGGAGCCGATCGCGGAGGAGTACCACCGCCTTCGCAAGGACCAGACCCTCTTCACCTACCTGCACCTGGCCGCCTCCCGCGAGTGCACCGACGCCCTGCTGGAGTCCGGCACCACCGCCATCGCCTACGAGACCGTGGAGCTGGCCAACCGGGCGCTGCCGCTGCTCGCCCCCATGTCCGAGGTCGCGGGTCGGCTCGCCCCGCAGGTCGGCGCCTACCACCTGATGCGCCACTGCGGCGGTCGCGGCGTGCTGCCGGGCGGTGTCCCGGGTGTGGCTCCCGCCAAGGCCGTCGTCATCGGCGGTGGCGTCTCCGGCTGGAACGCCACGCAGATCGCCGTCGGCATGGGCTTCGACGTGACCCTGCTCGACCGCGACATCAACAAGCTGCGCGAGGCCGACCGGATCTTCGGCACGAAGGTCAGGACCGTCGTCTCCAACTCCTACGAGCTGGAGAAGGCCGTCCTCGACGCCGACCTGGTCATCGGCGCGGTCCTCATCCCGGGCGCCAAGGCGCCGAAGCTGGTCACCAACGAGATGGTCTCGCGGATGAAGCCGGGCTCCGTCCTCGTCGACATCGCGATCGACCAGGGCGGCTGCTTCGAGGACTCGCGTCCCACCACGCACGCCGAGCCGACCTTCCAGGTGCACAACTCGGTCTTCTACTGCGTCGCCAACATGCCGGGCGCGGTGGCCAACACCTCCACCAACGCGCTCACCAACGCCACGCTGCCGTACATCATCGAGCTGGCCAACCGCGGCTGGCGCGAGGCGCTGCGCCGGGACGCCGCGCTGGCCAAGGGCCTCAACACCCACGAGGGCCAGGTCGTTTACCCGTCCGTCGCCGAGGCGCACGGACTGGAGTCGATCGACCTCAGCACGCTGCTGGGCTGACCACGCCCCCTCGGCCCCGGCTGCTGTCGGGGCTTGCAGTAGCAGTCAGTTGGCGAGCACATCCCGTCAACCTCCATCAAAAGCATGTCACCGGCCGGGCCTTGTCCAACAAGGTCCGGCCGGTCCACTTCCCATGGGCTTTGTGGGGATGGTTTCGTTGATAGCGTAACTGGCCCGGAACATAACTGTTTTACCGTTTCGCCCACCCGCGAAAGATCCCGGTTGCGCTCCTTACGCCCTTGACATCGGGGTGTTCGGTTGCCGACACATCGTGCCGTGTCCGGTGGATTGTGTTGCTGCGAACGGTCGACACGCCATAGAGTCGCCAACCGTCGGCATGGTGTCACGCTGACCTATTGAGAAGTTTCCTGGTCACCAAGGAGGTAAGACGACTTGTGAATGAGTCGACATTTGCTCCCGGGGGTGGTCAACCAGGAATGACCGTTCAGGGTCCGAGCCCGGTTGGACTTGGAGCCGTTGGTTCCGTTGCCGTCCGCACCTTCGAGGCACGCCGGACCGATTCGAGCACGGAGACGCAAGCAACACACGCCATGTCGTCATACGAGGAAGACCTTCAGGACGGTCAGTTCTACGACCCGGACGCGGAATACGAGCCGGACCCCGAGTACGCGGCCACCCTCGCCCCGGACGCCGCCCGGCAGCGCCGTGAGCGCGTCGGCCCAACCGGCCGTCCGTTGCCGTACTTTCCCATCCCCGGCCCGCTGAACGAGCACGGACCGGCCCAGATCATCGCGATGTGCAACCAGAAGGGCGGGGTCGGCAAGACCACCTCGACCATCAATCTGGGTGCCGCGCTCGCCGAGTACGGGCGCCGGGTCCTGCTCGTCGACTTCGACCCGCAGGGCGCGCTCTCCGTCGGCCTCGGCGTCAACCCCATGGAGCTGGACCTGACGGTCTACAACCTGCTCATGGAACGCGGCATGGCCGCCGACGAGGTGCTGCTGAAGACCGCCGTGCCCGGCATGGACCTGCTGCCCAGCAATATCGATTTGTCAGCCGCCGAAGTGCAGTTGGTCTCCGAGGTGGCCCGCGAGTCGACACTCCAGCGCGCGCTCAAGCCGCTCGTCGCCGACTACGACTACGTGATCATCGACTGCCAGCCGTCCCTCGGTCTGCTGACCGTCAACGCACTGACCGCCGCGCACCGGGTGATCGTTCCGCTGGAGTGCGAGTTCTTCGCGCTGCGCGGAGTCGCGCTGCTCACCGAGACCATCGAGAAGGTCCGCGAACGGCTCAACCCCGAGCTCGAACTCGACGGCATCCTGGCCACCATGTACGACTCGCGCACCGTGCACAGCCGCGAGGTGCTGGCCCGCGTCGTCGAGGCGTTCGACGACCACGTGTTCCACACCGTCATCGGCCGCACCGTCCGCTTCCCGGAGACCACGGTGGCCGGCGAGCCGATCACGACCTACGCCTCCAACTCCGTTGGCGCGGCCGCGTACCGACAGCTCGCCAGGGAGGTGCTCGCCCGGTGCCACGCCGAGTGAGTCTGCCCGGAGCCGACGAACTGTTCCGTACCACCGGGGGAATGGCGCTGCAGCCGTCAACTCCCCGGCAGCACAACAACGGTGACGCCACCGGTTCCCCGTCCGCCGACCGGCTGCGCCCGGTACCGGCGGCCGACGAGGACGGTACCGCCGCCGCGCGCCACACGGACGAGGACGCGCCCGACGGCGACGGCACGGCGGAACACACCGAACGCACCCGCCGCGAGCAGTCCGCCCCCAACGCCACGACCGCGGCCGAACACGCACGTTCCGACGCGCCCGAGGCGCCCGGCCCGACCACCCCGGCGCAGCGCCGCCCACCGCAGGAGCACCCAGCGCCGGAGCGTCGGCGGCGCGGCGCGCCCAACCGCCGTCCCAGCGGCCGGGAACGGCACGACGAGAAGATCACGGTCTATGTCTCCGCCGAGGAGCTGATGGACCTCGAACACGCCCGGCTGGTGCTGCGCGGTGAACACGGCCTCGCCGTGGACCGCGGCCGTATCGTGCGTGAGGCGGTCGCCGTGGTGCTGGCCGACCTCGAATCGCGCGGAGACGCGAGCATCCTCGTCCGCCGCCTGCGCGGACGCTGACGCGCTGGGCGGTACGGAGGTTTTCCGGGGGCTGGCCGCCGGACCCCACCGCGAAACGCGACATCGCGGGGCGAACCTGGGTAGGGTGCCGGTTCGGCCGCCCACCCGCTCCGCCCTGTTGGAACACGATGACCGCAGCTGACCGCCCCGCCCGCCGCCCGCTGGGCCGAGGAGCGGCGCACCAGGCCCCGCCGCATGCCGACTCCGGCACCGCGCTGGCCGAGCCGCTTGCGCCGACGGAAGCGGGCCGGGTGACGGACACCGTTCCGCAGCAGGCGAGCCCCACGGAAGCGGCGCCCCCGACCGCACCGGACCCGACGCCCCCCGGAACGCCCCCGACCGCACCTGAACCCGCGCCTCCCGGGACCACGGAACCGACGCCCCCCACCGCGGCGGAACCGCCCTCCAACGCCGTCGAACTGCCCGCCCCCGCCGCGCCGGTGGCCTCCCGCGATGCCCAACCGGCTGTCGCGGACGGCCGGTTCACCGTTCGGCTGGAGAACTTCGAGGGCCCCTTCGACCTGCTGCTCCAACTGATCTCCAAGCACAAGCTGGACGTCACCGAAGTCGCCCTGTCCAAGGTCACCGACGAGTTCATCGCGCACATCCGCGCGATGGGCGCCGAGTGGGACCTGGACCAGGCCACCGAGTTCCTGGTGGTCGCGGCGACCCTGCTGGACCTGAAGGCGGCGCGGCTGCTGCCCGCGGCCGAGGTCGAGGACGAGGCCGACCTGGCCCTGTTGGAGGCGCGCGACCTGCTGTTCGCCCGGCTGCTCCAGTACCGCGCGTACAAGCGGATCTCGGAGATCCTCGCCGACCGCCTGGCGGCCGAGGGGCTGCGCTACCCGCGTACCGTCGGCCTTGAGCCGCACCACGCGGAGCTGCTGCCCGAAGTGGCCCTCAGCATCGGCCCGGAGGGCTTCGCCAAGCTGGCCGTCAAGGCGATGCAGCCCAAGCCCCGGCCCACGGTGTACGTCGAGCACATCCACGCGCCGTTGGTCAGCGTGCGCGAACAGGCGGACATCGTCATCGCCCGGCTGCGCGAGCTGGGCGCCGCGTCGTTTCGGGAACTGACCGTCGACGCCGCCGACACCCTCACCGTGGTCGCACGCTTCCTCGCGCTGCTGGAGCTGTACCGGGAGAAGGCGGTCGCCCTGGAGCAGGAGCAGGCGCTGGGCGTCCTCCAGGTCCGCTGGACCGGCGGCGAGGGCACCGGACAGCCGCTGGTCACCGACGAGTTCGACCAGGAACCGGGGGTAGGGAAGGATGGCCGCGATGACTGAGCAGCACGAGGCGCCCGCGGCACCGCCGTCCGTCGCCGACCTCGCCGTGAAGCCGGCGCTTGAGGCGGTGCTGATGGTGGTGGACGAGCCCGCCACCGAGGAGCACCTGGCCAAGGTGCTGGAACGGCCGCGCCGCGAGGTCGCCGACGCGCTGCGCGAGCTGTCCGACGAGTACGCACGTGACCGGCGCGGCTTCGAACTGCGGCTGGTCGCGGGCGGTTGGCGGTTCTACACCCGGCCCGAGTTCGCGCCCGCGGTGGAGAAGTTCGTGCTCGACGGCCAGCAGGCCCGGCTCACCCAGGCCGCGCTGGAGACCCTCGCGGTGGTCGCGTACCGCCAGCCGGTCAGCCGCTCCCGGGTCTCCGCGGTGCGCGGGGTCAACTGCGACGGCGTGATGCGCACCCTGCTCCAGCGCGGTCTGGTGGAGGAGGCTGGGACGGAACCCGAGACAGGTGCGATCCTGTACAGGACGACGAACTACTTCCTGGAGCGGATGGGCCTGCGCGGCCTCGACGAGCTGCCCGAGCTCGCTCCGTTCCTCCCGGAGGCGGACGCCGTCGAAGCGGAGTCCCAGGAGGGGGTTCCGTCGTTCGACCCGGACGCACCCGACACGACCTCGAGTACGGAACACTGATGCGAAGCAGCGGCAGGAACAGCGGAAACCGGAACTACCGGGGAGCGGGCAACCAGCGCGACGACAAGTCCAAGCGCGCCGGTCGCCCCCGTCCCGAGGAGCGCCGCTACGACGTGGGCGGGAACGGTACCGCCGGATCCGGCAAGCAGGGCGGTAAGCCCGGCGCCGGCAAGAAGGCCGCCCAGGGCCGCAGGAGCGCCCCGGCCCGGCCGCGCGAGTACGACGCCCAGATCGAGGAGCGCAACCGCGCCCGGCACGACAAGCCGCAGCTGAAGCTGCCCAAGACCTTCCCCGGCGCCGAGCAGGAGGGTGAGCGGCTGCAGAAGGTGCTGGCCCGCGCGGGCATGGGCTCCCGCCGCGCCTGCGAGGAGCTGATCGAGCAGCGCCGGGTGGAGGTCAACGGCAGGATCGTGACCGAGCAGGGCCTGCGCGTCGACCCGGACAAGGACGAGGTCAAGGTCGACGGGCTCACCGTGGCCACCCAGGCGTACCTGTTCTTCGCGCTCAACAAGCCCGCCGGCGTGGTCTCCACCATGGAGGACCCGGACGGCCGCCAGTGCCTCGGCGACTACGTCACCAACCGCGAGACCCGGCTGTTCCACGTCGGCCGACTGGACACCGAGACCGAGGGCATCATCCTGCTCACCAACCACGGTGAGCTGGCCAACCGCCTGACCCACCCGCGCTACGGCGTCACCAAGACCTACCTCGCCGCCATCCAGGGCCCGCTCCCGCGCGACCTGGGCCGGCGGCTGAAGGAAGGCATCGAGCTGGAGGACGGCTACGCCCGCGCCGACAGCTTCCGGGTCGTGGAGAACACCGGCAAGAACTACCTGGTCGAGGTCGCGCTGCACGAGGGCCGCAAGCACATCGTGCGCCGCATGCTCGCCGAGGCGGGCTTCCCCGTCGACAAGCTGGTGCGCACCCGCTTCGGCCCGATCGCGCTCGGCGACCAGAAGTCCGGCTGGCTGCGCCGGCTGACCAACACCGAGGTCGGCATGCTGATGAACGAGGTCGGCCTGTAGGACGCCTCCGGGGCGCGCCGGGCCGCGGGTTCGCCCCGCAGCCAAGCCGCGCCCCGGCGAAGGACCGGCCGAGCCCGTCCGGCTAGGACCAGAGCTTGAGGCTGAGGGCCCGGCCTTCGGCGTCCCGTTCCACCTCCAGCATTCCGGCGACCGCGGTGCGGTTGATCCGGCCGTACACGTGCGGGAAGAGGACCGCGGGCGCGGTGCCCGGCGGGGGCGTCCCCGCCGGTGGCTCCCAGCGCACCGGGGAGTCCAGCGCGTCCTCGTCGATCAGCAGCACCATCAGCGGCCCGACCGCGTCCCGGTAGAACGAGTCGGCCACCGCCAGCGCCGTGGACTCGTCGGGCGAGCAGTGCACGAAGCCGTCCTCGGCGAGGGTCGGCGGCGCGTACGGCCGCTCCGGGACGCGCAGCCAGTCGTCCAGCGGGACCACATGGAAGATCATGCGCACCGTTCTACCGGACGCGGCGCCCGAAGCCCGCGTGGGTAGGACCGAAACGACCCCCGGAACGGCGCAGTGGAAAAATGGCGCCATGCGAACCGCCGCCGTCATCGGCACCGGACTGATCGGCACCTCCGCCGCCCTGGCCCTGGCCAGCCGTGGGGTCACCGTCCACCTCAGCGACCACAACCCGGACGCCGCCCGTACCGCCGCCGCGCTCGGCGCCGGAACCACCGACGCACCGCAGGGACCGGTGGACCTGGCGATCATCGCGGTACCTCCGGCGCACGTCGCCACGACGCTCGCCGAGGCGCAGCGTGCCGGGCTGGCCCGCGGCTACCTCGACGTGGCCAGCGTCAAGGGCGGCCCGCGGCGCGATCTGGAGGCGCTCGGATGCGACCTGTCGCAGTACATCGGCACGCATCCGATGGCGGGCCGGGAGCGGTCGGGACCGCTCGCGGCGACCCCGGACCTGTTCGAGGGCCGCCCGTGGGTGCTGACCCCGACCCGCGGCACCGACACCGAGGTGCTCAACCTGGCCCTGGAACTGGTCGCGCTGTGCCGTGCGGTGCCGGTGGTGATGGACGCCGACGCGCACGACCGCGCCGTGGCGCTGGTCTCGCACACCCCGCAGCTGCTGTCCAGCATGGTCGCGGCCCGCCTTGAGCACGCCGACGAGTCCGCGGTGCGGCTGTGCGGCCAGGGCATCCGCGATGTGACCCGGATCGCCGCCTCCGAGCCCGGGATGTGGGTGGACATCCTCTCCGCCAACCCCGGGCCGGTCGCCGATGTGCTCGCCGAGGTCGCGGCCGACCTCGGGGAGACGGTGGAGGCGCTGCGTTCCCTCCAGTCGGCCGACGAGGCCAAGCGGCAGGACGGCGCGGCGGGCATCGAGCGGGTGCTGCGGCGCGGCAACGCCGGACGGGTACGGGTGCCCGGCAAGCACGGCGCGGCGCCCACGGTGTACGAGTCAGTGGTGGTCCTCATCGGCGACCAGCCCGGCGAACTGGCCCGGGTGTTCGCCGACGCGGGCGCGGCCGGGGTCAACATCGAGGACGTGCGCGTGGAGCACGCCACCGGCCAGCAGACGGGTCTGCTGCAACTCATGGTGGAGCCGAAGGCGGTGCCGGTGCTCACCGCCGCGCTGCGCGAGCGCGGCTGGTCGATCAGGCAGTAGGCCGACGGGACGGCACCGCCCGCGCGGCCGGTAACCTTGTCGTTGGCGTTCTGCTCCCACCCGTGCACGAGGAAGGTCCCCCAGCTGTGGAAACTCCGGTGATCGTCGCCATCGACGGCCCGTCCGGCACGGGTAAGTCGAGCACGTCCAAGGCGGTCGCGGCCAAGCTGGGCCTGAGCTACCTGGACACCGGCGCCCAGTACCGGGCGATGACGTGGTGGATGCTGAGCAACGGCATAGACGTCGACAACGCGGCCGAGGTGGCCACCGCCGCCGACAAGCCCACCATCGTCTCCGGCACGGACCCGTCCGCCCCGACCATCACGGTCGACGGCACGGACGCCGCGGGCCCGATCCGCACCCAGGAGGTCACCGCGGCGGTCAGCGCGGTCAGTGCGGTGCCCGAGGTGCGCGCCCGCCTCGTGGAGCTCCAGCGTTCGGCCGCCGCCGCGGCGCCGAACGGGATCGTGGTGGAGGGCCGGGACATCGGTACCACGGTGCTGCCCGACGCCACCGTGAAGATCTTCCTGACCGCCTCCGCCCAGGCGCGCGCGGCCCGGCGCAACGGCGAGCTGAACGGCAAGGAGGCGGCCGACCTCGCCGCCACCCAGGCCGCGCTGGTCAAGCGGGACGCGGCCGACTCCGGCCGTAAGACCTCGCCGCTGGCCAAGGCGGACGACGCGATCGAGGTCGACACCACGGACCTCACCCTCGACCAGGTCATCGAGTGCATCGTCACCCTGATCGAGGAGAAGCGAGCGGCTCGGTGACGCGCACGCACGGCGTGACCCCCGGTCCCCGCGGCGCGGCCGTCGGCCGCGGGATCGGCATCGGCCTGATGAACGGCGGCTGGCGGCCCCGGGTGCTCGGCGCCTGGCGGTTCCCGGCCAGCGGTCCGGTCATCCTCGCGGGCAACCACGCCCACAACGTCGACGGCCCGATGCTGATCGGCACCGCGCCGCGGCCGGTGCACTTCCTGGTCAAGCAGGAGGCGTTCGTCGGCCCGCTGGGTCTGTTCCTGCGGGGCATCGGTCAGCTTCCGGTGGACCGCGGCCGCGCCGACCGGGCCGCGATCAGCGCGGCGCTCGGTGTGCTGGAGCGCGGTGGGGTGCTGGGGATCTTCCCCGAGGGCACCCGCGGCGCCGGCGACTTCGCCGAACTGCGGTCCGGGCTGGCCTACTTCGCGGTGCGCACCGGCGCGCCGGTGGTACCGGCGGCGGTGCTCGGCAGCGCACGCGCCGGACGGCTCATCCCGGCGCTGCCGCCGCTGCGCAGCCGGATCGACGTGGTCTTCGGTGACCCGTTCGATCCGACCGACGGAACCGGGCGCCGTACCCGCAGCGCGCTGGACACCGCCACCGCCCGCATCCAGAAGCAGCTGACCGCCCATCTGGAATACGCCAGGCGCGCCACCGGGCGCGACTGAGGAACCCCGAACACTTCGCTGACGGATGACGAGGAAAGACTTCATGGACACCACAGACGAGTACGGCGAGCACGGCGCGCTCGGCGACGCCGAGTACGCCGAGTTCATGGAGCTGGCGGCGGAGGAGGGCTTCGACCTCGAAGAGGTGGCCGACGACCTGGCGGCGGCCGGGCACGGCCCGCTGCCGGTGCTGGCCGTGGTCGGCCGCCCCAACGTGGGCAAGTCGACCCTGGTCAACCGGATCATCGGGCGCCGAGAAGCGGTGGTCGAGGACCGCCCGGGCGTCACCCGGGACCGGGTCACCTACGAGGCGCACTGGAACGGCCGCCGCTTCAAGATCGTCGACACCGGTGGCTGGGAGCAGGACGTCCTCGGCATCGACGCCTCGGTCGCCGCGCAGGCCGAGTTCGCCATCGAGGCCGCCGACGCGGTGGTGTTCGTGGTCGACTCCACCGTGGGCGCCACCGACACCGACGAGGCGGTGGTCAAGCTGCTGCGCCGGGCGGGCAAGCCGGTCGTGCTGTGCGCCAACAAGGTCGACGGCCCTTCGGGTGAGGCGGACGCGGCCATGCTGTGGTCGCTCGGCCTCGGTGAGCCGTACCCGGTCTCCTCACTGCACGGCCGCGGCACCGGTGACCTGCTGGACGCGGTGCTGGAGGTGCTGCCACAGGCGCCCGCGCAGACCTTCGGCGAGGCGCTCGGGGGGCCGCGCCGGGTGGCGCTGATCGGTAGGCCGAACGTCGGCAAGTCCTCGCTGCTGAACAAGGTCGCGGGCGAGGAGCGGGTGGTCGTCAACGAACTCGCGGGCACCACCCGCGACCCGGTGGACGAGCTGATCCAACTCGGCGGCAAGACCTGGAAGTTCGTGGACACCGCGGGTATCCGCCGCCGTGTCCACCTCACCGAGGGCGCCGACTACTACGCCTCGCTGCGCACCGCCGCGGCCCTGGAGAAGGCCGAGGTGGCGGTCATCCTGGTCGACGCCAGCGAGACGCTCTCCGTGCAGGACACCAGGATCGTCTCGATGGCGGTCGACGCGGGCCGGGCCTGTGTGATCGCCTACAACAAGTGGGACCAGCTGGACGAGGAGCGCCGGTACTACCTGGAGCGGGAGATCGAGCAGGACCTGGTGCAGGTCCAGTGGGCGCCCCGGGTGAACGTTTCAGCGCTCACCGGGCGCCATATGGAAAAGCTCGTTCCGGCGATCGAGACCGCGCTCGCGGGCTGGGAGACCCGGATTCCCACCGGCCGTCTCAACGCCTTCCTGGGCGAGCTGGTCGCCGCGCATCCGCACCCGATCCGCGGCGGCAAGCAGCCGCGCATCCTGTTCGGCACGCAGGCCGGGACCAAGCCGCCGCGGTTCGTACTGTTCGCCTCCGGCTTCCTGGAGGCGGGCTACCGCCGCTTCATCGAGCGCCGGTTGCGCGAGGAGTTCGGCTTCGAGGGCACCCCGATCCAGATCTCGGTGCGGGTGCGCGAGAAGCGCGGGCGCAAGAAGTAGCCGCCCCCCGCGATGCGCGGGCGCCGTTCAGCGCCCGCGCATCCGGTTGTCGTACGGGGCGATGGCCCCGGACGGGTTGGACTGCCCCGGAGGCAGCGCGGCGGGCAGTTGACCGCGGTAGCGGCCGTAGGTCTGAGTGATGGCCCGCTGTTCGTGCTGCGGCCAGGGGCGGCCGTCGTCGAACTGGAGTTCCTCCTCGCCGGTGCGGTCGCCTGGCAGCGCCCGGAACATCCGTCGGTACTCGGAGTACAGCGCGTCGTAGATCGGGGTGGCCGAGCCCGCGAGCGAGTCGTGCGGCGAGCGCATCGGCGGGATGTGGCTCTGGTACGGGACTCGGGAGAAGGTGTCATAGGTGTGCACGTATGTGCCAACGATTCCCGTACGTCCGAGATGCGGGCCGTACGGGGCGAAATGACCCTTCCCTAGGCAAAAGTCGTATGACGAGGGCCAATCGGGCACGACGAAGGCCGGAGTACCCCCGAACGGGGTACTCCGGCCTTGGTGGCGATCGGCTGGCTCAGGTACCGGCGAGCGGCATCGTGCCGCCGACCAGCCGACCGGTGCTCGCCGCCCGGTCCAGCGCGTCGCGCAACAGGTCCTCGCGCGGCTGGCGGCCGATGGTGCCGGCCGGCGCGGCGTAGACGAACACCTTGTTGCTGCGGTTGGCCGCGCTGCGCCAGCCCTCGCTGACCGGCAGCGGCTGGTGCGCCTGCCACCAGGCTGAGGCGTTGGCGGCGTTGGGGCTGCCCTGGAGGACGGCGTGCAGCTTGCCCATCGCCATCAGCACGGACCAGCCGGCCAGCTCGGGCGGCGGGATCTCCAGGTTGCCGACCGGGTGGAAGCCCGCCTCGCCGAGCAGGACCAGGAACTCGTCGTGGGACGAGTTGCCCGGGCGGGCCACCGGGCTGGTGGGCTCGACCACCAGCGCCGGGTGCAGGTTGTCCTGGCAGAGCACCAGACCGCAGGTGATGCCCAGGACGGCCTGCTCCTCAGGGGTCGGCTGGACTGAGGCGGGCGGCTGCTGCGGCGGCTCGGTGGCGGTGGTCTCGCCGGTGATGCTGCGCACGGCGACCTGTAGCTGCTCCTCGGAGACCGGTACGACCTGCGACGGGATGCATCTGGCGTGCGCGAAGGCGAGCACCGCGGTCTCCTCGCCGACGAACAGCACCGTGCTGGTGCGTTCATGGTCGGTGTTGCCGGGGGTGCGGCAGGAGGTGCAGTCGTACGGGCCAGGTGCGTTCTCGCCTGACGCCAGGCGGGCGGCCTCCTCGTCGCCGATCTCGGCGCGTACATCGTCGCTGACATCGAGCATGGGCGGCACGGGGTGACTCCTCGGGGGTGCGTTCGGCGCGAGCCCGGAGTTTCCCGGCTCGCAGTGACAACGGGCCATCTGTGGCAGGGGTCACGCGCGGACTGGGGCGGGTTCAACTAGTCGTATGCGTAGGGTGATCGGCCTCCCGGAATCCCTTACTCCGTGTAGATCTTGTGACGTTGTACACGCTTGTGAACGCGTGAAGAACCTCACAGGAAGGTTGCGTTCCGCTGTGCGGTATCGGGATGAAACGCCATCAAAGGGGTGCGAAACAAGGCCTGTTACCTCTGGTAACCGCCAACTGGCCTGGGCAGAACGGGCATTGGTTGATATCAGCGGCTTGTGCTCCCTAGATTCGGCGGCCGTGTGCACAGAGCACCGCCCGGGCAGTCCGCACGGAGGACGACCGCGTCAGCGCGGTCAGCGGACGGGCGGGACGGGCACGGGGCGCGAACGCGTCCGGTGGACGTCCCGTTGGCACGACAGGGGGAAGCCCGGGTCCGTTGAGAAGGGGATTCATGTCCGGACATCCGGAGCGCCGCAAGCACGCAGTGACGTCCAACACCGCGACCGGGCTGCGCCGCAGGGCGCGGGCCGCCATGTTCGCGGGGGCGGCTGTCGTGGCACCCCTGGCCGCGGTCGCGGTCAGCGCGGGGCAGGCGCAGGCCGCCGACTCTGGTGTGTGGGACCGCATCGCGAGCTGTGAGAGCGGCGGCGACTGGCACATCAACACCGGCAACGGCTACTTCGGCGGCCTTCAGTTCAGCGCCAGCACCTGGGCCGCCTACGGCGGTACGAACTACGCGCCGAACGCCAGCGAGGCCAGCCGCTCGGAGCAGATCGCGGTCGCCAGCAGGGTGCAGGCCGCACAGGGCTGGGGCGCCTGGCCGGTCTGCTCGTCCCAGGCCGGGGCGTACGGCGGCGCGCCCACCGAGTCGGCGCCGCGGTCCAGCGGCGCGAGCCACACCAGCGGCCACAAGGCCTACAAGCCGGCGCCCACCGAGCGCGGCGAGGAAGCGCCGAGCACCACCAGGTCCGCCACCCGCACCGCCGAGTCGGGCCACGGCGACTACACCGTCGCCTCCGGCGACACGCTCAGCGGCATCGCGGCGGCCCACGGCACCACGTGGCAGCACCTGTACGCCGCCAACAAGAAGGCCATCGGCGACAACCCGAACCTGATCATGCCGGGAGAGCGCCTCAACGTCTGATCCGTCCGGCTGGAATCGCCACATCCGCTCGCCGTCGCGGGGTACGAACCCACCGCGACGGCGAGCGACTTGTCTGCCGGGGTCCTGCGGCGCCGTACCGCCCCCGGGGACGGTACGGCGCTCAACTCCCGTAGCGCCGCCGGTCGTCGGCGAACCGTCCCTTGGCGCGATCCGTACCAGCTCATGGCCGAGGCGGCGGACCGGGGGTAGCGTGCGGTCGACCCAGGAACGTCGCTCCATCCAGGAACGTCCGGGCCGCCCCGCGCGCCCGAACCCCCAAGGAGGCAGCCGTATGACGGTCTATCAGGCACCTGGCACACCCGGCAGCGCCGTCACCTTCCGCTCCCGGTACGAGAACTGGATCGGCGGCGAGTGGACCGCCCCCGCCGCCGGCCAGTACTTCGAGAACCCGACCCCGGTCACCGGACAGACGTTCACCGAGGTCGCCCGCTCCACCGCCGCCGACATCGAACTCGCCCTGGACGCCGCCCACTCGGCGGCGCCCGCCTGGGCCCGTACCGCACCGGCGGAGCGGGCCGCGGTGCTCGGGAGGATCGCCGACCGGATCGAGCAGAACCTGACCCAGCTCGCGGTCGCCGAGGTGTGGGACAACGGCAAGCCGATCCGGGAGGCGCTCGCCGCCGATCTTCCGCTGGCCGCGGACCACTTCCGGTACTTCGCCAGCGCCATCCGGACGCAGGAGGGCTCGATCGCGCAGCTGGACGACGACACCGTGGCCTACCACTTCCACGAACCGCTGGGCGTGGTCGGCCAGATCATCCCGTGGAACTTCCCGATCCTGATGGCCGCCTGGAAGCTGGCGCCCGCGCTCGCGGCGGGCAACGCGGTGGTGCTCAAGCCCGCGGAGCAGACCCCGGCCTCGGTGCTGGTGCTGATCGAGCTGATCCAGGACCTGCTGCCGCCTGGGGTGGTCAACGTCGTCAACGGCTTCGGCGTCGAGGCGGGCAAGCCGCTGGCCGCCAACTCCCGGGTGGCCAAGGTGGCTTTCACCGGGGAGACCACCACCGGCCGCCTGATCATGCAGTACGCGAGCCAGAACATCATCCCGGTCACCCTGGAACTGGGCGGCAAGAGCCCCAACATCTTCTTCGCGGACGTGGCGCGCGAGCCGGACGAGTTCTACGACAAGGCGCTGGAGGGCTTCACCATGTTCGCCCTCAACCAGGGCGAGGTGTGCACCTGCCCGTCCCGGGCGCTGATCCAGGAGGCGTTCTACGACAGCTTCCTCAGCGACTGCCTGGAGCGGACCCGCTCCATCCGGCAGGGCAACCCGCTGGACACCGACACCATGGTGGGCGCCCAGGCCAGCAACGACCAGCTGGAGAAGATCCTCTCCTACGTCGACATCGGCGCCGCCGAGGGCGCCAAGCTGCTCGTCGGCGGCGAACGCGTCGACCTCGGCGGTGAGCTCTCCGGCGGCTACTACATGGCGCCGACGATCTTCGAGGGCCAGAACAGCATGCGGATCTTCCAGGAGGAGATCTTCGGCCCGGTCGTCGCGGTCACCCCCTTCGAGGGCTTCGACGAGGCGATCTCGCTCGCCAACGACACGCTGTACGGACTGGGCGCGGGCGTGTGGACCAGGGACGGCAACACCGCGTACCGGGCGGGCCGCGCCATCCAGGCCGGCCGGGTGTGGACCAACTGCTACCACGCCTACCCCGCGCACGCGGCCTTCGGCGGCTACAAGAACTCCGGCATCGGCCGGGAGGGCCACAAGATGATGCTGGACCACTACCAGCAGACCAAGAACCTGCTGGTGAGCTACGCCCCGCAGGGGCTCGGGCTGTTCTGATGGGCACGGCCAAGGCGTGCCGGGTCGGGTGCACCGAGGAGGCGGCGCGGCTGCTGCGCCGCCTCGCGGAGTCGCACGGCCCGTTGATGTTCCACCAGTCGGGCGGCTGCTGCGACGGCAGTTCGCCGATGTGCTACCCGGCGGGGGAGTTCCTCGTCGGGGACGCCGATGTGCACCTGGGGGACCTCGATGTGCCCGGCACGGTCCCGGTGCCGGTCTGGATGGCGCGGGACCAGTTCGCGTACTGGAGCCACACGCATCTGACGATCGACGTGGTGCCGGGGCGCGGCAGCGGGTTCTCGTTGGAGGCGCCCACCGGCCACCGCTTCCTGATCCGGTCGCGGCTGCTGACCGATGAGGAGCTTGCCGCGCTGGGCGGGCGGCCTGCCCAGGGCCGGTCCGCGTTGTGAACACGTGAACAGCGAGGGGGCGGTGTGGAGGAATAGTGGGTTCCGTTCCAGCCATTCCGCTTGGTGTTGGCGATTAACTCCGCATGCGGTTCTGAAATTGCGTGGCCGGTGCTGGAAACAGCCTTCCGGATAAACCGGCTGGCCGGTGCACGGATGATTTCTGGCGGGCGTGGCGGTGTTTTTCGCGGAGGGCGCGGCGGCGCTGAGTGAGGGTTGCTGGGGCGGCAAACACCGCGGCGCGCACTGTGACAGAAGCGTGACGATGCCACCGGCCCGCCCCTCGGCGGCGCCCGCCGAGGGGCCGTACGGTGGCGGACATGGCACCCTCACCGACCCCCGGTCCGGTCCCCGAGGACGACCTCGGCCAGTACGTCGGCATGCCCGCGCAGGAGGCCGAGCGCACCGCCGCCCGGCACGGCTGGACGACGGTACGGGCGTTGCCGCCGGACGCGGTGATCACCCTGGAGTACCTCGCCGGGCGGCTGAACCTCACGGTCCAGGACGGCGTGGTGACCCGCTGCTGGGCGGGCTGAACCCGAACACGCCGACGGCCCGCGGGGGAGTTGTGCGTACCGCTCCCCGCGGGCCGTCGACCTCTCGCGCTGTTCCTTTCGGCTCAGCCCTGGTTGCCCCGGCCGCGATGGGTGGCCGGGTGGGCCGCCCGTTCGACGTGCGGTGGGCGGCGGTTGCCGGGCGCGGGGACCGTCGCCCGGTCAAGGCGCGCGATGTGGCCGCGCATGCCGTGGTGCGCCGCCCTGGAGGCCGTGGCGGTCGCGGTGGCGGTGGCGGCGGTGGGGCGGGCGGGGGCGCCCGCGCCGACCGGCTGGAGCAGCGGGGCGTCGTCCGCGGCGTCGCGCGGCGGGATGACGCCGGAGCGGGCGGCGATCGGCGAGACCGTGACCGGCGTCGGCAGCCAACGGGACCGCAACTGCGTCCACTTCACCAGCAGCCACTGCTCGGCGCGGCTGATCAGCGGCTCGAACCAGGGCAGCGCAAGCAGCACCAGCAGCCCCGCGCACCAGCCGCTGAGCACATCGCTGACCCAGTGGGTACCGAGGTAGATCGTGGTCATGCCCACGCCCAGCGAGAGCATCGCGCTGACCACTGACAGCACCCGCCTGGCCCGCGGCGTGGTGGCCAGATAGGCAAGGATCCCCCAGGTCACCACCGCGTTCGCGGTGTGTCCTGAGGGAAATATGTCGCCGCCCCCGAACAGTTCGGCGGAGCCGATCGTGGTGGCGTAGTGCGGGCCGAGCCTGCCCAGGCCGTACTTGACCGCGCCCACCGTGATGTTGAGAAGCAGCAGCGCGGTGCCGAGTACCAGCAGCGGGCGCAGGGAGCGCTGCTTCCAGGTGCGCCAGCCCAGCCACGCCGCGACCATCACGGCTGTCGGGCCGCGCTGCCCGAGGACCACGAAGTAGTCCAGGAACGCGTGGAATTGGGGCCACTGCTTGTACGGCCGGAACAGCATGACCTGCCAGTCCAGCCGCACCAGTCGGGACGTGCCGAGCACGGCCGCGACTATGGCCGCGTAGGCCACCGTGGTGGTGCCGAACAGCACCTGGCGTGTTCGGCTCATCCCTGGGACCTCGTGGCCGCCCGGCCGCGTCGGCTCTAGCCGTGGCGCCGGGTCGGCGAGGATTCGGTCAGTACGCACACAATCGACGTTACAGCGTGTGACGGCTGTGTTTGGCCGAACGGGCCTTTTTGTGATGACGATGTGATGTGGCAACAGTCACGGATGTCGGGCAGCTCACATTTTCCACTTGTTCTGGACGTGGTTGAGCGATGCCGTTGCGGTGGTGTTCCGAATTTCCGTCCGCTGTTTTCCGTGCAATCCCCGGAATGGGAGCGGGTGATTTTCCGGAGCCAGGTTAAATCTGATGCGTCGTCAGATTTGGGCGCTGGTCGCGTTCCGTTTCAAGATCCTTAACCTGGGAAGGCCAACACCGGGTCAACACGCGGGGGCGGCGGGGTGACTCCTGGGTGTGACCAAGGCCACCCGCCGCGCACCCCCCACCGCTGGCCGGAAGCCGATGGTCGCGCCGGGAAGGCGTCCTGCGCCGGAAGCCGGGTCCTCCCACTCGCGTACCCTGGCGGCTCACCCGCCCCATTTCGCCGGGTGCCGCGGCCAACCGGGCGCGGGCGCCGGGCGGCGTCGCACGCGGGGCGCGAGCGCACACCAGTGGAGGTGCATGGATGACGGGGACGACCACGGTCGGCACCCCGACGGCGGCCGCAGTCCCACGGGCCAGACGGCCGCGTCCGGACACCGGCGGGGCCACCGGCCCCGCCAACCGCTGGACGATCCTGGCCGTGCTCTGCGTCAGCCTGCTGCTCGTCGCGCTCGACGCGACCGTGCTGCACGTCGCGGTCCCCTCGCTCAGCGAGGACCTGCGCCCCAGCGCGATAGCCCTGCTGTGGATCGTCGACGCCTATCCGCTCGCCGCCGCCTCCCTGCTCATCCTGTTCGGCACCCTCGGCGACCGTGTCGGCCGCCGCCGGGTGCTGCTGGTGGGCTACGGGCTGTTCGCCGCCGCCTCCGCGGTCGCGGCGCTGGCCACCACCCCGGCCGTGCTGATCGCGGCCCGCGCGCTGCTGGGCGTCGGCGGCGCCATGATCATGCCCGCCACGCTGTCGATCCTGCGGCAGGTCTTCCCCGACCGCAGGGAACGCGCCCTGGCCATCGGTCTGTGGAGCGCGATCGCGGCGGTCGGCGCGGCGGTCGGACCGGTGCTCGGCGGCTTCCTGGTGGAGCGCTTCTGGTGGGGCTCGGTCTTCCTGGTCAACATTCCGCTGCTGGCGGTGCTCTGGCCGGTGGCCCGCCGACTGCTGCCGGAGTCCACCGGCGCGCACGACGGGCCGTGGGACGTGCTCGGGGCCGGGATGGCGGCGCTGGGCATCCTCGGGGTGATCCTCGGCGTCAAGCGGCTCGGCGGCGGCGCCACGCCGTACCAGCCGGTGGTGATCGTTCCGCTGCTGGTGGGGGTGGCACTGCTCTGGCTGTTCGTACGACGGCAACGCGGGCTGCGGCACCCGCTGGTGGACATGCGGATGTTCGCCAGGCCCGCGTTCAGCACCTCGGTCGGCTGCATCGTGCTGGCGATGCTGGCGCTGGTCGGCCTTGAGCTGATCGCCGTCCAGTACCTCCAACTGGTGCTCGGCCTGGCCCCGTTGGAGACCGGGCTGCGGCTGCTGCCGCTCACTCTCGCCGCGATGGCCGCCGGGCTCGCCGGATCGCGGCTGCTGCACCGGCTCGGGCCGCGGCTCATGGTCTGCCTCGGCTTCGTGCTCACCGCCTGCGCCGTGCTGTCGCTGACCGTCATGGGACAGCACGACCGCCCCTGGCTGCTCACCACCGCGTTCGTCGCCCTCGGCTTCGGGCTGGAGACCACCTTGTTCGGGGCGTACGAGTCGATGCTCAGCGACGCCCCGGCAGCCCAGGCGGGCGGGGCCGCGGCGATCGGCGAGACCTCCTACCAACTCGGTGCCGGAACGGGCATCGCACTGCTCGGCAGCGTGATGAACGCCGGGTACGCGCCCGGCGTCCACGGCGTCCCCGGCGTTCCGGCCGCCGCCGGCAACGAGGCGGCGCACTCGCTCGGCGAGGCGTACGAGGTGGCCGACCGGATCGGCGGCGGTACCGGTGAGGCACTGCGCTCCGCCGCCCGCGGCTCCTTCGTGCACGGGCTGCACCTCACCCTGTCCGCCAGCGCCGTACTGCTGCTGCTCGGCGCGCTCGCCGCGCTCCGCCTGCCGCGCAGCGCCGAGACGACGGCGTGCGCGCAGGCCGAGGGCGCTGACCTTGAGGGTCTTTACGACGGGCGGACGCGGCCGTAGCGTCAGCGGCGACCAGGAAAGATCGATCAGCGACGATCGACCGTCCCAAGGAGCACCGGTATGGCAGTGGAGCGCGGCTCCTCGTTCGAGGGCGGTGGCCGGGCGGGCCGGAGTGGCGGCGCGTCGCCGTCCTTCGACCCGCTCGACCCGCTCGGTCTCGACGACCTGCTGAGCGACGAGGACCGCGCGGTGCGGGAGACGGTGCGCCGCTGGGCCGCCGACCGGGTGCTGCCGAACATCGCAGAGTGGTACGAGCGCGGTGAACTGCCCGGCATCCGCGAGCTGGCCCGCGAACTCGGCGCCATCGGGGCGCTCGGCATGTCCCTCGACGGGTACGGCTGCGCCGGGGCCAGCGCCGTCCAGTACGGGCTGGCCTGCCTGGAGTTGGAGGCCGCTGACTCCGGGATCCGCTCGCTGGTCTCGGTCCAGGGCTCGTTGGCGATGTACGCGATCCACCGCTACGGCTCCGAGGCGCAGAAGCGGGAGTGGCTGCCGCGGATGGCCGCCGGAGAGGTGATCGGCTGCTTCGGCTTGACCGAGCCCGACCACGGCTCCGACCCGGCCGGGATGACCACGTACGCCAAGCGGGACGGCACCGACTGGGTGCTGACCGGGCGCAAGATGTGGATCACCAACGGTTCGGTGGCCGGGGTGGCGGTGGTCTGGGCCCGTACTGACGAGGGCATCCGCGGTTTCGTCGTCCCCACCGACGCACCCGGCTTCTCCGCGCCGGAGATCAGGCACAAGTGGAGCCTGCGCGCCTCGGTCACCAGTGAACTCGTCCTGGACGACGTGCGGTTGCCCGCCGACGCGGTGCTGCCGGAGGTCAGCGGGCTGCGCGGGCCGCTGAGCTGTCTGAGCCACGCCCGTTACGGCATCGTCTGGGGTTCGATGGGCGCGGCCCGCAGCTGCTTCGAGTCGGCGCTGGACTACGCCAGGTCACGGGAGCAGTTCGGCCGCCCCATCGGTGCTTTCCAGCTCACCCAGGCCAAGCTCGCCGACATGGCCGTCGAGCTGCACAAGGGCATCCTGCTCGCCCACCACCTCGGCCGCCGGATGGACGCCGGGCGGCTGCGCCCGGAGCAGGTCAGCTTCGGCAAGCTCAACAACGTGCGCGAGGCGATCGAGATCTGCCGCACCGCGCGCACCATCCTGGGCGCCAACGGGATCTCGCTGGAGTACCCGGTGATGCGGCACGCCACCAACCTGGAGAGTGTCCTGACGTACGAGGGCACCGTGGAGATGCACCAGTTGGTCCTGGGCAAGGCCCTCACCGGACTGGACGCGTTCCGCTAGGCCCGCGGGCGGGCTCAATCCCGGGGCAAGACTCCGGGGCCCCGGGCGGACGGGTACCGCGGGTGCCGTCTCGGGGCCTTCTGGCGCCGGGACGGTGAGTGGCCGCGCGTCGGGGACCGGCGGTGCCGAACCGGCCACGACCCGCGGTGGGCGCGGCGGCGTGAGCCCCGAGCCCCTTTGGGGCAGCCCCCCGGCCTGCCCCTTCAGCTCTGGTTGAAGAAGCCGTCCGCGGAGCGGCTGCCCGCCGCACCGTCAACCACCCTGTAGTCGGCGGGGGTCAGCAGGAACACCCGCGTCGCCACCCGTTCGATGGAGCCGCGCAGGCCGAAGGTCAGACCTGCCGCGAAGTCCACCACCCGCTTGGCGTCGGCCGACTCCATGGCCGTGAGGTTGACGATCACCGGCACGCCCTCCCGGAACAACTCACCGATGCCGCGCGCGTCCCGGAAGCCGTCCGGGGTGACCGTGGCGATCCGCTGGCCCTGCTCCTCGGCGCTGACCGCGGCGACCCGCACCCGCGGGTCGGTGACCCATTCGCTGGACTCGGGCCCCTCGGTGTAGTCCGTGTACTCCTCGTCGTAGTAGCGCTCGTCGTCGCCTTCGTCGACGAGTCCAAGCCATGCGCTGGCCTTCCGCACCGAACCCATGGACGCCTCCTCTCACGCGCGGTCCGTACCGTCCGCCCTCCTATGGTCGTCCATGATGTGGATGATGCGCCAAGTGGAAAGCCGCCGTACTGGGGATTCGTGACGGTTCTGGTGCAACAGCCGCACATGGCGATGCGTCAGGTAATCGTAGGAATGCGGATTGTGACGGTGTGCGAGGAAGCCACCGTCAAGCCTCTCGGCGGGGGTGACGGTGCGCGTCCGTATGGCTCATCGATCGCCGTCCTTCGTGCCCGTCCGGGCGGTTCCCTTCCCGCCTTGGGCCGGGTTCACTCCCGTGCGCGGCCACGTTCCGGGTGGCCGGTAGCATGACGGGCCGATCGCGACCGGCGACGACCAGTTGTGACTGTTCGCGATCAAAAATGCGCGCGGTTGACTGTGCCTTTTTGGCTGATGGGGGAGAGTTGTTCGGGATCATACGGCCGTGTCGGCACCGGCTGTCCGAGGGCCTTGCCACCTCGTGGACGGCCCATCTGTGCGGCCTGTGCCTCGCGTTGCGCGACGACCACGGGCAGTTGGCCCGGGTCGCCACCAACTACGACGGGCTTATCATTTCCGTCCTGGTGGAGGCGCAGTCCCAACGCTCCGGCGACTGGCGGCGCACCGCCGGACCCTGCCCGCTGCGCGGCATGCGCACCGCCCCGGTGGCCAAGGGCGAGGGCGCCCGACTGGCCGCCGCGGTCTCCCTCGTCCTGGCCTCCGCGAAGGTACGGGACCACATCGCCGACCGTGACGGGCTGCTGGGGCGTCGCCCGGTGGCCGCCGCCGCCCGCCGGGTGGCGGGCAGTTGGGACCGCAGGGGCGCCTCGGTCGGCGCCGGAATCGGCTTCGACACCGCGGTCCTGGTCGACGCGGTGGACCGGCAGACCGGCATCGAGGCGCTGGCCGGCCCCGGCACCCCGCTGCTGGCCGTCACCGAACCCACCGAGACGGCCACCGCCGCGGCCTTCGAGCACACCGCGGTGCTCGCCGGACGGCCGGGCAACCGCGCCCCGCTCGCCGAGGCCGGACGGCTCTTCGGCCGGCTCGCGCATCTGCTGGACGCCGTCCAGGATCTGACGGCGGACCAGCGGTCCGGCGCCTGGAACCTGCTGACCGCGACCGGAACCAGCCTCGCCGAGGCGCGGCGGCTGTGCGACGACGCGGTGCACGGAGTGCGACTCGCACTGCGCGAGGTGGAGTTCACCGACGCCAGGCTGGCGCACGTGCTGCTCGTCCATGAGCTGCCCAGGTCGGTGGACCGCGCCTTCGGGACGCCGGGACACCGCTGCGCGACGCCGCCCGTGGAAGGCTCCCACCCGCCGCCCGGCGGCCCGTATGGCCCGCCTCGGCAGTACCCGTACGGCGGCCCGCGGCACGGCGACCAGTACCAGAACCCGCACGGCGACCCGTACCAGAATCCCTACGCGCCGGGCGGGCCCGGCGGCGGGTTCCCGCCGCCGGAGCCGCCACGCCGCCGCGACTGGTTCACCGGCTGCGCGATCTGGACCGGGCTTTGCTGCACTTGCCAGTTGTGCTGCCGCGACCCGTACCGCGACCCGTGGACCGGGCAGCCGAGGCAGGGCTGGTGCCGTGGCGACTGTGACTGCGACTGCTGTGATGCGTGTGAATGCTGCGAGTGTTCCTGCGAGTGCTGCCAGTGTGTGGAGTGCTGCAGCGGCTGCAACTGACGAACGGTGTGAAGGCGTGCGAAGCGTCCTGCGGTAGCCGGGGCGGAGCGACGGGCTGCCCGGAACATGGGCGGATCAAGGGGAGTTCGGGCCTCTACGCGGTCGGCTACCAGGTCAGCGGCAACACGAGGCGGACCACACTCGACCGAAGTCGATGTGGTCGCGGGTGACCGGCTGATGGGAACGCATGAGCACAGTGGAACAGTCCGGCGCGTGCCCGTCAACCGAGATGAGACGCGGTGCTCACCTTTCGGACAGGCTTGACAGCGGCCCGCACGACGGGCTTAGCCTCAAGCCAGGCCGTCGCCATGTCGTGACGGCCGGACCGCGTTGAGGGGCGCGGTCCGTGTGAAGGCAGTTCCCGTGCAGTTTCCGCCCGTATGCCACGGAGCCTTCACATGCCTGTGCCCTCTGACTCCCCGCCATATCCCGCGCGTCCCGTGCAGCCGGACGCCTCCGTGCCGTCGCTCGTCATCGTGGGCGCCGGACCGCGCGGTACCGGGCTGCTGGAACGGATAGCGGCCAACGCGCCTGATGTGTACGGCGGTTCACGCCTCGACATCCACATGGTGGACCCGTACCCGGCAGGCGCCGGACGGGTCTGGCGATACGAGCAGTCACCGCTGCTGTGGATGAACTCCATGGCCGAGGACGTCACGATGTTCCTCGACGAGTCCGTGGAGTGCGCCGGGCCGATCCGCCCCGGCCCCTCACTGGCCCAGTGGGCCGAGCGGGTCAGGGCGGGAAGCATCAGTCCGCCACCCGAACTCGCCGGGGAGATAGGGGAGTTGCGTGCCGACGGCTTCCCGTCCAGGCGGGTGCAGAGCGCCTACCTCGGCTGGGTGTACGAACAGGCGGTGGCCGCGCTGCCGCCCGGCGTCCGGGTGCACCGGCACCCGTACCGCGCGGTACGGGTCACCGGGCCGCTCGACGGCCGCCAGCGGGTCTGGCTGGACGGGGTGGCCGCCCCGCTCACCGCCGACCTGGTGGTGCTGGCCCTCGGCCACCTGGACTCCGAACCGGACCCGGAGCAGCGCGCGCTGTCCGCCTTCGCCGCTCGCCACGGCCTGGTCCACCTGCCGCCCGGGTACACCGCCGACACCGACCTGTCCGCGCTGCGCCCAGGCCAGACGGTCATCGTGCGCGGCTTCGGACTCGCCTTCATCGACCTGATGGTGCTGCTCACCGAGGGCCGCGGCGGACGCTACGAGAGCGACGCGCGAGGGCGGTTGACGTACCGGCCCTCCGGCCGTGAACCGCTGCTCCACGTCGGCTCGCGGCGAGGTGTCCCGTACCACTCGAAGATCGGCTACGGCTGGACCGGGGAGCGCACCCCGCTGCCGCGCTTCTTCGGCCCGGCGGCCGTCGACCAACTCCTGGCCGGGCCAGGGCCGTTGGACTTCCGGCGCGATGTGTGGCCGCTGATCGCCAAGGAACTCGGCTACGCCTTCTACCACCGGCTGTTCACCGCCCACCCCGAGCGCACCCGGGTCAACTGGCCGGACTTCGAGGAGAAGTACGCCGCCGCCGCGCCCGCCAGCGCCGAACTGGACGCGCTGGTCAACGACGGAGTGCCGGACCCCGCCGACCGGTTCGACCCGGACGCCCTGGACCATCCGCTGTCCGGACTGCGCTTCCCGGACGAAGAATCGTTCCAGCGCTACCTGTGCGACTACATCCAGGCCGACCTCGACCGCCGCGCCGACCCCCGGCACAGCCCGGACCTCGCGGTCTTCCTCGCCCTGCTGGCGGTCTACGGGCAGTTGGTGCGGATCATCGGCTCGGGCAGGCTCACCGCCCGCTCCCGGATCGCCGACCTGGACGGCTGGTGGCACGGCTTCTTCAGCTACTACGCCTCCGGGCCGCCCGCCCCCCGGCTGCGGCAACTGCTGGCGCTGTCCCGGGCCGGGGTCGTACGGTTCCTCGGCGCAGGCCTGACCGTCGAGGCGGACCGCGAGCGCGGGGTGTTCCGGGCCTCAAGTCCCGGCGTGCCCGGCAAGGTTGAGGCGACGGCGCTGGTCGAGGCGCGGCTGCCGGGGCCTTCGGTGCACCGCTCCCGCGACCGGCTGCTGCGCTCGCTGGCCGAGGACGGCGCGGGCGGCGAGGAGATGCTGCGCGACGGCGACCACCTGCTGCCCACCGGCCTGCTCGCGGTCGACCCGGCCGACGCCCGCCTCATCGGCCGCGACGGCCGCCCGCACCCGCGCCGCCTCGCCCTCGGCCCGCACACCAACGGGCGCGCCTACGCGGCCTTCGCCCGTCCCCGAACCAACGCCCCCGCGTTCCGGCAGAACGACGCCACGGCCCGGGCCGTCCTCGCCTTCCTCGGCGAGCGGCCCGGCACCGCACGGCTCAGTGCCTGAACGCCTCCAACCCGAAGGAACTCCATGCCACTGACCGACCCGGCCGCCGCCGCGCGCCGCTGACCAGGGGAGACAACGATGCCTGCCCCCACCCGGCCGCTGCACCTGGCCGCCGCCATCGACGCCCCCGACCAGTACCAGGCCGCGTACTACGTGGAGTTGGCCCGGCTCGCCGAACGCGGCTCGCTGGACTTCGTCACCCTGGACGACTCCCTGGCGCCGCCCGCGCCCGGCACGGGACGGCTCGACGCGCTCACCGTGCTGTCCAGGGTCGCGCCGAGAACCCAGCGGGTCGGACTGGTGCCGACCGTCACCACCACCCACACCGAGCCGTTCCATGTGTCCGCCGGCCTGGCCACCCTGGACTGGGTCAGCCGGGGCCGCGCGGGCTGGACCGTGCGGGTCTCGGCGACCGAGGCCGAGGCGGGCCACGTGGGACGCCGCCCGGTCGCACCACCGGTCGCGCTGTGGCGGGAGGCGGACGAGGTCGCCGATGCGGTGGCCCGGCTGTGGGACAGCTGGGAGGACGACGCGGAGATCCGCGATGTGGCGACCGGACGCTTCGTCGACCGCGACAAGCTGCACTACGTCGACTTCGTCGGCGAGCACTTCTCGGTGCGCGGCCCGTCCATAGTGCCCAGGCCGCCGCAGGGGCGCCCGGTGATCGCCGTGGACGCCACCGATGAGGCCGTACACGCCTTCGCGGCGCGCCATGCGGACGTCATATATATAAGGACCGAGGATCCGGATACCGCCCGCATCGTCCGGCGCGCCATACGGCAGTTGGCCGCCGGCGCCGGACGCGACCCGGACCGGCTCACCGTGCTCGCCTCGATCCAGGTCCAGCTGATCGACCCGGCGGACGCGGTGCGGCTCGCGGAGCGCATCGCCGACTGGTTCCGCGACGGCGCGGCCGACGGCTTCCACATCCGTCCCACGGCGCCGCTGCGCGACCTCGGACGACTGGTCGACGCCACCGTTCCGCTGCTGCAACAGCGGTGCCTGTTCAGGCGGTTCTATCCCGGTGACACCCTGCGCGACCACCTCGGCCTGCGCCGACCTTCCAACCGCTACGCTCGCCCGCAGGAGGCTTCCCGATGACCAGCGGTGTACACCGCGCCAGGAAGCGGATGCATCTGGCCGCGCACTTCCCCGGTGTCAACAACACCACCGTCTGGCAGGACCCGCGCTCGGGGAGCCAGATCGACTTCTCCTCCTTCCAGCACCTGGCCGAGACCGCCGAGCGCGGCACCTTCGACTTCTTCTTCCTCGCCGAGGGGCTCCGGCTGCGGGAGCACAAGGGCCGCATCCACGACCTGGACGTGGTCGGACGGCCCGAGGCGATCAGCGTGCTCGCCGCGCTCGCCGCCGTCACCGAGCGGCTGGGGCTCGCCGCCACGGTCAACGCCACCTTCAACGAGCCCTACGAACTCGCCCGCAGACTGGCCTCGTTGGACCACCTCAGTGAGGGGCGCGCGGCATGGAACGTGGTGACCTCCTCCGATGCGTTCACCGGGGAGAACTTTCGGCGCGGCGGATATCTTGACCGCGCGGACCGCTATACAAGGGCCGCCGAATTCCTTGCCGCCGCACGGGAGTTGTGGGACTCCTGGCCGCTGGACGAGGAGCCCAGGCCGTTCGCACACCACGGCCGGCACTTCGACATCCACGGTGAGTTCACCGTGCCCCGCTCCCCGCAGGGCCACCCCGTGGTCATCCAGGCGGGCGACTCCGCCGAGGGCCGCGAGTTCGCCGCCTCGGCCGCCGACGTCATCTTCACGCTGCACGGCACGCTGGAGGCGGGACGCGCCTTCTACGCGGACGTCAAGGGCCGCCTCGCGCGGTACGGGCGGCGGCCGGAGGACCTGAAGATCATGCCCGGGGTGACCTTCGTGCTCGGGGACACCGACGCCGAGGCGGCGGAGAGGGCGGCCGAGATCCGCCGCCAGCAGGTCTCCGGGCAGACCGCGATCGTCTTCCTGGAGCAGGTGTGGGGGCGCGACCTGTCCGGATACGACCCGGACGGCCCGTTCCCCGACGTCGATCCGGAGCCGGAAGGCCAGGTGACGATGGGCCGGGTACGGCACGGAGACCGGCTGGCGACCGCCGCCAAGTGGCGCGAGATATCCGAGCAGAAGCAGTTGTCTATACGGGAGACAGTCATCGAGGTGACCGGACGCCAGTCCTTCATCGGTACGCCGGAGACGGTGGCGGGTGCGCTGGACGAGTTCGTACAGACCGACGCCTGCGACGGCTTCATCCTGGTGCCGCACCTCACCCCCGGCGGGCTCGACGAGTTCGTGGACCGCGTGGTCCCGCTGCTGCGCGAGCGCGGTTCGTTCCGCACGGAGTACGAGGGCAGCACCCTGCGGGAGCACCTCGGGCTGCGGCAGCCCGCAGAGCCGGGGGATGGTACCGGATTGGACAACCACTGATATCGCGTCAAAATCGGTCGGCGAACTGACGCCGGGGGCCGTGCCGGCGGCCCCTACGGTTGGGAGGACATGCCATGCCATGTCCAAAAAGGCGCCCTTGTGCGGGAGTTGGGGCGTCCGGATACTCCGCGACAGCGCTCTCCACCGCACAGGAGGCATGAGTGAGGATCAAGCGCAGCGTCCACAACCGCCGCCCCGTCCACCACCGCCCCCGACTCGAAAGACGTGCCCTCGCCACGGCCGTCACCTGCGCACTGCTGGCCGCCGGAGTCATCGCCCTGCCCGCCGCCGACACCGCCGGGGCCGCCCCGGAGTACTCCGACGTGCCGGCCTCCGCCGCCGCCCTGGCCGGCACCCTCGGCAGCACGGCGACCGCGGGCTCGTACTACGACAACGCCGACCGGACCACCGTCGTCAACGTCACCTCCGAAGCCGCCGCGCGTTCGGTACGGGCCAGCGGAGCACGGGCCCGACTCGTCAGACACAGCACGGCACAACTGGACGCGGTGGGAGCGCGCCTGCGCTCCCTCGACATCCCGGGCACCGCCTGGTCGGTGGACCCGCGCAGCGACCAACTCGTGGTCAGTGCCGACCGTACGGTGAGCGGAGCACAGCTCGCCGCGCTGCGCGCCACCGCCACCCGGTACGGCGACGAGGTGCGGGTGCGGCGGGTGGACGGGCGGTTCGACCGGCTGCTCGCCGGCGGCGACCCCATCTACGGCGGCGGCTTCCGCTGCTCGGTCGGCTTCAACGTCCACAAGGGCGATGTGCGCTACTTCCTCACCGCGGGACACTGCGGGAAGGTCGCCGCCCAGTGGTTCGCCGACCCCGGACAGTCCAGGCTGGTCGGCACCACCGTCGACTACACCTTCCCCGGCCACGACTACGCACTGGTGCGGTACGCCAACGCCACGCCGTCCCACCCGGGGGCGGTCCGCGGCCAGGCGATCACCAGGGCCGCCGACGCGTACGTCGGCGAACCGGTCAAGCGGCGGGGCAGCACCTCCGGCGTGCACAGCGGGGAGGTCACCGGGCTGAACGCCACCGTCGACTACGGCAACGGCGACGTCGTCTCCGGCCTCATCCAGACCGATGTCTGCGCCGAGCCCGGCGACAGCGGCGGCGCCCTGTACTCCGGGGACACCGCGCTGGGCCTGACCTCCGGCGGCAGCGGCAACTGCCTGCTGGGCGGTACGACGTACTACCAGCCGGTGACCGAGGCCCTCGGCCACTACGGGGCGAGCATCGGCTAGCGGTCACCACCGCCGACCGGTCGACTACCAGGTGTAGTCGACCGGTCGGCGGTGTGCGTCCCACTGACGGTTGCCGCCGTGAGGCGTACCGTGAGGTACGAGGACATCTCACGATGCCCGCGGTTGGCTGGTACGGCGACGGCAGGGGGCCGTGATGGTCGTGGACGTGGTGTCGGCGGTGCTGGCGTTCGGCGTGGTGTACTTTCTCGCGGGCGCCCGCGTCATCCAGCAGTTCGAGCGCGGGGTGCTGTTCCGTCTCGGGCATGCGCACGAGAAGCTGCGCGGGCCCGGGTTCACCATGATCGTGCCGGTCGTCGACCGGCTGCGCAAGGTCAATCTGCAGATCGTGACGATGCCCATCCCGGCCCAGGAGGGCATCACCCGGGACAACGTCACGGTGCGCGTCGACGCGGTGGTGTACTTCAAGGTGCTCCACCCCCGCGACGCCATCATCAACGTCGAGGACTACCGGTTCGCGGTGCTCCAGGTGGCGCAGACCTCGCTGCGCTCCATCATCGGCAAGAGCGATCTGGATGATCTGCTCTCCAACCGCGAGAAGCTGAACGAGGGCCTGGCGCTGATGATCGACAGTCCGGCGCTCGGCTGGGGCATCCAGATCGACCGGGTGGAGATCAAGGACGTCTCGCTGCCCGAGACGATGAAGCGGTCGATGGCCCGGCAGGCCGAGGCGGCCCGGGACCGGCGGGCCCGGGTGATCAACGCGGACGCCGAGTTGCAGGCGTCGAAGAAGCTGGCGCAGGCCGCCGCGGCGATGTCCCACGAGCCCGCCGCCCTCCAGCTGCGGCTGCTGCAGACGGTGACGGCGGTGGCCGCCGAGAAGAACTCGACGCTGGTGCTGCCCTTCCCGGTGGAGCTGCTGAGGTTTCTGGAGCGAGCCGCGCAGAACCCGCAGCAGGACGCGGCGGCTGCCGTGGCCCCCGCGTCGGCGCCCGCCGCGTCGTCCGTCGTGATGCCCGAGCCGTCCACGGCGAACGAGATTCCCGGCGAACCGCCCGGTGTGGAGCCCTCGGTTGAGGCACAGCCCGCCGAACTGTCCGATGGCGAGCTGCCCGAGGTCCGGCTGGGCGAGGCCGAGCCGGACGCCGGAACCGTCACGGAGGACGGGAAGTAGGACCTGGCGCCAGGCCGCTGACCGTTAACCGGACACGGTCAGCGCTTATAGGACAGCGCTTACTGTCACAGGATTCTCACAGCTTCTTCATAGGTGGCCGATTCGTGGTGGTAGGGGCGGGGCTTTCGCGTGCCCAAAAGGGGCATGGGGGGTGATCCGTGTGTCCGTGGTGGGGGATTCCAGCCTTGGGGCAGACCGGAATTGGACCTTGCATGTCATCAAGTGGTATCGGGATACTCGTCGGCGCAGCTTGGCATGCACACGACTCATCCCTGCAACTCCTCCGGGCTCGGCCACCAGGTCGGCAGCCCAACCCCCCACAGGAGGTATCGAGTTGAGCAACCGGCGTATTCCCACCAGACGTATCGCCCTCGCCGGCGCGGGCGTTGCCGCGCTCGCGGCCAGCGCCATCCTGCTGCCCAACGCCAACGCGGCCACCGCCGCTCCGGCGGCCCTGAACCAGGCCACCGCCGTCAAACTCGCTTCCACCCTCGCGACCCATCTGGGTGACCGTGCGGCCGGTTCGTACTACGACGCCCAGGCCAAGCGGCTCGTCGTCAACGTCACCGGCCCTTCGGACGCCGACGCGGTGCGCGCCGCCGGTGCGGTGCCCAGGGCCGTCAAGTACTCCACCGCCCAACTGCACGCCACCACGGTCACGTTGAACAAGCAGGCCCGCATACCCGGCACCGCCTGGTCGGTGGACCCGCGCAGCGACAAGGTCGTGGTCACCGCGGACCCGACCGTGACCGGAGCCAACCGGAACAGGCTGGACAAGGCCGTCAGGTCACTCGGCGACAAGGTGACGTTCCGGCAGGCGAAGTCCCCGTTCAAGCCGTACATCCTCAGCGGCGACGCCATCTGGGGCAGCGGGGTGCGCTGCTCGCTCGGCTTCAACGTCACCAAGAACGGCGCCCCGTACTTCCTGACCGCCGGACACTGCGGCAACGCCTCGCAGACCTGGTCCGACAGCCAGGGCGGCTCCGAGGTCGGGCAGACCGTCGACTCGCAGTTCCCCGGCACGGACTACGCGCTGGTGCAGTACGACGACCCGAACAGCGACCACACCAGCGCGGTCGACACCTACGACGGCAACCAGCAGGCGATCACCCACGCCGCCGACGCCACCGTCGGCGAGCAGGTGGAGCGCAGCGGCAGCACCTCGGGCCTGCACAACGGCTCGGTCACCGGACTTGACGCCACCGTCAACTACTCGGAGGGCACGGTCTCCGGCCTGATCGACACCAGCGTCTGCGCCGAGCCGGGTGACAGCGGCGGTGCGCTGTTCGACGGCGACGCGGCCCTCGGTCTGACCTCCGGCGGCAGCGGCGACTGCACCTCCGGCGGTGAGACGTTCTTCCAGCCGGTCCCGGCGGCACTGAGCGCCGAGGGCGCGACCATCCCGTAAGGACCCGCACCATCCCCGAGCCCTTGTGATCCCCCCACCCGTCGAAGGCCGTCCGTGCGCACGTTGTGCGGGCGGCCTTCGGCGTGCAGGGCGGCCCCTCGTGCGCGGTCCAGAGCTTACGGATCTGTGACGGTGGCCGTTTCCGCTGGTCACCGTGGGGGTAATGGTGGTCGAATCGATACATGGGCAAGGACGGCAGCGGCGTACCCGTCGGGCGGCGGGTAGTGCTCGGCATGCTCGGGCTCGGCGCGGCGGGGGTGGCCGCCGGAGGGTATCTGCAGAACGGGCTGGACAACCTGCTGGCGTCCGTCACGGCCAAGGACCCGACCGGACTGTCCGGGCTGCTGCCCGGCGGCCAGGGCTTCCGCTTCTACTCGGTGGCCGACTCGATACCGCACCGCTCGGCCGCCGACTACCGGCTGACCGTGGACGGCCTGGTGGACCGCCCGACCACCTACACCCTGGAGCGGTTGCAGGCCATGCCGCGGACCCGGCTGGTACGGGACGTGCAGTGTGTGACCGGCTGGCGGGTGCCGCACTACGCGTTCACCGGGGTGCGGCTCGCCGACCTGCTGGCGGCGGTCGGTGTGCGGCCCGAGGCGAAGGCGCTCCGCTTCACCTGCTTCGACGGGGTGTACAGCGAGAGCCTCACCCTGGACCAGGCCGGACGGCCGGACATGCTGGTCGCCTACGAGATGGACGACAAGCCGGTGACCGCCGCGCACGGTGGCCCGGTACGGCTGTACGCCGCGCCCATGTACTTCTACAAGTCCGCCAAGTGGCTGTCCGGGATCACCCTCACCGACCGTGTGCAGCCCGGCTACTGGGAGCACTACGGGTACGACGTGGACGCCTGGGTGGGCCGGTCGAACGGACGCACCGATGTCCCAACCTCCTGAAGCCCTGCGCCGCTTCACCACCGCGGAGCGCTGGATCCACCGCACCACCGCCGTGTTGATGGGCATCGCGCTGATCACCGCCGCCTTCCTGTACCTGCCCGTGCTCGCCGAACTGGTCGGCCGCCGACGGCTGTTGGTGACCGTGCACGAGTGGACGGGGCTGCTGCTGCCGCTGCCCCTGCTCGCCGGTCTGGCCTTCCGGGCCGTCCGCGCCGACCTGCGCCGCCTGAACCGTTTCAACACGCACGACCGGCGCTGGCTGAGCGCCGCACTGCGGTACCGGACGGTCCCGCGCCCGGTCCCCGCGGGCAAGTTCAACGCCGGGCAGAAGCTGTACGCGGCCCTTGTCGCGGGGGCGGTACTGGTGATGCTCGGCACCGGCCTGATGATGTGGTTCACCCATCTCGCCCCACTGGTGTGGCGCACCGGTGCGACCTTCGTGCACGACTGGCTGGCGCTGGTCATCGCCATCCTGGTGCTGGGGCACATCTGGATGGCGGCCCATGACCCGGAAGCCCGCCGGGGCATGCGCACCGGCTGGGTGGCGCGGGCCTGGGCGCGTCGTGAACATCCGCTGTGGGAGAAGGAGTCACCCGGCGGCGAGCCGCATCCCTAGGTACTCCGTGCCGCCCGGCCCGGGCGTGCGCTGTCCGTCGGCCCGCCAGCCGTGGCAGGCGTAGAACGCCCGGGCACGGGCGTTGCGCTCCCAGACACATAGTCGCCCGTACGGCGCACCCGCGTCCCGTAGCGCCGCCACATACGCCGCGTGCAACCGGCCGCCGATGCCCAACCCCCAACTGCCGGGCCGCACATGGATCTGGTACAGCTCGCAGACCCCCTCGTTCGGCGTCCCCATCGACAGCACCCCCACCACCCGCTCGCCACGCACCGCGCACAACGTGAGGTGCCGCCCGCCGCCGATCGCCTGCCGCCATCCGGCGATCCGCTGCGCGTGCTCGGCCGGGTCGGCGAACTCCGCGTCGGCCAGTCCGCCCGCGCGGTAGTACGCGGTACGCGCCTGGGTGTGCACATCGACCATGGCGTCCAGGTCGCCGATGGCCGCGGTCCTGATGACGGTCGCCGCATCCATGGCCGTCGAGACGCGAAGGCGGCGGCCGGCGGTTCCATGCCGTGGCGGTGGCATCACCCGGCGGCGAGGTCCAGGCGCCAGTCGTTGCACCGCATGGTGCTGCCCGGAGGGTACTCGAAGTCGCACTCGCCCAGCAGCGAGAAGCCGAGCCCGCGGCACAGGGCGTTCGACGCCGGATTGCCGACGGACGGGAAGGCGTGGAGGTACCGGTGCTTCCGCTCCGCCCTGACCCGGTCCACGACCGCCGCCATGGCCGCGGCCGCTATGCCCCGCCGCTGAAACGGCGGCAGCACCCCCCAGCCTGTCTCGTACACGGTCCCCTCCCGCCACGGCCGCTCCCAGTACCCGACACTGCCGACCGGCTCGCCGTGTGGCAGCACCACCCGGAACATCCCGCCGGTCCGCACATACCGCTCGTGTCGTGCGAGGACCTGCTCCGCGTTCTCCGGGCCCCCGAGGTGCTCGGTCATCTCCGGTGCGTTGAGTCGCCGCAGCAGTTCGAGATCACCTTCTCCCCACGGCTCGATCCGCACCCGCACCTCGCGAGTCCGCTCCGCCATCCCGCCACCCCCGTCCGAACGCCGCCGCTGTGGGAGATCACATCACACGGGTCTGACATCGACTCCTCACCGCCGGGATGTTTTGTCGCTTTCGCGCCTTGCGAACACCACACCATATGTTCGAACGGACATTCGAAATCTGGTTTAAGGTGGACCTGAGAAGGCCCGATGGGCGGAAGCGGAGGGAGGGGCGCGAGTGGGAAGCGGGAGGTGTGCATGGCTGGCTTTACACACCTGCACGCCCTCTCCGGGTTTTCCATGCGGTATGGGGCCAGTCACCCGGAGCGGTTGGCGGAGTGCGCCGCTGAGCGGGGGATGGACGCGCTGGCGTTGACCGATCGGGACACCGTCGCCGGGGCGGTGCGGTTCGCCGGGGCGTGTCGGAAGGTCGGGGTGCGGCCGGTCTTCGGGGCCGGGCTCGCCGTGCCGGAGGTGCCGGAGCGGGGCACCGTGGACGGCGCGGCGCGGCGGCCCGCTCCGGCACGGGGCGGTGCCTTCGTCGACGAGTCGGCGCCGCGCGCGATCTTCCTGGCCCGGGACGGGGCGGCCGGTTGGGCCGCGCTGTGCCGACTGGTCTCCGCAGCCCACCGTGCCCCCGGGCGGCCCCGGCTGACCTGGCAGGACCTGACCGGCGAAGGGGTGACCGTACTGCTGGGCGCCGACTCCGGGGTCGGCCGGGAACTTGCCGCCGGCCGGCCCGACCGGGCCGCCCGGCTGCTCGCGCCCTGGCGGGAGGTGTACGGGGACGCGCTGCGCCTGGAGGCCGCGTACCACGGACGGCACGGCACCGGCCCCGGCTCGCTGCGCCTTGCCGCCCGTACCCTCGGCTTCGCCGCCGAGCAGGGGGTGCGGCCGGTGCTGAGCAACGCCGTGCGGTACGCCGACCCGGGCCAGGGCGAGGTCGCGGACGTCCTGGACGCGGCGCGCCTGCTGGTGCCCATCGACAACCGCAGGCAGGAGTCGCTGGACACCGGAGAGCGCTGGCTCAAGGACACCGCGTCCATGGTCAGGATCGCCGAGCGGATCGCCGAGGCCGCCGGATACCGCCGTGCCGTCGCGTACCGGCTGCTGGACGAGACGGCGCGCACCGCCGCGCAGTGCGCCGTCGACCCGGCGGACGACCTCGGCATGGGGCGGGTGCACCTCCCCGAGCCGGACCTGGTCGGCGCGGGAAACCGCAGCGCCGACCGGGTGCTGCGGTCCCGCTGCGCCGCCGCCATGGTGGTCAGGGGATACGACCGCAGCCGGAAGCACTGGAACCGGCTGGAACACGAGCTGGGCATCATCCAACGGCTGCGCTACGCCGGGTACTTCCTCACCGTCGCCCAGGTCGTGGACGACACCCGGGCCCTCGGCATCCGGGTCGCCGCCCGCGGCTCGGGCGCGTCGTGCCTGGTCAACCATCTGCTGGGAATCGCGGGCGCCGACCCCGTGGAGCACGGCCTGCTCATGGAGCGCTTCCTGTCGGACCGCCGGGCCGCGCTGCCCGACATCGACATCGACGTGGAGTCCGCCCGGCGGTTGGAGGTCTACCGGGCGATCTTCGACCGCTTCGGCGCCGACCGCGTGGCGACCGTCGCCATGCCCGAGACCTACCGGGTCCGGCACGCCGTACGGGACGTGGGCGCCGCCCTCGGCATGGACCCGATGGAGACCGACCGGCTGGCGAAGTCCTTCCCGCACATCCGGGCCCGAGACGCCCGTGCCGCGCTCGCCGAACTGCCCGAGCTGCGGGGGATCGACGCGGACCGGTACGGGCGGATGTGGGAGCTGGTCGAGGCGCTGGACGGGCTGCCTCGCGGGGTCGCCATGCACCCGTGCGGAGTGCTGCTCTCCGACGCCGGACTGCTGGACCGCACCCCGGTCATGCCGACCAGCGGCGAGGGCCTCCCGATGTCCCAGTTCGACAAGGACGACGTGGAGGAACTCGGGCTGCTCAAGCTCGATGTGCTCGGGGTGCGAATGCAGTCCGCGATGGCGCACGCGATCAAGGAGGTGGAGCGGGCCTCGGGCGAGCGGATCGACCTGGGCGCGGTACCGCCCGGCGACCGCGCGACCTACGACCTGATCAGGTCCAGCGAGACGCTCGGCTGCTTCCAGATCGAGTCGCCGGGCCAGCGCGATCTGATCGGACGGCTGCAACCCAGCACCTTCCACGACCTGGTGGTCGACATCTCGCTGTTCCGGCCCGGCCCGGTGGCGGCCGACATGGTGCGCCCCTTCATCGAGGCCAGGCACGGCCGCAGGCAGCCGCGCTATCCGCACTCCGACCTGGCGGAAGTGCTGAAGGAGACCTATGGAGTTGTCGTCTTCCATGAGCAGGTGATCGAGATCATGCGGATCATGACCGGCTGCGAACGGGACGAGGCCGACGAGAAGCGGCGTGCGCTGTCCGACCCCGACCTCCAGGGACGGGTGCGGGCCTGGTTCACCGCGCGGGCGCGCGGCCGGGACTACTCACCCGAGGTCATCAGGCACACCTGGGAGATCCTGGAGGCCTTCGGCTCCTACGGCTTCTGCAAGGCGCACGCGGTGGCCTTCGCCGTACCGACCTACCAGTCGGCCTGGCTCAAGTCCCACTATCCGGCGGCCTTTTACGCCGGAGTGCTCACCCACGACCCCGGTATGTACCCCAAGCGGCTGCTGCTCGCCGACGCGCGGCGGCGCGGGGTGCCGGTGCTGCCGCTGGACGTGAACCGGTCCGGTGCGGACTATCGAATCGAACTGGTGTCCGGTAAGTGGGGTCTGCGGCTGGCGCTGTCCGAGGTGCACGGCATCAGCGAGCAGGAGGCCGCCCGCCTGGTCGCCGGGCAGCCGTACTCCTCGCTGTCGGACCTGTGGCAGCGGGCCCGCCCCAGCCGCCCGGTCGCCGAACGGCTGGTCAGGGTCGGCGCGTTGGACGCCTTCGGCCAGAACCGGCGGGACCTGCTGCTCCAGACCGCCGAGCTGCACCGCGGCGGCAGGTCCGCCCGGGACGGCCAACTCCCGCTGCCCGCCGGGGAGACGGGGACCGGCGCGGCCCGCACCGGACTGCCCGACATGGACGACGGCGAACGGCTGAGCGCCGAACTCGGGGTGCTCGGCATGGACTCCTCACGGCACCTGATGGACGACCACCGCGCGTTCCTGGGGGAGTTGGGAGTGGTCCCGGCGAACCGGCTGGGCGCGGTGCGGCACGGTGAGACCGTCCTCGTCGCCGGGGCGAAGGCGGCCACCCAGACTCCGCCGATCCGCTCCGGGCGCCGTGTCATCTTCACCACCCTGGACGACGGCACCGGCCTGGTCGACCTCGCCTTCTTCGACGACAGCCACGCCGCCTGCGCGCACACCGTCTTCCACTCCTGGCTGCTGCTGGTGCGAGGGGTGGTGCAGCGGCGCGGCCCGCGCAGCCTCAGCGTGGTCGGTGCCGCCGCGTGGAACCTCGCGGAACTGGCCGAACTGCGCGGGGAAGGCGGGCTGGCGGCGGTCGCCGAGCGGCTGGCGGCGGTGGCGGGGCCGCAGGACGACACGGACGGCGCCGACGGCCGCCGAATCCACCTGCCCACCGGCTACCGGCTTCACCCGTGGGCCGACCTCCAGCCGCCCGGCGAAGGTGCCGCCACCGGCCGCAAGTTGTGGCACTCAAGCCCGGGGAGCGCGGGATGACTGGGCGTCAGGTATACGATGCGGTGACCCGGTTCACCGAGTCGCCCGCAACCGGCGCCGGGCGACGGCTCACCCTGGTGTCCGCACCGCGGGACGTGCCGCATGTGCTGTACGTCCATCTGCACTCCGCCGCGGGCGCCGCCCTGAGCGAGGAGTCCTACGGGGCGCTGCTCACCCTGCTCGGTGAGATCACACCGGTGGTGGAGGCGCTGCCGCCGGACGCCGCGCTCGCCGATGTGCGGGGCAGTCTGCGCTACTTCGGGCGCACCGCCGAGGAGTTGGCGGACCTGATCAGGGTGCGGGCGCTGGCCCGCCACGGCGTGGACTGCACCATCGGCGTCGCCGCCAACCCCGTACTGGCCAGGATGGTCGCGTACGACGGTCAGCGAGGCGCGGTGCGCACGCTGCCCGCCGAGCCGGACGCGGTCGCCGCCTTCCTCGCCGGTAAGCCCGCCGCCGCGCTGCACGGCGTGGGGCCCGCCACGGCGCGGCTGCTCGGCGACTACGGGCTGGACAGCGTCGGCCGGATCGCCGCCGTACCGCTGGGTACCCTGCAACGGATCCTCGGTGTAAGCGCCGGGCGCCGGGTGTACGAGCGGGCCCGCGGCATCGATCCGACACCGGTCACCCCGAACGCGCCGGCCCGCTCCATGGGCGGTGAACGGCGCTTCGACCGCGACGAGTTGGACCCGGTGCGGCACCGCCGCGCACTGCTGTCGCTCACCGACGAGCTGGGCGCGCGGCTACGGGGCGCGGGCCAGGTCGCCCGCTCCCTGACCCTCACCGTCCGCTACGCCGACCGCTCGACCACCACCCGAACCCGTGCGCTGCCCGAGCCGACCGGACACACCGCGGCGCTCACCGACGCCGCGTACCGCATGTACACGGCGCTCGGGCTGCAACGCGCCCGGGTGCGGGCGGTGGCGCTGCGCGCCGAGGGCCTCACGGCCGCCGAACTCGCCGCCCACCAGCTCACCTTGGACGCGGATGACGACAAGGCCCGCCGCATAGAGGAGGCCACTGACCGCGCCCGCGCCCGCTTCGGCGCAGGGGTGCTCGGTCCGGCGGCGGTGCTCGGCGTGGCGTAGCCGCGCGGCGGCAGGGGGGCAAGTGGCCAACCGGCAGTGACAGTTCCGCTAAGCCCTGGCCAATTCTTTACCGACGCGAAACTAGCGAGTGTTGTTACTTGCCCGTAACTATAACTTCACGCGGCATCTTGTGGTCCGGATCACAAAGCGTCAACTCGGGAGTTCTTCCCTGCCTCAGCCCTGCCTGATTTGTGAGGAGACCACGTTGAAGCTGCCCCTGAAGCGTCGGAGCCGGACCGTCGGCCTCATCTCCGCACTGGTGCTCGCGGCCGCCACCGCCGTCGCCACCCCCGCGGCGGCGGACGACGCGCCGACCAGCGGATGGAACAACTACGACTGCAAGCCGTCGGCCGCCCACCAGCGGCCGGTCGTACTCGTGCACGGCACCTTGGGCAACGGAACGGACAACTGGCTGGCGCTGGCACCGTACCTGGTCAACCGCGGGTACTGCGTCTTCTCCTTCGACTACGGACAACTGCCCGGAGTGCCCGTCTTCGACGGACTGGGACCGATCGCCCAGTCCGCACAGCAGCTGGCCGACGAGGTCGACAAGGTGCTGGCCGCCACCGGCGCGCAGAAGGTGGATCTGGTCGGCCACTCCCAGGGCGGCATGCTGCCGCGCTACTACCTGAAGTTCCTCGGCGGCGCCCCGAAGGTGGACACCCTGGTCGGCATCGCCCCCTCCAACCACGGGACGACCCTGGACGGCCTGACCAAGCTGCTGCCCTACTTCCCCGGCGCCGCCAAGTGGCTGGAGGAGAAGACCCCGGGGCTGACCGACCAGGTGGCAGGATCGCGGTTCATCCAGAAGCTCAACGCGGGCGGCGACACCGTCCCCGGAGTGCACTACACCGTGATCGCCACCAAGTACGACGAGGTCGTCACGCCGTACACCTCACAGTTCCTGAACGGTCCCGACGTGCACAACGTGCTGGTCCAGGACCTGTGCCCACTCGACCTCTCCGAGCATGTGACGATCGGCCTGATGGACCGGGTGGCGTTCCACGAGACGGCCAACGCCCTCGACCCCGCGCACGCCACCCGCACCACCTGCCTGTCCTGACACCGCGGACGAACCACTGGTGACCTGGAGGCCGCAACCGCTATGAGCGGTTGCGGCCTGCAGCCCTGCGCCGGGCGCCGGTCAGCACGACCACGCAGCCGACCGCGACAGCGGCCGCGCCGCCGAGGCCCAGCGCCGTGGTGCCGCCGGAACTCCCGGTCTCGGCAAGGGACGTGCCGCGCGGCTCGGCAGCCGAGCCGTTGGGGACGGGCCGGTTGGCGGCGGGGCGCATGCCCGGCATGTCCTTCATCGAGGACCTCGCGGCGCCCGCGGCCAGTTGGCGGTCGCTCGGCGCGGAGGCGGCGGGCGCGGCGCCACCCTGCTTTCCGCCGCCGAACACCACGTCCGAGCAGGTGTAGAAGGCTTCCGGGCTGTCCGAGCGCTGCCAGACGCTGTAGATGAGATGGCGCCCGGTGCGCCGCGGCACGTTGCCGCTGAAGGTGTAACTGCCCTCGCTCAGTGGCGGGTTGGTGGCCGTGGCGAAAGGCTGGTCCTCCAGGTCCGACCACTTCAGCGGCTTGGTGGGGTCGTACCCGTCCTTGGTGATGTACAGCTCGAAGGTGCCCTTGTGGGCGGCCGTCGCCTTGTAGGAGAACGTGAACGGACCGCCGCTCATGGGCGTCGCGGGCCAGTCGGCGCGCGCCAGGTCCAACCCCTTGAACTCGTCCACACCGGCGCTGCACAGCTTCCCGTCCGGGATGATCTGCCTGCTGCGGCCGCCCGCGTCGCCGAGCCGCACCGCGTTCCAGTCGTACAGCGCCTGCGTACCGCCGACCGCCACCGCGGCCCGGCACGCCGCCGAGGCCGGGTGCTCGGGCCCCTCCTGGTAGCAGGCGAGCACCCGGCTCACCGGCTTGTCCAACGAACCGTGCGCCCTGGCCGGTGTCGCGGTCAACGCCATGAACAGTAACGGCGACCCGACGACAACGGCGATGGCGGCCTTACGGCGTATGGGCATGATGGCTTCTCCTGTTGGTGGGGGAGGCTGCCCTGGAGGCGGCAGCACAATGGGAGAGACCTGCACGTTAGTGCCGTCCATCCGCCGGATCCGCGACTTACGGGCCCGTTAAGGCGGCGCTAAGCGCGGACACAGGAAGCGGCGAGCGCCCGCCTCGGCGGCAGCGCCGTGCCGAGCACGAATCCCCCGAACAGGGTGATCGGCAACAGCCCGACCGGGTGCGGATACCGCCATGACACCCGCCGCTACCCGCCGTGCCACCCCCGGCGCACGCCGCTCACTCCAGGCACCGTGGAAACGCGGCCATGGCAGGGTGATGCCATGACCGCACTGCACCTGTTCAAGACCGTCGTCGACCCCGGGACCTGGCGCAGCTGGGACGAACCGGTGCCGGTCCCCGCCCCCGTCGACGCCGACTACCGGGCAGACCTGGAACGGGCCCGGCAGCGCACCGGCCTGGACGAGTCGGTAGTGACCGGCGAGGGCCGGATCAAGGGCCGCCGGGTCGCCCTGGTGGCGTGCGAGTTCGGCTTCCTGGCCGGTTCGATCGGGGTCGCGGCGGGCGAACGGCTGGTAAGGGCGGTGGAACGCGCCACCCGGGAGGGGCTGCCGCTGCTCGCCTCCCCGGCCTCCGGTGGAACCCGCATGCAGGAGGGGACCATCGCCTTCCTCCAGATGGTCAAGGTGGCCGCCGCCGTCACGGACCACAAGGCGGCGGGCCTGCCCTACCTCGTCTATCTACGGCATCCGACGACCGGGGGAGTACTGGCGTCCTGGGGCTCACTGGGCCACGTCACCGCGGCGGAGCCCGGTGCGCTGATCGGATTCCTCGGCCCCCGGGTCCATCAGGCGCTCTACGGGGAGGAGTTCCCCCAGGGCGTACAGGTCGCCGAGAACCTGATGGCGCAAGGACTGCTGGACGCGGTTCTTCCGGCCGAACAACTCGCGGGGGCCGCGGCGCGGGCGTTGGACGTGCTGTGCGGGGGCCGGGAGCAACAGCGGCTGTCGGACGCGCCGCATACTGCGGAATCGGGGGCGGCGCCGTCCGACGCGCCCCCCGCGCCGCCCACCGCCGAATCGATCCGCCGCTCGCGGCGGCCCGAACGCCCGGGCCTGCGTGCCCTGTTGCGCACCGCCGGCCGCGCCGTCACCCCGCTGAGCGGCACCGGCGCGGGAGAGCGTGACCCCGGCCTGCTGCTGGCGCTCGCCCGGTTCGGGTCCGCGCCGTGCGTGGTGCTCGGCCATGACCGACACGGCCCGGACGGGCCGCAGTTGGGCCCGGCGGGCCTGCGTGAGGCACGGCGCGGTATGCGGATCGCCGCAGAACTCCGCCTTCCGCTGCTCACCGTCATAGACACCGCGGGCGCCGCCCTCTCCCAGGAGGCGGAGGAGGGCGGCCTCGCCGGAGAGATCGCCCGCTGCCTCGCCGACCTGGTGACGCTTCCCGCACCCACCCTGTGCCTGCTGCTCGGCCAGGGCGCGGGCGGCGGCGCGCTCGCCCTGCTGCCCGCGGACCGGGTGCTGTCGGCACGGCACGCCTGGCTCTCCCCGCTTCCGCCGGAGGGCGCCTCGGCGATCCTGTACCGGACGACCGAGCGCGCGTACGAGGTCGCCGACAGACAGGGCGTCCGCTCCGCCGACCTGCGGTCGCACCGCATCGTGGACCGCATCGTGGAGGAGGTCCCGGACGCCGCCGACGCCCCGGAACCGTTCCTGGCCGGGCTCGGCGACATCCTCGGCGCCGAACTCAACGCACTGCGCGCGATGGACGACGAGGCCCGGCTGGCCGCCCGTCGGGCCCGCTACAGGAGCCTGGGCCTGGGGTGAACTCCCCGGTCAGGGCCGGTTGTCAGTGGCGGGTGCGAAGATCCCGGCATGACTACGCAGAGTACTGGAGCGAGCGCGATGGAGTACGAGGTGTGTGATCCCGCCGCGCGGCGGGCGTGGGCGGCACGGTTGCGCGGCTGGCTGCCGGACCGCGCGGGCGATGTGCTCGTCCTGGGCCGTAAGGCGAACGAACTGGCGCTGCTGGCCGCCGAGTTGGGGCATCGGGTGACCTCGGTCGAACCGCCCGCCGAGCGGCGGTTCGACGCGGTGCTGGCCCGGCATGTGCTGTGCACGGTGCCGGATCCGGCGGCGGCACTACTCCGCTGGACGCGGCTGCTGCTGCCGGCGGGGCGGCTGGTGCTGATCGAGAAGGGGGATCCCGGCGGTATCCCGGCCGACACCCTCGCCGAACTCGCCGCCCCCCTCGCCTCGTACACACACGTCGAACAGCTGGGCCACGACGCCCTGTTGTGGGGTGGCCGGACCTCGAACGAGGAGTACGCCGCCGTGATCCGCACCGCCCCGCCGCGACGGCACGCCGAGATCGTGGACGTACACCTGATACTCCGCCAGGAAAATCGGGTGCTGCTCGCCCGCCGTTCCAACACCGGTTACGCGGACGGGCTGTGGAACGCGCCCAGCGGCCATGTCGAGGACGGCGAGGACGTGCGAACGGCGATGATCCGCGAGGCGTTCGAGGAGATCGCAGTGGTCATCGATCCGGCGGATCTGCGGGTCGCGCTGGTGATGCAGCACCGGGCGCCGAACGGGACCGCCCGCACCGGGTGGTTCTTCGAGGCGCGCCGGTGGAGCGGGGAGGTGGCCAACCGCGAGCCGCACAAGTGCGCGCGCGTCGAGTGGTTCGACCTCGACGCGTTGCCGGACGACATGGTCGCGTACTGCAGAGCGGGCGTTGACGCCTATCGGGCGGGAGACCGCTTCGTGTTGCACTGGCACCACGCGGGCGACTCGATCGGGTACCCACCGCGAAGCCCGGGCCGCGCGGTGGTGTTGCCGCACAATGAACCCGACACACGACCGTCACAGCCAGCTGGAGACCGTACGTGACACTCAAGATCAGCGTCGATCCCGACTCGGCCGCCGCGCCGTTCGAGCAGGTACGGGAACAGGTCGCCGCCCAGGCCCGTCGCGGTGCGCTCCCGGTGGGGTACCGGATGCCCACCGTGCGCGGCCTCGCCGAGGACCTCGGGCTGGCGGCCAACACGGTGGCCAAGGCCTACCGCGTACTGGAGGCGGACGGTGTGATCGAAACCCGCGGTCGGCACGGCACGTTCATCGCCGCCGCGGGCGACGCCGCGCAGCGCCAGGTGGCGGCCGCGGCGGCGGAGTACGCACAGCGCGCCCACCACCTCGGCCTGGACCGCCGCGCCGCCCTGGCCGCCATCGAGGACGCGCTGCGTGCCGTCTACGGATAGCGGCGGCTAGGCCCAGACGGGCTCGTCCGTGCCCCAACGGCCAGGCGCGGAAGCCCAGGTGGCCGGGCCGCCAGCGAAGGACACCGGGGGGAGGGCATGGACTAGACGGCCGATCGGCGCATCAGCCCGCGCGAGATGGCGTGCTGGATCGTACGGTTCGTACCCGGCCTCGTCGCCTGGTGGCTCGGCGGTCAGGCCGTGCGTCAGCCAGTGGCCCGTCGCCGCCAGGCTGAACCGCAACAGCGCACCGCCGCCCGCATCGTGCCGCTCGGTGAGCGCGCGCAGCACGGCGGCCGCCATCAGATGTCCGGTGCCGTGGTCGATGGCCTGCGCGGGCAGCGCACCGGGACGGCCATCCGGCCCCGCCTCCACCATGGCGATACCGCTCGCCGCCTGCACCAGGCTGTCGAACCCGCGCCGCTGTGCCCACGGCCCCTGATCGCCCCAGGCGCTCAACTCCGCGACGACAAGCCCCGGTCGGCGCTCCAGCAGGGCCGCCGCCGAAAGGCCGAGCCGGGCCAGGGCGCCCGGACGATAGCCGGTGATCACGACATCCGCGGTGTCGAGCAGTTCCTCGAAGACCGCGCGGTCCGGCTGGTGTGCCAGGTCGAGTCGGGTCGACCGCTTGCCGAAGCCGGTGTCCGCGTGGGCGTCCGCCGATTCCGGCAGCCGAGGCGAGTCGACCCGCAGGACGTCCGCGCCGAGCAGCGCCAACGTCCGGCCCGCCACCGGCCCGGCGATCACCCGGGTCAGATCCAGTACCCGGACCCCAGCGGCGGGCAGCAGCGCCCCCTCGGGCAGCGGACGTACCGGCCGCCGGGGCGCACCGTCCAACCGCTCGCCGCGCACCAGCGGCTGCGCTGCCGCCGCACGGCCCGCCGGGTGCTCGGCCCACTGCTCGGTGGTGCGCACCGCGACGGCGAGTCCGCCCGCCGCGTACACCCGCTCCTCCACCTCCTGCGCCACCGACTTCTCCAGTGCGCTGGCCAGTTGCTCGGCCAGTTCCTTGTCCTCGCCCTTGTCGCGGATGTCGAGCGAGGTGAGCAGCCGGGCGCGGTGGTGCGGATAGTTGGCGTGGGTGCGCACCCAGCCGTCGCGGGTGCGCCAGAAGCCCGACAGGGGCGCGAAGTTGACGGGCGCGCGACCGTCGATGCGCAGATGCCGTTCACTGGTGAACGCGGTGGCCACCGCACCGTCGTCCACCCGCACCGCCGGTACCGGGCGGCCGCTGCGGCGTGCCGCCAACTCCGCGGCGGCCAGTGAGCAGGCGGCGACGGTTCCCCGGGCCAACTCCCGTACCGGCAGCCGTGCGGGCAACCCCGCGCCGGGCCTGCCGTACGACACCCGCTCCAGCAACTCCGGTGCGCCGCCGAGGGCCGCCCAGACCTGCTCGGCGGCGTTCTGAGAATCATGCGTCATTCAGCCATGATGCTCCGTCCCATCATGGTTCCGCCTCACAGGTACAGGCCGTCGGCCGCCTCGGCCTGGTTGGGCAGCAGGAGCGGGGTGCCGCGGCGAAGCGCGTAGAGTTCCGCGAGGGTTGAGCCTTCGCGGCCCACGCCCTGTGACGTGCCGAGCCAGCCGATCGCCTCCTCGCGGGTCAGCGGACCCACCTCGATCCGGCTCAGGCAGCGGCCGGGCCGGACCACCGCCGGATGCAGCCGATCCAACTCCTCGTTGGTGGTGATGCCGACCAGCACGTTGCGGCCCTGGCCCAGCAGCCCGTCGGTCAGGTTGAGCAGCCGGGACAGTGCCTGGCCCGCGGTGTGCTTGGCCTGGCCGCGGATCAGCTCGTCGCAGTCCTCGAGCAGCAGCAGCCGCCAGCGCGGCGCGGCCCGGTCGTGCGCTTCGTGGTCGTCCTCCCCGATGGCCAGGTCCATCAGATAGCCGGGATCGTTGAACAGCCGCTCGGGGTCGAGCACGCAGTCCACCTGGCACCACTCCCGCCAGGACCGCGCCAGGGTGCGCAGGCACGAGGTCTTTCCGGTGCCCGGCGGCCCGTGCAGCAGCAGCAGCCGACCGGTGATGCCCTCCGGCGTCAGCTTCATCAGGCTGTCCATCGCCTCGGCCACCGTCGCGGTGTAGTTGCCCCGTACCTCCGCCCAACTCGACGCGCTGATGGCGCGGGTGTGCCGGACCGGGCCCCGGCGGTGCGAGAAGTGCCAGAAGCCCATCTGCACCAACTCCGGCCGCGCTTCCGGCTCGTCCTCGGCATCCTCCAGCGCCTCGTCGAGGATCCGCCGCGCCAGCTCGTCCTCGACCGCGGTGACCGTGACGTCCGCGCCGCGCTTCCACCGGGACACCAGGACCGTCCAGCCGTCGCCCTCGGCGAGCACCGCGCGGCGGTCCTTCTCGGCCGCCGACCGCAACACCCGCGCACCGTTCGGCAGCAGCGTCACCCCCGACCTGACCCGCTGCACCGAGTGGCCGCGGGCGTACGGCTGGGCACCGGAGGCGAACCGGCCGAGCAGCATGGCGTCCACGATGTCGGACGGCGAGTCGTTGCCCGCCGTGTTCAGCCGGATGGGCAGCGCCGCGTCGGGTAGGCGGTCATCGGGCGGGTTCATCGCGGACATGACGCCCATGATCCGGCAGAAGGGGCGGAGTCGCGCGGTATTTTCGCGGGTGATCGACAAGGAAAACCCTCACAGGGTTTACCAAAACGGTCGTTACGCATGCTTCTCGGCCTTACAGTGCCAAGGTGAGCGCTCGTCATGCGGCCGGCAGGCTCGGCCTCTTAGGTGCTGGGTGGCAACGCGTCATCGTGCTGTTCACCGTCGCGATGGCGGGACTTGGGCTGCTGCTGACCATGTTCGGCACCACGGGCCACGGCGCCGCGGAACGCTCCACCGGCACTCCCGCCCCCGGCGTCTACGGCGGCCCCGGCACCGGCGCGCCGCCCAGCGCCCGGCTCGGCTGGGGCTTCACCCATACCGAGTACAGCGCCGACCGGGGCACCGCGGCCGCCGAGGGCAGTGCCGACAAACTGCTGGCCGCCCAGCCGCTGCCGCAGAACCAGGCCATCATGGGCTGGGGCTCCGACAACCCCGAGCCGTCGCCCGGCCGGTACGACTTCAGCGGACTGGACAGCCGCATCGCCCTGATCCGCAGGACCGGCGGCACGCCCGTGATCACCCTGTGCTGCGCCCCCGACTGGATGAAGGGCGGCACCTCCGGCACCACCGACTGGTCGCGCATCGAGGCCGCGCCCACCCCGGACCACTACGCGGACTTCGCGGACCTGGCCGCCAAGGTCGCCCACCGCTATCCGGACGTGCACGACTTCATCGTGTGGAACGAGTTCAAGGGCTTCTGGAACGACAGTGCGCAACGCTGGGACTACGAGGACTACACGCGCCTGTACAACCTGGTCTATCGGGCCGTGAAGGCCGTCAACGCGCAGAACCTGGTGGGTGGCCCGTATCTGAACATGGACAGCGTCCCACCCGGCACCAAGGACAACGCCTCCTCGGTCAGCGGCCCCTGGGGCAGCCTGGACCAGCGCGTCCTCGACGCACTTGACTACTGGATGCGCAACAAGGCGGGCGCGGACTTCCTGGTGGTCGACGGATCGAGCACCACCCATGACGGCGCCCTGGTGCCCGACGACTTCAACGCCACCCAGAAGTTCCACGACCTGAGCCGATGGCTGCGCCAGGACACCGGGCTGCCCCTGTGGTGGGCGGAGTGGTACGTCAAGCCCGACCACACCGTCTGGCCGGAGAACCGGCTGATGGCGGTGCAGGCCACCGCCATGATGCAGCTGGCCGAGGGGGGCACGGACACCGCGTTCTACTGGAACCCGGAGTCCGAGAGCGGCGACTGCTCAGGCTGCCTGTGGACCGGCACCGAGGCCGACCAGCGGGGTGGAACCCCGCTGCCCATGCTGGACCTGCTGCGCCGGTTCGCCGCAGTCTTCCCGCCCGGCGCCCAACTGAGCACTCCCGCCGTGGACAACGCCAACGTCATTGCGCTGGGAAGCGGCAGGACGCTGCTGGCGGTGAACACCACCGACCAGCAGACCACCGCCCACATCGACGGCGCGACCGTCAACCTGGCCCCCTACGCGGTCAGTTGGACCACACGGTGAGCGCGCCGGGCACCTCAGCTCAACGTGGCGAAGCGGTCCGCCAGGGAGGCCAGGAACACCAAGAGCAGTGGCAGCGCCAGGTAGAAGGACACCTTCATGCCGCGCCGCCGCCGGTACTCCGGCACCACGACCCGTACCACCTCACGGGCGCCGAGCAGTACCACCAGCAGTACCGCGGCGATCGCGCCCACCACGGTCCAACGCGTCCAGGTCACCACCGGGCCGACCCTGCCGACCACCGGGCGCGGCACCGTGCCCTTGGGCGGTGCCGCCAACTGGTAGACGGCGGCGTCCGGGTTGGACATCACCTCCCGAACGTCCGAGCGGGCGTTCAGGGCGGCCACCACGCGGGTGCGCCAGTCGGCCGGGTAGCCCGCGTCCAACTGCAGATAGCCGGCGGTACCGGAGGTGATCAGCAGGTACGACTGCGGCCCCGCCGCCTTCAGGTCGGCGACCATGGCGCCGACCCGCGACGGATCACGTGGGGCCAGCACCCCGCGGTAGTCGACCTTCTCCATGTCCCGGGCCATCCACGGAAGGTTGGGCGTGGGATCGTTGGCCGGGTCCTTACTGGGCCACAACAGCCGGGCGGACGGCGAGTCATGGCCGTAGACGTAGTCCAGCGCCGCCACCTCACCGGTGCGCACCCGCTCGAACGGCTCGTTGCCCCAACGGGCCACCAGGAACCCGCCCATCAACACCAGTCCCGCCAGCAGCAGCGCCGTTAGCCCGGTCCACGAGCGCTCCGTCGAGGTGCGCGGGAAGAACGCGAGCGCCGCCAGCACACTCGCGCCCGGCAGCGCGAACAGGAAGACCCGCAGCGCCATCTCACCGCCGTATGACTGCATGCCGAACCCCAGGAACGGCACCAGCAGGAGGATCAGCAGCACCCGGTCGCTGATTCCGGAACGCCGCCTGCGCAGCCAGCCGAAGGCGGCCAGCGCCAGCACCGCCACCGCGAGCAACACCCTTGAGTACAGCACCAGTTTGTGCGTGGGGGATCCACCCTGGATGCGTCCGGAGACGCTGGAGGAGACGTTGCCGCCCAGCGAACCCAGGCCGCCGAAGAGGTCGTTGAAGTGCCCCGACCAGTACGGCTCGGCCAGGAAGCCGACCCAGGCCACCACCATGACCCCGCACAGCAGCGGCAGCCCGTACAGTGTCGAGCGCTTCCAGACCACCAGCGCGGCGGCCACCCCGAGCATCACGAACGGGGTGAGCTGGTGGCTGACCACGGACGCCGCGAACAGTGCCAGCGCGACGCCGAGCAGCACCACCCGGTCGGCCCGGCCCGCCGGACGCGCCTGCGCCTCACCCGGCATCCGCCCCGTGCCCCCGGTCTGCGGGGAGCGGAACCACACCAGCAGTACGGCCACGAACATGATGTAGAAGAGGTAGTTGACCGACTGCGGTGAGAAGTAGTCCTGGCCCACCCAGCCGCACAGCACGAACAGCCAGGCGGCACACCACTTGGCTCGCCAACTCGCCCGGATCGCGTGCAGCAGCAGCATCAGCGGTGCCAGGTAGAGCAGTTCGACCGCCAGCGGCCACCAGCGCAGCACCTCGGACAGATCGGTGATCCCGCAGGCCTTGGTGACCAGTGCGACGCCCGCGAAGAACCCCGGCCAGGAGAAACGCGCGTCAAGGTACGGGACCGCGTGGCCGGTCCGGTTGACGTACTCGATGAACCCCGCGTGCTGCCAGGCGGTCGGGAAGCGCGGCTGCGCCTCCAGTACCGCGGGCACGGCGTGCAGCGACACCACGGTCGCCAGCAGCACGGCCAGTAGCAGCCAGGGACGGCATCGGGGCAGCGCCAGCGCCCAGCAGAACGCCAGCACGAGCAGGGCCGCGCCCACCAGTGTGCGGAGCGGCAGTACCGAGACCAGGCCCAGGCCGGTCATCCGGTCCAGCGAGGCGTCGTCCATCCCGCGCAGCGGCAGCCAGTACAGCGCCAGCGCCGCGACCAGCGCCAGCCAGCCGCCGAACGCGGCCCAGGACCAGCCCGCCATCCGCTCCCGCAACGGAACCCGCGGTCGCTCGGTCGGCTGCGCGGGCGGTGGCGCCGACACCGGATGCGGGGTGGTCCCCTCGGCGCGCGACTCCTGGTGCGTCTGCGGTTGCGGGAGGACGTAGGGCCGCCGCTCCAGATGGTCGAAGTCCAACCGGACGCCGAGCGGCAGCGTGTCCTGGTCGACCGCGGCGCGCAGTGCCCAACGGGTGCCGAACACCAGGGTGTCGGTGTCCAACGGGGCCTCCTGCGGCGCTTCCGCCGGAGGAGGCGCGGCGGCGGAGACCGGAGCCGGGGCGCGCAGGATCCGTGCCAGACCGAAGCAGGCGATCACCGCGATCACCGTCTGACTGGCCAGTTCCGCCACACCCGCACCGACGATGCCCAGCGGCGGCAGCAGAAGCAGCGTCGATCCCAGCACCAGTGTGCACAGCAGCCCTTGGAGCATCGCGATCCGCGAGGTTCGGCTCTGCGCCCGCAGCACCCCGAAGTACGCCTCGAACAGCACCCGGGTGAGCGAGGCGACCGCCATGAAACGCAGCAGCGGCCCGCCCTTGGCCGCGTATCCCGCACCGAAGACATGCAGTATCTGTGGTGCGAAGACCGCCAGTGTCATGCAGATCGGAATCATGATGCGGGCCATCCGGCGCAGCGCCGCCCGGCAGTTCTCGGCGATCCGCGACGGGTCGTGCGCTCCTTCGACGGTGAGCGAGGCGCCCATGTTGATCGCCAGGAGGTCGACCGTGCCGCCGATGGTGGAGGTGATGTAGAAGTAGGCGTTGTCCTCCGCGCTGATCCGCGCCGCTACGATCACCGGCACCAGGTAGAGCGCGGCCAGCGCGAACAGCGAGCCGGTGTAGTCCCCGGCCAGGAACCGCCCGATCTCCCGCGCCGACGGCGGATCCGTCCTGTCCTGCGTCGCCTTGACATGGCGCGGGATCAGCCGGCGGAAGACCAGCCAGCCCAACGGCAGTACGGACAGCGCGATCGCCGCGACCCAGGAGACGAACACCCCGGTCGCCGGGATCACCGCGGCCAGCACCACCAGCAGGGCGAGCTTGGCGGTGGAGAACACCGTGTTGCCGAACGGCACCCACACCGCGCTGCGCAGCCCGGTCAGCACCCCGTCCTGAAGAGTGAGCACCGACCAGGCCACCACCGACCCGACGAACGCGAGCCCCGGCACCAGCCCACTGAGGAAGTGGTAGGAGGGACCCCACCACCCCAGCGTGAGCAGGAACACCCCCGCGGCGACCGCCACCACGAGCGAACTCGCCAGATACGTACCGGAGATGAGCCGCGAGGTGCGCCTGCCAGCGACCGGGATGAACCGGGCCAGCGCACCGGTGAGGGTGACCGCGGTGATCCCGGCGAGGAACTTCATCGCCGCGATCGCGGCCGAGCCCCGGCCCACCGCGTCATCGCTGTAGTAGCGGGCGGCGACCAGCCAGTAGCCGAGCCCGAGCACCGCGGAGACCCCGGTGTTGAGCATCAGCGCGTAGGCGTTGCGGAACAGCGGATCGCCTCCGCCGCGCCGTCCGGGAAGCCGCAACCGACCGCGTTTCGGCGGTCGTTCGGCGGCGACCCCGGAGTCCGCCGCTGCCCGGCCGGGTGCCCCCTGGCCGGTCGCGCTCGTAGCGGATGTCTCCTGGGTGGTCGTCTCAGACACGGGCTCCGCGTACCTTCCCCAGTGCTCGGCGGGTTCTGCGCACCATGGCATAACTCTTTGTCAACGCCCGGTCCTTGGCGAAGTTCCGGGCGACGGCGCGGCCCTCGACGAGTCGTTCGAACTCCGTTATGGACGTGGACCGGCGTACGGTGACCCGGCGCAGCGCGTACGGTCCCTGGGCCCGGGAGGCCAGCCGGTTGCCCACGGCGAGCGAGATGCCGAACCCGCCGGTGCGCACCATGCGCCGCACCCGCTGGCTTGAGTAGCCGTACGGATAGGCGAAGGAGACAGGTGGGGCGTCCAGTTCCTCGGTGAGGATCTCCTTGCAGCGCAGCACCTCGAACCACAGCCGCTCGTCGGAGAGCTGGTCCAGCTGCGGATGGCTGTGGCTGTGCCCGCCGATCTCCACGCCGGACCCCGCCAGTTCGCGTACCTGGTCCCAGTCCAGCATGGTGTCCAGCGCCCCCGGAGCCTGGTCCTGCGTGCCGCGCCCGCGCACCCAGCCGGTCGAGGTGAACAGCGTCGCCGCGAAGTCGTGCCGCCGCAGTTCCGGCAGCGCGTGCCGGTGCACGCCCTCGTACCCGTCGTCGAACGTGATGAGCACCGGGCGTTCGGGCAGCGCACGCCGTCCGTCCCGCCAGACGGCGGCCAACTGCCGGGTGGTGAGCGGTGTGAAGCCGCGCTCCGCCAGCAACTCCATCTGCTCGGCGAACGCCGACGGCGCCACCGAAAGCCCACGCGCGGCCCTCGCCGGGGCGTCGGCGACCGCGTGGTACATCAAGATGGGCACCCCACCTGTGGTCATGCCACCGCTCCCGGTCTGTGCTGTCCGCTGTGTGGGGCTTCCCGAGGCGCGTCGGCCCTCCCGGGATCCGTGCCCTGCGCTTCCGCCGCGGGGATGACGAACCGGCCGCCGTTGCGGGACCGTACGGTGCCGACGGCGTATCCGGCCGCCGTCGTCGCCAGTCCGGCCACGATCGCACCGGCCCGGGCCAGGCCGCTGACCCGGCCGAGCAGCGCGTCCCGTACGCCGCGGGCCACTCCGGACGGCAACACCCTTGTGGTGTAACGGCGTTCGGTCGCCAGCCCGGCCTCGGTGCCCACGCTGCGGGCCACCAGTGCCTTGGACAGGCCCTCGGCGTAGCAGCGGGTGCGGAAGTAGCCGAACCGCTCCCGCGCCGGTGGCACCCGGTGGTGGATGACCGCGCGGTCGTCGAGCAGCAGCAGCGCGTCCGGGCGGGCCCGCCGCAGCCGGATGCACAGCTCGGTCTCCTCGCAGCCCAGCGGACGCTTGTCGCCGTCCCGGCCGATCCCGGTGGCGAAGCCGCCAGCGGCGTCGAACGCCGTGCGCCGGAACGAGGCGTTTCCGCCCAGCACGTTGCGCACCGGTACCCGGCCGGGCGGCAGGCCCAGATAGGTGCAGCCCACCACCCACTCGAACTCGCGCGGGAACCACCCCGGGCGGCGTCCCGACGCCCAGGCGGGCATGGTCCTGCCGCCCACCGCCATCACCCGCGGGTCCTCGTAGGCCGCCACGAAGTGCCGCAGCCAGTCCGGTTCGGCCACCGCGTCGTCGTCCAGGAACGCGATGACCGAGCCGCTGGACGCGGTGATTCCGGTGTTGCGGCCCGCGGACAGGCCGCGCGGCCCGGCGTTGGGCAGCACGCTGACGGTGCGGTCGTCCGCGTACCGCTCGCGCAGCCGGGCCAGCAGCGTGGGGTTGTGGTCCACCACGAGCAGTGTTTCGTGTGCCGGGAGGCTCTGCGCCCGCACCGAGGCCACCGCGGCGAGGATGTCGCCCCAGCGGTCCTCGGTGTAGACGCAGATCACCACGGAGACGGTCTCCGTGCTCAAGAACCCTCCCCCAGGCTGGCGCTGGCGGGCAGCATCGCCGGGCGGGAGAGCAGCCGACGGGGTCTGTGCTCCCGCAGGATGACCTTCAGCACGCGCAGACCGTCCCGTACCGCCCGCAGGTTGCTGGCGCCGTGGATGCGCAGATGCTCATGGCTGGGAATCTCCTGTACCTTCAGGCCTGCCTTGACCACGCGGATGTTCATCAGGGTCTCCACCTCGAAACCGGCGCAGTCCAGCGCGATGTGGTCCAGGCAGTGTCTCCAGAAGGCGTTGTAGCCGTAGCACAGGTCGGTGTAGCGGGCGCCGAACTTGGCGTTGACCAGTGCGCACAGCACCCAGTTGCCGAGTTTGCGGATCGGGGTCATGTCGTCGGTGCCACCGCCGTTGGCGAAGCGCGAGCCCTTGGCGAAGTCGGCCCCGGAGACCAGGGCGGAGACATAGCTGACGATCTCGCTGCCGTCGGCCGAGCCATCGGCGTCCACCATCACGATGATCTCGCCGGTGGCCGCGGCGAAGCCGCTGATCAGGGCATCGCCCTTACCGCGGCCGCGCTGCTCGACGACGGTCACCGAAGGCCACAGTTCGCGGGCGACCTTCACGGTGTCGTCGGTGGAGTGCCCGTCGACCAGGACGACCTCGTGGATCCAGGGCGGGAGCGTGGCGAACACATGGGGAAGGTTCTCCGCCTCGTTCATCGCCGGGATGACGACGCTGACCGGCGGGGTGATCGCCAGGTGCGTGGAGATCGGCCGGAACTTCGCCGCAGCTGCGACGGTGGAGCGGTCCGTTGGTGGGTTCGAACTTAGCGATGGTCCGGGTACGGCCGGTTGAACAAACGAGCTCATGAGTCCGTTTCCCTCTCGTCCGGTCGACCGCCCGCGCCGGGCGGCCCGTGTCGTGGGTCCGGTTCGAAAGGGGGGTCTCACCTGCTCCATGCCGACTTCGCCCAGGGCGGTATCGCCCATGGGCGGGTCTGGCGCCTTGCGAGCCTGGTGAGTTGGCGTACGTGACCGGCCGCGCGGTGCGCGGCTCGGCACATGCGCAGTGTCCGAGCACGGCACCCCCCTACCGCGCCCCGCACCGGTTCCATCGCGGCCTGTTGAGCCCCCTCCCCTGAGGTCTCCTAGGGCCGCCCTTCCCTGATGGCTGATGCGGGTGGATGTCCGACGGTATTGATGATTAGGACTCTAAGGCAAGACCCGGCGTCGTGATTCACAATTGACGGAAAATACTACGCGGCTGTCCTTTTGATCTTGCCTCAGTGATCGAACTTGCGAGGAAGCGAATCATTCCTTTCGACTCGCTGGACAAACGAGCCGGGCACCGGGTTGTACGCGAAGTCGCCGCGATCCGGCGCGAAGGAGCGCTGGATGCGTACGGTGGCACGGGGGCGCGTCACCGTTCGGTCCGCAGCCGTCCCAGCAGTCGGAGCAACTGGTCGGCGCGGCCCAGGAGTTGGGGGCGCGCCAACACCGCGTTACGGGCCGCCCGCACCGGCGCACGCCTGACCAGGTGACCGATGGCGACCGGATGGCGCCTTGTCACCCAACCTTCGCTGACCGAAAGTTCACGCGTTTTGAGCGACTCTTTGTATTCTTTTTCACCGCGGCCGAGATCAAGGTAGGAGATACCATTCGCCGCAGCCGCCTCGGCCATTCTCAGATGCAACGTGAGGCCCGGCGAGTATTTGCCGAACGCGGTGTCGTACGCCGGGAACCAACAGGCGACCACCCGGTCGGATCGCAACCCGAAGTGCGCCGCCACCGGACGACCGCCCGCATAGAGCACGGAGAGCTGTCCGGCGAAGTCCTCGCCGCGGACGTTGAAGAGGTGCTCCACCAACCGCACGATCCACGGCCGGGCGAACCGGTCGCTCCGCCCCGTCCTGCGGTACTGCGCCGACTTCCAGCCCATCAACGTGCGCAACGCGGCCGGATCACGCTCGTCGTGCACGTACCGCAGCCCGCCGGCGTCCCGCTCCAGCTTGCGCTCCTTGGCGAGCGTGGTGCGCACGAACTTCGGCGCGTGGGAGCGCAGATAGCCCAGATACGCCTCGTACCCCTGCTCCACGTCGATCACCGGAGACGGGAACGAGCCGGTGGCGCCCACCTCGAAGGGCTTCTCGCCCTCAACCAGGTGGTCGAACTCCCAGATCGCCAACCGGCAGGCGCGCAGCAGCTCCCGCGCCTCCCACTGGAAACCCGGCCGGTGCACCAGCCCCTGGCAGTCGGACAACCCGAGGCCGACCGCCCGGCCCACCCCCAGCACGGTGCGCTGAAAGGGGAAGAACGCGGCCGGCTCGCCGTCCTCGTAGACCACCGCCACCCGAACCCCGCGCCGGAAGCGGTCCACCGCCAGGGTGAACTCCGGGGACAGGAAGGGGCTGGCGAGCGCCGGACTGCCGCAGACCCAGGCACGCGACTGGAGGCCGGTCCAGGCCGCCCGGTCGGCCTCGGTCAGCTCGGCGGGGCGCAGTACGCGTATCCGGGATGTCAAGGATCGCGCCTTCGCACCGTCACTCCGTAGCTGTGCCGGGCCAGTGGCAGCAGGAACAGCGTCGCGCTCAACGCCGCGACCACCGCGACGCCGCCGCGGATCGACCACAGGTGCAGCATCAGCATCACCTGGCCGACCAGCAGGTCCAGCACGATCGAGCCGATCGCGGCGACCACCACCCGGGTCAGCGGGTCAAGGCCGCGCAGCGTACTGGCGAGCGCGGCCCCCGGCGCGACGATCAGGAAGAAGAAGGTGAACGGTGCGCGCAGCGGCGAACTGATGTCGGCCAGTACGAGCGCGGCGCCGGCCACTCCCGTGCCGACGGCGGCACCAGCGAGAAGTGGCAGAGATTCCCTGGCAATTGGATGCATTGGCGACTTGCCCCCCGGGCTTCAATGTTGCGCAGTCCCGGCAGCCCGTCAAGCAGTCCGGGCCTCTTGGGACACACCATCACCGATCGGGGGAATCTCCGGGCGGGGTACCGCCGCGGTGGGCCGTCCGCTGCTACGACGGACGCGGCAGAAACACCCCGTCGAGAGAGGTTCCATGAGGATCACCCGGCTTGTCGCCACCTTGTCCGCCCTGCCCCTCATCGCGGCCCTCAGCCTTTGGGGGACGAGCGGCGCGGGCGCGGCCGGGCCCGGCTATGTGGCCCTCGGCGACTCGTACTCCGCCGGGGTGGGCGCGGGCGGCACCACCGCGGCCAGCGGGGAATGCCGCCGGAGCACCCGTGCCTATCCGGAGCTGTGGGCGGCCGCCGCCGCTCCCGCCTCGTTCGCCTTCACCGCCTGCGACGGAGCCACCACGGTGGACGTCCTCAACGGCCAACTGGGGGCGTTGGGTTCGGCCACCGGTCTGGTCAGCATCACGGTGGGCGGCGATGACGCGGGCTTCGCGCAGGTGATGGCCACCTGCGCGCTCTCCGCCGACCTGCTCTGCGTCCAGCGGGTGGACCGGGCCCGCGGCTTCGTGCGCGACTCCCTGCCGGGACTGCTGGACACCGTCTACTCGGCGATCCGCGCCCGGGCGCCGCACGCGCGGGTGGTGGTGCTCGGCTATCCGCGTTTCTACCAACGCGGCGGCGGCTGTCTGGCCGGGCTGGGGGAGGCCAAACGTACGGCCATCGACGGGGGGATCGACCAGTTGGACTCCGTCATCGCCGACCGCGCGGCCGCGCACGGCTTCGCCTTCGGTGACGTTCGCGGAGTCTTCGCCGCGCACGAGATCTGCGGCCAGGACCCCTGGCTGCACAGCGTGACGCTTCCGGTCGGTGATTCGTACCACCCGACGGCGGTGGGCCAGTCGCACGGGTACCTTCCGGTGTTCACCGCGGTGGCTGGCTGACATTGGCATCGGCACTCGGTCAACTACCGTGCGTACGCGCGGCGTCGGGTGGCAACACGCCTGTTCGGCAGGTGAATCCGAGGCCGTGGATGCGCGGGTGACGCGGCGGGGCGATAGGGTTACGCTGCCCGGGCCGGGTGCCTCGTACGGGTGGGGAGAAGTAATGGAGCAAATAGTGCGCAGCAGGCCACGTGTGCCTGCGATCAACTGTGGGAGCAGCGCGACCAGTGCGCGTCTTGACCGTCATCTGGCGGTGCTCGGCGGCCCCGTCGTGCCGCAGCGTGAGACCGCGGACGCCACACTGCTGATGCGTGAGTTGACGGCCCGGGACACCTGCCCGGCCAGGGAGAACCGCGGCGCCCGCGTCTCGCTGTTCGCGCCGCTGCGCCGGCTGCGCCGGTCGCTGTTCGGCAGCCGCGGCTGACCCGCTGCCGACCGGACCGACGGGACCCCCGTGCCCCTCGGTCCGACCGGCGCACCCTTCCCCGAGGCCATCCGGCGCCCCAACCCGGCAGGGGGCGCCGGTACCGCGCGGCGCGGGCATCACCCGAGTGATCCCCGTTCGCGCCGCTCACCGGCCGTGGCGCGCGAACCGCCCCGCATGGCCCACCTGGCAAGGGAGTTGGGGAGCGGCGACTACCCACACCTGGCGGCGGCCGTGGGCACCGCGCCCACCGACCCGGACACCACGTTCGGGCGCGTACTGGGCAGGATCCTCAACGGGTACGCGGTGAGGCAACCGCTAGAGGAGGGCGAACTGGCCGCCAGGCCCTTCCTCCGGGTGATCGAGCACGGAGGCGGGGCGGCGAGCCGAGGCCGGAACGGGGAGTACGCCCGCGGCGCGCAGCTCGGCCGTACCCGTGCGCGGGCCCCTGTCGAGAGCGGCGGCCAACGCCGTCTGCCGCGTTCGCAGTTCCGAGAGCAGCGCCAGTACGGTTACCAGTTCCAGCAGGTCCGAGGTCCACTCCTGCGGCCACGCGCCCGGCCCGATGGCCGCCAGTGTGCCGGGTTCGGCGGCGCCCGCACGTGCCTCGAACCACGCCTCCAGCACCCGCACGCCACCCGCGTGGAACTCCCAGGCCCCGCGGGGTACCGGTGAGATGCGCCCCTCGCCGACGAGCAGCGCTTCCTCCTGTTCGTCGTACCGCAGCGCGTCCGGCCGGGCGGGCAACGGCGCGCGCACATACGGCCGTCGGCCGCCGGGCAGCCGTGGCCGTACCCCGCTGCGCGCGCCACGGGTCTGCACGTCCAGCGCTGTGCGCCCCAACTCCACACCGACGTCCCACAGTTCACCGTTCGCCGGAAGCGGCACCACGCGGCCCACGGGGGACTGGCGGGCGCACACCGTGATCCACGCCAGCAGGTCCTCGGCGGAAACCTGCCGTTCGCACCGCTTGCCGAGATGGTCCAGCAACCCGGGGGCGACATTGGGCTCCACCCCGCCGGGACGGCGGTACAGCGGGCGGATCCGGCCGGGGCGCCCGGCGGGCGAGTGGCCGTCCGGCAGCAGCGTGCTGCACACCACCGCCGGGCCGGGCACCTGCGGTACGTGCGCCTGCTCGACGGCGAAGACCTGCCGCTCGTCCGCCACCCGCCACAGCTCGGTCCGCGCGGTGTCCAGCAACCGGTGGTCGGGGATCAGCCACTGCTGGTCGTACGGCCCGTGCAGCACCCGCAGCGGCTCGGGGCACGGACCCTGCTCCTCGGCGAGCGTGCCCGTCGGCGCCGGATGGCCCGGAAGCTGCGCCACCGTGCTGTGCACGCTGCGTGCCCGGGTCGGGTGGAACAGCGCGTCGCGCTGCTCCACCGTACCGGCCCGCAGCAGGGTCTCCCAACGGGCGCGCAGTGACCGGGGGTCCGGAGCCAGCACCCAGCTCCTGCCGAACCGCGGCGGCGCGGTGGACCACGGCATCAGGTCGTCGAGCAGGGGCGCGTCGTCGCTCACCGCACGCATGGTAGTGGGACCGGGCCGCGCTTTCCCGGGGGATGGCCCCAGGCTCCCCAGGGCGGCACGCCGGGCCCGGCCGTCGCCGCAGGGCGGATCAGTACCGCGCCTCCATGGTGACCGAGAAGGAGAACCGGTCGCCGCGGTAGTGGATGCGCACCACGTCGACCGTACGGCCCTCGTCGTCGTAGGTGATCCCGGTGTAGTGCAGGATCGGGCTGCACAGTGGTACGTCCAGCAGTCGCGCGGTCTCCGGGTCGGCCAGCCTGGCCTCCACGGTGTCGGTGATCCGGCTGATCCGTACCCCGAGGCGGTCCCGCAGCACCTTGGTCATCGGCCAGTGTTCCAGGTCGGCCAGGTCGATGCGGGCGGCCAGTTCCGGAAGGACGTGGTTGTCCGCCCAGTTGGTCGGTTCACCGCTGTCGTCCCGGCGCAGCCTGCGGTAGGAGACCAGCTCGGTCGCGTCGGGGAAGTGCTCGCTGATCTCGGCGGGGACCGGCACCGCGCCATGGCCGAGGATCGTGGCCCGCATGCCCGACTGCTGGGCCACGATCGCGTCGACGGAACCCAGCAGCCGGACCGGAGCGCCCCGCCGGGCCCCCGGTTCGATGAAGGTGCCGCGCCGCCGGTGGCGGCTGATCAGCCCCTCCTCCTCAAGGGACTTGAGCGCCTGCCGCATGGTGAGCACGCTGACCCCGTAGTGCGCGGCGAGGTCGTCCTCGGTCGGCAGCCGTAGCGGCGCGTCCGCGCTGCGTCCGAGTATCGAGGCGCGCAGCGACTGCGACACCTGGTACCACAACGGGAGTTTGCGGTTCAGGGTGATCGAATCGGGGGCGAAAGAGGTCAAGTCCGCTCCGGCGTACGTGGGTTCGCGGGTGGCTAGGCCCTGAAGTGTCGTTCCAGACCCTGCCACACCGCGTCGTAGTCCTGTTGGCGGTGGTCCGCGTGCAGGGCCTGCGCGGTCGGTACCACCGGCCAGCGGGTCTCGAACATGAACGCGAGCCCGTCGTCGACCTTCTGCGGCTTCAGCTCCGCGGCGCTGGCCTTGTCGAAGGTCTCCCGGTCGGGACCGTGCGCGGACATCATGTTGTGCAGTGACGAGCCACCCGGCACGAAGCCCTCCGCCTTCGCGTCGTACGCGCCCTCCACCAGGCCCATGAACTCGCTCATCACGTTCCGGTGGAAGTACGGCGGCCGGAAGGTGTCCTCGCCCACCAGCCAGCGCGGTGCGAACACCACGAAGTCCACACCAGCCAGCCCCGGGGTGTCGGTCGGCGAGGTGAGCACGGTGAAGATGGACGGGTCCGGGTGGTCGTAGGAGATCGAGCCGATCACGTTGAACCGGTGCAGGTCGTAGACGTACGGCAGGTAGTTGCCGTGCCAGGCGACGACGTCGAGCGGGGAGTGGTCGTAGGCGGCGGTCCACAGGTTGCCGCCGAACTTGTTCACCACCTCGACCGGCCCTTCCCGGTCCTCGTACGCGGCGACCGGGGCCAGGAAGTCCCTCGCGTTCGCCAGGCCGTTGGCGCCGATCGGGCCGAGGTCGGGCAGCCGGAAAGGCTGGCCGTAGTTCTCGCAGACGTAACCGCGGGCGTCGGCGTCCAGCAGTTCCACCCGGAACCGCACCCCGCGCGGAATCAGCGCGATGTGTCCCGGCTCGGCGCGCAGCAGCCCGAACTCGGTGCGCAGCAGCAGCCCGCCGCGCTGCGGGACGATCAGCAGCTCGCCGTCGGCGTCGGAGAAGATCCGGTCGGTCATGGAGCGGTTGGCCGCGTACCAGTGGATGCCGATTCCGCTGCGTTGCAGCACATCGCCGTTGCCGCCGACGGTCACCAGGCCGTCCAGGAAGTCGGTCGGCTCCTGTGGAACGGGCAGCGGGCTCCAGCGCAGCCGGTTGGGGTCCGGCACGCTCTCGGTGAACGGCGCGCTGCGCAGGTGCCTGCTGTCGATCCGGTAGAACGGCGGATGCGCGGCCGAGGGCCGGATGCGGTAGAGCCAGCTGCGCCGGTTGTGGTGGCGCGGCTCGGTGAAGGCGCTGCCGGACAGCTGCTCCGCGTACAGCCCGAGCGGTGCGCGCTGCGGTGAGTTGCGGCCGACCGGCAGCGCGCCCGGTACCGCCTCGCTGGCGTGCTCGTTGCCGAAGCCGGAGGAGTAGGCGAGCGCCTCGGCGGCCTTGCGGGCCGCCTCCGCGTCGCTGTTCCCTTTCCCGTCCTGCGTGCCGCCCATGCCGTGCTCCCGCCCTCCGAGTACTGAATCCTATGGACGACCGTAGGATTCAGGCGGCGTGCCGTCAATCACCCCGGGCATGCTGGTGCCGCGGTAACTAGCGCCGTTAGTTTGAGTGGTACAGGCATCCGCATCCGCCCACCCGTCGCCCGACCACCGCCGCCACGGCGGCTCGGCCGACGGCGTGGAATCCGGGAGGGCAACGACGTGCAGGCACACGACGGGATGTACATCGACGGCGAGTGGCGGCGCGCCGCGGGCCAGGGCCGGATCGAGGTGGTCAACCCCGCGGACGAGCGGCCCATCGGCTCGGTACCGGCCGGCAACGCCGAGGACGTGGACACCGCGGTGCGCGCCGCCCGCGCCGCCTTCCGCGGCTGGGCGGAGACGCCGCCCGCCGAGCGCGCCGCACGGATCGGCGCGCTCACCGCACGGCTCGGCGCCCGTCGCGAGGAGATCGCCCGGACCGTGACCGCTGAACTCGGCGCCCCGCTCACCTTCAGCGGCAAGGTCCACACCGACATGCCGACCTCGGTCGCCGCCTCCTACGCCCGGCTGCTGGAGACCTACGAGTTCACCGAGAAGGTCGGCAACTCCGTCGTCCACCACGAACCCGTGGGCGTGGTCGGGGCGATCACCCCCTGGAACTACCCGCTGCACCAGATCGTCGCCAAGGTGGTGCCCGCGCTGGCCGCGGGGTGCACCGTCGTGCTCAAGCCCGCCGAGGACACCCCGCTGGTCGCCCAGCTGTTCGCCGAGACGGTGCACGAAGTGGGCTTCCCGGCAGGGGTGTTCAACCTGGTCACCGGGCTGGGTCCGGTGGCGGGCCAGGCGCTGGCCGAACACGAGGGCGTGGACCTGGTCTCGTTCACCGGCTCGACCGCCGTCGGCAAGCTGATCGCGGCCGCCGCCGCCCGGTCGGTGAAGCGGGTGGCGCTGGAACTCGGCGGCAAGTCCGCCAACGTCATCCTGCCGGACGCCGATCTGGGCCGCGCGGTCAACATCGGCGTCGCCAACGTCATGGCCAACTCCGGCCAGACGTGCAGCGCCTGGACCCGGATGCTGGTCGACGCCGACCGCTACGAGGAGGCGGTCGAGTTGGCCAGGGCCGCCGCGGCCAAGTACGTCCCCGGTGACCCCGCGGACCCGGACACCCGGCTCGGCCCGCTGGTCAGCGCCGGACAGCGGGAGCGGGTGCGCGGTTACATCGCCGGCGGCGTCGCGCAGGGCGCACGGCTGGTCGCGGGCGGACCCGAGGCGCCGGAGGGGCGCGAGCGCGGATACTTCGTCCGCCCGACCGTGTTCGCCGACGTGACACCGCAGATGACCATCGCCCAGGAGGAGATCTTCGGCCCGGTGGTGTCGATCATGCGGTACGAGAACGAGGAGCACGCCCTGGAGATCGCCAACGGCACGGTCTACGGCCTGGCCGGGGCGGTGTGGTCGCAGGACGAGGCGGCCGCGGTGGCGTTCGCCCGGCGGATGGAGACCGGCCAGGTGGACATCAACGGCGGCCGGTTTAACCCCCTCGCGCCGTTCGGCGGTTACAAGCAGTCCGGCATCGGGCGGGAGCTCGGCTCGCACGGACTGGCGGAGTTCCTCCAGACCAAGTCCCTGCAGTTCTGATCATCCGTCGTCGCGTCGTCAACCGAGTGGTTCACCGAGGAGAGAGCGTGGTCCGCGCCGCCGTACTGCCCGCCGTGGGAGCACCGTTGGAGATCGCCGAGATCGGCCTGCCGGATCCCGGCCCCGGCCGGGTGCGGGTGCGGCTCGCCGCGGCCGGGGTGTGCCACTCCGACCTGTCGCTGGCCAACGGCACCCTGCGGCAACCCGTTCCCGCGGTGCTCGGCCACGAGGGCGCGGGTACGGTCACCGCGGTGGGCGAGGATGTCGCCGGTGTCGCGGTGGGGGACCGGGTGGTGCTCAACTGGGCGCCTTCCTGCGGCGGTTGCCACTTCTGCGGACTGGGCGAGCCGTGGCTGTGCGCCAACGCCTCGGCGGGGGCGGCGGCTCCGTACGCGGTGCGCGCGGCGGACGGCACCGAGCTGTACCCGGGTCTGGGCACCGCGGTCTTCGCCGAGGAGACGGTGGTGTCCGCGGGCGCGGTGCTGCCGCTGCCGGACGGGGTGCCGCTGACCGAGGCCGCGCTGCTGGGGTGCGCCGTGCTCACCGGGTACGGGGCGGTGCACCACGCCACCCGGTTGCGGGCGGGGGAGACGGTCGCCGTCTTCGGCGTCGGCGGGGTGGGGCTCGCGGTGCTCCAGTCGGCCAGGATCGCGGGGGCCGGTGCGGTGATCGCGGTCGATGTCGCCCCGGGCAAGGAGGAGTTGGCGCGGGCCGCGGGCGCCACCGACTTCGTGCTCGCCGCCGACGACACCGCCAAGCGGATCCGCAAGCTCACCGGCGGCCACGGGGTCGACGCCGCGATCGAGTGCGTCGGCCGCGCCGACACCATCCGTACCGCCTGGTCCGCCACCCGGCGCGGCGGCCGGACCACGGTGGTCGGCATCGGCGGCAAGGAGCAGCAGGTCACCTTCAGCGCACTGGAGATCTTCCACTTCGCCCGCACCCTGACCGGCTGCGTCTACGGCAACAGCGACCCGGCGAAGGACCTGCCGGTCCTCGCCGAACATGTTCGCACCGGCGGTCTCGACCTGTCCGCGATGGTGACCGACCGGATCGGGCTGGACGCGATCCCCGCCGCGTTCGACGCGATGCTCCAGGGACGCGGTGGGCGCGCGTTGGTGGTCTTCTAGACGCTCGCTGTGGGGCCGACGGGGGGCGGGCGGTTCGCACCGGCGGTCCGCCTCGGCGTGGTCGCTCGCCGCGGCGGATTCTTCCCGGGGCAAGCCCCCGACCCCGACGCGGCCGCTAGCGCAGCCGCTCGTACTGGATGGCCAGGCCGTCCACGAGGGCGCGCAGGCCCGTTTCGAACGCGCCCTCGTCCACCCGCTGTTGGTGCTCGGGGAGCAGATGGGCCTGGCCGAGGTGCGGATAGTCGTCCGGGTCGTACGCGGTCGGGTCGTCCACGAACCCCCGGGCGAAGGAACCCAGCGCCGATCCGGCGACGAAGTACCGCATCATCGCGCCGATCCGGGTGGCGTGCCCGGGCGGCCAGCCAGCGTTCACCATACCGCCGAACACGGCGTCCGCCAGCCGCAGTCCGGCCGGCCGGCGGCCGGGCCCCTGGGCCAGGAACGGCACGATGTGCGGATGCGCGGCGAGTGCCGCGCGGTACGAGCGCGCCCAGCGCACCAGCGCGTCCGCCCACCGCGTGCCGTCCTCGAACATCGACAGGTCCACCTGCGCCACGACGGTGTCCGCGACCGCGTCCAGGAGCTCGTCCTTCGTGCGGAAGTGGTTGTACAACGACGGCCCGCTCACCCCGAGTTCGGCGGCGAGCCGCCGGGTGGAGACCGCCTGCAGCCCTTCCTCGTCCACCAGCGCCAGCGCCGCGGCGACGATGCGCTCTCGGCTGAGCAGGGGCTTGCGGGGGCGTGCCATGCGGCACATAGTAGAGGCCGCCAAGAAAAACTAGCAGCGCTAATTTATGAGGGATGCGCCCGTGGACCTTGAGCTGAACGAGGAACAGGCCGCCGTCCGGCAGCTCGCCAGGGACTTCGTGGACCGCGAGGTCACCCCGTACGCGGCGGCCTGGGACCGGGCGGAGCGGGTCGACCGCGGCATCGTGAAGAAGCTGGGGGACCTGGGCTTCCTGGGCATGACGATCGCGCAGCGGTACGGCGGCTCGGGCGGCGACCACCTCGCGTACTGCCTGGTCACCGAGGAGCTGGGGCGTGGTGACTCCTCGGTGCGCGGCATCGTCTCGGTCTCGCTCGGCCTGGTGGCCAAGTCCATAGCGGCCTGGGGGAGCGAGGAGCAGAAGCGGGAGTGGCTGCCCCGGCTCTGCTCCGGTGCGGCGGTCGGCTGCTTCGGCCTCACCGAGCCGGGCACCGGCTCCGACGCGGCCAACCTCACCACCAGGGCGGTGCGCGACGGTGACGGCTATGCCATCACCGGCGGCAAGATGTTCATCACCAACGGCACCTGGGCGGACGTCGCCCTGGTCTTCGCCCGCACCGGGGCGGAACCCGGCCACAAGGGCATCAGCGCGTTCCTGGTGCCCACCGACACCCCCGGCGTGGAACGCCGGGAGATCCACGGCAAGTTGGGGCTGCGCGGCCAGGCCACCGCCGAGATCGTGCTCGACGGCGCGCGCGTGCCGGCCAGCGCGATGCTGGCGCCGGAGGGCAAGGGGTTCGCCGTCGCCATGTCCGCGCTGGCCAAGGGGCGGATGTCGGTGGCGGCCGGTTGCGTGGGGATCGCGCAGGCGTGTCTGGACGCGGCGGTCGAGTACGCGGGCCAGCGCGAGCAGTTCGGTGCGCCGATCGCGCGGCACCAGCTGGTGCAGGAGCTGATCGCCGACATCGCCGTGGACGTGACCGCCGCCCGCCTGCTGACCTGGCAGGTGGCCGACCACATCGACCGAGGCCTGCCGTTCGCCACCCAGTCCTCGATCGCCAAGCTGCACGCCAGTGAGGCGGCGGTGCGCTGCGCCAACAACGCCCTCCAGGTCTTCGGCGGCTACGGCTACATCGACGAGTACCCGGTCGGCAAACTCCTGCGCGACGCAAGGGTGATGACCCTCTACGAGGGCACCACCCAGATCCACAAACTTCTCATAGGCCGCGCCCTGACGGGCGTCTCCGCCTTCTAGCCGCGGGCCGGTTCGCGCGGGTCCGCTACTCGGGGCGGACCATGCGCAGCACCAGGTCGGCGTACAGCTCGCCGATCTGGTCCGGGGTGCGGCGGCCGCCCGGGTTGAACCAGCGGGCAACGTCGATGCACAGGGAGAGCACCGCGAGCGTCGTACCGGAGACGTCGGGCACGTCGAAGTCGCCGGAGCGCACGCCGTCCTCGATGATCGAGCGCATCGTCGCCTCGCTGAGCCGGCGCAGTCCGACGATCTCCGTGTGGTGCTCCGGGCCGAGCGCGCCCAACTCGTACTGGACCACCCGGCCGGTGGTGTGGTGCTCGGCGTGCCAGCGGACGAAGGAGCGCACCGCGGTGCGCAGCCGTTCGGCCGGGGTGCCACCGCCCTCGGCGGCCCGCCGTAGCAGGGTGAGGGCACGGCGGTGGCCGACGCCGCTGATCTGGTAGAGCAGTTCTTCCTTGTTCTTGTAGTGGATGTAGAGCGCGGCCGGGCTCATTCCGGCGCGCCCGGCGATGTCGCGCGTCGTCGTGGCGTGGTACCCGCGCTCGGCGAAGGCCTCGACGGCGGCGACCACCAACCGCCTCGCCGCGTCCGGGGTGATGTCACTCCACGCCTCGGTGTCCGTCGCCTCCGCATCCATGCGGACACCTTACCGTCCCCTGAGCAACCGCTTAGCCGCCTTCCGGCGAGGGCGTCCGGCGCCTCAGAGGTAGAACCGGGCCACCGTCTCCGCCACACACACCGGCTTGTCCCCGCCCTCCCGCTCGATCGTCACCCGGGTGACCAGCTGCACGCCGTCCGGCACCTCGCCCACCTCGGCGATCACCGCGGACGCGCGCAACCGGGAGCCGACCGGCACCGGGGAGGGGAAGCGCACCTTGTTCACCCCGTAGTTGACCCCCATCCGCACCCCCTCGACCCGCATCAGCTCCGGCATCAGTGAGGGGATGAGGGAGAGCGTCAGATAGCCGTGCGCGATGGTGGTGCCGAACGGCCCCCGCGCGGCCTTCTCCGGGTCGACATGGATCCACTGGTGGTCGCCGGTCGCCTCGGCGAACAGATCGATCCGCTTCTGGTCGACCTCGACCCACGGCGTGTGGCCGAGTTCCTCCCCGACGGCCGTCCGCAGCTCGTCGACCGAAGCGAAGACCCTGGCCTGCGACATCTGTTGCCTCCCACATGCTTGGCGTCGGAGCGTGCTGTCTAAGCGCTTGCTCAGCATGGTTGGCCGAAGGTCGTGTGTCAACGTGGCCGAAGTGCTCGCTCGCCGCCGCGGTGGCGGACCCGCCCGCGACGGCGAGACGGCTGAACAGGCGCGGCCAGCACCGGCCGCGGACGGCAGCGGGCTCACCGCACCGCGTACCGGCTCTCCCACGCGACGGCCCGCGCCGCCGACAGTGCTTCGGGACACAGCACCGGCACCGGCACCACGATGCCGCACTCCGTGCACACCGGTCCCGCGGCCGGATCGTGGCGCAGGCCCTCCCGCCACACGATGCGCGTCGCGCCGCACACCGGGCAGCAGTCGCCGGGCGCCGAGTCGAGGGCGGTGATCAGTCGACGCAGCACATCGGCGAGCCGCCCCGCCGGATGGACGGCCGGATCGTCGCACCAGGCGACCCCGTTCCCACCCCAGGTGCGCCGGTGCCAGTCGTCAAGGCTGGTGGGACGGCGGATGCCGTCGTACTTCTCGCGCTTGCGGCGGGCGGCGAACTCCGCCTCATAGCCCAGCCATACCGCCCTCGCCTCCTCCAACTCCTCAAGCGCGGCCATGAGTTGCGCTTGGCGTGGATGTCGGTCGTCGGGTGCGATACCGGCGCGCAGGCACAGGTGGTGCCAGGTCGCCCGGTGGCCGTACGGCGCGAACCGCTCAAGGCACCGCCGCAGCGAGGTGCGTTGCTCGGCGTCTATCAGCCGCGGATCGCGTACCCGTCTCGCGAGACTGCGGAACCCGGCCATCTCGTACCACCTCCGTCACAGTGGACCACAACACCTCGTGGCGCTATGGAATGGACGTACCCGGCCCGTGATTGGCTCCCCTGGTGAAGGAGTTGTGGAGAGGAACGCCGTAGATCCAGCCGAGATCGGAAACGTGACGGCTGCTCATCTTCCCGCATAGCCCTACCGACGGTAACCTCCGTCGCATTCCCCCCAGGGAGGAGCAGGAATGCGACGACGCACCCTCACTCTCAGAACCGTGGCGGCGACCACGCTGCTCGCGCTCGGCGTCACCCTGACCGGACCCGTTCCGCACGCGGCGGTCGCCGCCGACTCCGGCGGTGACTACTGCCAGGGCCAGTGCGACGACATCCTTCCGCCCGGCGAGAACGGCAACGCCACCCTCGCCGACATCCTCGGCAACAAACTGTTCGGCACCCATCCCGCACACACCGAGGACCAACTCGGCACCTATGGTGCGCTACCCGCAGGCTACGGCTCGCTCACCGACGCCACTCTCGGCGACTTCTACAACAGCTCCTCGTTCGGCGTCCCGTCCGACCAGGTCGAATCCGTGCAGCAGCCGCGCTCCGACGTCACCATCACCCGTGACAAGGCCACCGGCGTCCCGCACATCCAGGGCACCACCCGCTCCGGCACCGAGTTCGGCGCCGGGTACGCGGCGGCCGAGGACCGGTTGTGGCTGATGGACCTCTTCCGGCACGTCGGCCGCGGCGAGTTGACCTCCTTCGCCGGTGGCGCCGCCGCCAACCAGGGACTGGAGCAACAGTTCTTCAGCGCCGCCCCCTACACCGAGGCCGACCTACAGGCCCAGGTGGACCGCATCGCCAAGACCAACGGCGCCCGCGGCCAACAGGCGCTCGCCGACGCGCAGTCCTACGTGGACGGCATCAACGCCTACATCGGCCAGGCCAAACCGGGCCGGTACTTCCCCGGTGAGTACGACCTCACCGGCCACGTCAACGCCATCACCAATGCCGGGGACATCGAGCCGTTCAAGCTCACCGACCTGATAGCGCTGGGCGCGGTGGTGGGCGCGCTGTTCGGCTCGGGCGGCGGTGGCCAGGTCCAGTCGGCGCTCGCGCTCCAGGCCGCCCAGAACAAGTACGGGGTCGTCAAGGGCACCCAGGTCTGGGAGTCGTTCCGCGAGCGCAACGACCCGGAAGCGGTGCTGACCCTGCACGACGGGCAGAGCTTCCCCTACGCGGACCAGCCCGGCCGTCCGCGTGGCGAGGCGCTGCCCGACCCCGGTTCCGTCGTCCCGGAACCGCTCGTCTACGACCGCACCGGCTCAGCCGCCGGCAGCGGGGCGACCGCGCGGACTCCGGTACGCGTTCCGGCGAAGCTGCGGCCGCTGCAGGGCATCTTCGACAACGGCGTACTGCCCGGCAACCTGTTCTCCACGCCCAAGAAGGGCATGTCCAACGCGCTGCTGGTCTCCGGCAAGTACACCGCCAGCGGTCACCCCGTCGCCGTCTTCGGGCCGCAGACCGGCTACTTCGCGCCGCAGCTGCTGATGCGCGAGGAACTGCAGGGGCCCGGCATCAGTGCCCGCGGCGCGGCCTTCGCGGGCCTGAGCATGTACGTCGAACTCGGCCGCGGCCAGGACTACGCGTGGAGCGCCACCTCCGCGGGCCAGGACGTCATCGACACCTACGCCGTCGAACTGTGCGACCCCAGCGGGAACAAGCCCACCCTCCAGTCCAACTCCTACCTGTGGCACGGAAGTTGCGTGCCGTTCGAGAAGATCGAGCGCACCGACGCCTGGTCGCCGACGATCGCCGACTCCACCGCGGCGGGCTCGTACCGGATGCAGGTCTACCGCACGAAGTACGGCCTGGTGACCGCACGCGCCACGGTCGGCGGCAAGCCCGTCGCGTACACCTCGCTGCGCAGCTCCTACCAGCACGAGGCCGACTCGATCATCGGCTTCCAGATGCTCAACGACCCGGGGTTCGTGCACGACGCCCGGAGTTTCCAGCAGGCGGCGCAGCACATCAACTACACGTTCAACTGGTTCTACGCCGACTCCCGGGACATCGCCTACTACAACTCGGGCACCAACCCGGTGCGGGCCGCGGACGTGGACCCCTCACTTCCGGTGCTCGCGGAGCAGCAGTACGAGTGGCAGGGCTTCGACCCGGCCGACAACACCTCCGCGGCCACCCCGCCGTCGCAGCACCCGCAGTCCGTCGACCAGGACTACTACGTGTCCTGGAACAACAAGCAGGCCAAGGACTACAGCTCCTCCGGGTTCGGCAACGGCTCGGTGCACCGCGTCAACCTGCTCGACGACCGGGTCAAGCGACTGGTCGGGCAGGGCGGCGTCACCCGTGCCTCGCTCACCCAGGCGATGGCCGACGCGGCCGTCACCGACCTGCGCGGCGAGGACGTGCTTCCCGAACTGCTCGCGGTACTGCGCAGCAAGCCCGTCACCGATCCCCAACTCGCCAACGCGGTACAGGAACTGGCGAACTGGAGCAACGACGGTGCCAAGCGCAAGGAGACCTCGTCCGGCTCCCACACCTATGCCGACTCCGACGCGATCCGCATCATGGACGCCTGGTGGCCGCTGCTGGTCAGGGGCGAGTTCGAGCCGGGTCTCGGCAGTGACCTGTACAGTGCGCTGACCGCCAACCTGGGCGTGGACGAATCACCGTCGGCCGGGCACGGTCCGACCGGATCGCATGCCGGAAGCTCCTTCCAGTTCGGCTGGTGGTCGTACGTGGACAAGGACCTGCGCGCGGTGCTCGGCAGGCCGGTCCAGGGCGGCCTGACCGAGAAGTACTGCGGGAACGGCGATCTGGCCGCCTGCCAGTCGACGCTGCTGGACACCCTCAAGCAGGCCGTGGCCACCCCGGCGAACCAGGTCTACCCGGGCGACGGCACCGGCTGCTCGGCGGGTGACCAGTGGTGCGCCGACTCCATCCTTCAGCGGCCGCTCGGCGGCGTCACCGACGACCGGATCTCCTGGCAGAACCGCCCGACCTACCAGCAGGTGGTCGAATTCCCCAGCCACCGCTAGGAGTTCACCCCAACGGCGTGCGCTCCCGTGGTTTACGGGAGCCCACGCCGCTCAGCGCGTGGGTGGCCTAATGCGCTATCCGTCCGGCCAGCAGCACCAACCGGGCCAGACCCGCATGGCAGATGTCCATGTGCGCGCCCATCGGCGGGTAGCCGCGCCGCACCACACCGGAGACGTCCACGCTCACCAGCCCGGACTCCGGAAAGTCCCGCCCGGCCGACGGAGAGGTCTCGGCGAGCGTGCGGCGGACGGCGTCGCTTCCCGCGGGGAGTCCGTGGTACCCGACCGCGGCCGGACTGCCGGTGCTGCCGGACGTGCGCCACGCCAGCGGATACAGCGTGCCGAGCCCGTCGTCGTACCGTGAATGGCACACCACCAGCGGCCCGTTGACCCGCTGCCGGGTGCCGCGCAGCGCGTCCGATGTGACCGCGCCCTGGAGCAGCGTCACCGAGGCGGCGAACGCCCCGGCCGCCCGCACCCCGGACAGCGTCAGCCGCGCGCCGAAGCCGTGACCGAGCAGATGGACACGCACCCGTGGCGCCACGTCGGCGAGTTGGTCGAGCAGCTCGGCCAGCCCGATCTCGCCTATGAGGTCGGCCTGGCGGCAGATCCGGTAGTAGGCGAGCTGGCGCAGCACCTCCCTGGCGCCGCTCCACCGGCGGAAGGACGCGGCGTCCGAAGCGCCCTCACGAGCGATCGGAACCGTCTCCGCACCGGTGCTCTCCAGCGCCGCCGCGAACTCCTCGCAGATCCGCTCGACGTCGCCGGTGAGTATCGCCAGCCGGGCATCGGGGGCGAACCGCCGTGCCAGTTCGAAGAACTCGGTGAGCCGGCCCGATGACGCGGGCCGCTCCCGAAGCAGCGCCGCCATGCGCCGTAGCTCGTTGGACCGGGAGGGGAACAGGTCGAGCAGACCGTCCAGGGTGTCCTTGTCCAACCCGCGCTGGACCGCCAGGTTCGCCGCCTGCTCGGCGAGCATCGACGGCCGGTAGTCCACCAGCGGTTCCTCGGTGAAGCGCAACGAGGGCCAGTACACGCCCGCGTAGCCCACCACCGCGTCCCGGCGGCCGCGTTCCAGCAACGCGGGGAACGGGGTGAAGAAGCGGCGGTACACGCGGACCGCGGTGGCGAGGTCGTTGTTCCAGCCGTGCGCGAAGACGATCAGATCCGTGATCCCGGCCCCGGCGGCGCCCAGTATCAGCCGGTCACGCTGTTCCGGGTCGGCGCTGCCCTCCGCGTCGAAGGTCACCGTCCAGTACGGATCGACACCCATGGCCCCCATCGGCTCGCCCCCTGCCGTTCTTCCCCGCCGCCCCCCAGCGTCCCCCTGGCCAGTGTGAGCTACACCCATTACCGCCGGAAGATGCTGTTCCGGCCAGCTGTCCGGGAATCCCACCCCTTCCCGATCCCATACCGACTGGTTAGTATGCGAGCGCTAGTCGCAGATCCGACCAACCGAAGGGACTCCGGCGTGGGCGCGCACCAGGACACACGGATTGTGGTCACCGGCGCAGGACGCGGCATCGGCGCTGCCCTGGCCCGCAGATTCGCCGCGGAGGGTGCCCGCCTGGTGGTCAACGACCTGGACGCGGACGCCGCCCGGGCCGTCGCCGAGGAACTGGGCGCGGTGGCCGTCCCCGGCGACGCCGCCAGCGAGCACGGGGTCGGCGAACTGATCCGGAAGGCCCGCACGGCGTTTGACGGGCCGATCGACGTCTACTGCGCCAACGCGGGCGTACCGACCGGCGGCGGCCCCGAGGCGCCGGAGGAGGACTGGGCGCTGGCGTGGGACGTCAACGTGATGGCCCATGTGCGCGCCGCGCGGGCACTGCTGCCGGAGTGGCTGGAGCGCGGCCAGGGCAGGTTCGTCGCCACGGTGTCCGCCGCCGGACTGCTCACCATGATCGGCGCGGCTCCCTACTCGGTGACCAAGCACGGCGCGCTCGCCTTCGCCGAGTGGCTCTCGCTGACCTACCGGCACCGCGGCGTCCAGGTGCACGCGGTCTGCCCGCAGGGCGTGCGCACCGACATGCTGGACGGCACCGGCGCCGCCGGGCAACTGGTGCTCGCGCCCACCGCCATCGAGCCGGAGAAGGTGGCCGAGGCCGTGCTCGCCGGGATCGCCGACAACCGCTTCCTGATCCTGCCGCACCCGGAAGTCGCCCAGTTCTACACCAACCGCGCCAGCGACCCGGACCGCTGGCTGGGCGGGATGAACAAGCTGCAGCGGCACCTGGAGGACGGTGAGGCGTGAGGTACGCGGACAAACCCTGGCTCCAGCACCTCAGCGCCGAACACATCGCCCCGGTCGATCCGCCGCCCACCATGCTGCACGCGTTCCGTGCGTCGGCCCGGCACGTCCCCGACCGCACCGCACTCGTCTACTTCGACGGACGGCTGACCTACGCCGAGGCCGACGCGCTCTCCGACGGCATCGCCAACCACCTGCTGGCACACGGCTTCCGGCCCGGCGACCGCACCGCGATCGTGCTGCAGAACACCCCGCAGTTCGTCCTCGCACTGCTCGCCACCTGGAAGGCGGGCGGCATCGCGGTGCCGGTCAGCCCCATGTACAAGAGCCGGGAACTCGGCCACGTGCTGCGGGACGCCCAGGCGACGGCGCTTGTCTGCCATGAGCGCGGCTGGAGCGCGTACATCCGGGAGACCGTCGCCGACTCGGCGGTCCACATCGCGCTGACCACGAGCGAGTTGGACCTGCAAAGCCGCGACGACCACCGGGTGCTGCCGACCGATGCCAGGAGCCATCCCGACGACGCCACCGACCTGTTGGCCGCCGCCCGCGCCTCGGCGGGCACACCGGTGCCCGAACCGGCGCTCGGCCCCGACGACGCCGCGCTGATCACCTACACCTCCGGCACCACCGGAGTGCCCAAGGGAGCGCGCAACACCCACGGCAACATGGCCTACAACGCCCAACGCCAGTGCCGGATCCTCCAGTTGCCCGACGGCGCCGTGATCTTCGCGCTGGCGCCGCTGTTCCACATCAGCGGGATGGTCTCGCAACTCGCCGCCGCCCTCACCGGCGGTTCCACCCTGGCCATGGCGTACCGGTTCGAGGCGGGCGTGGTGCTCGACGCCATCCGCGAGCACCGGCCCGCCTACATGGTCGGGCCGTCCACCGCCTACATCGCGCTGATGGCCAGGCCGGACACCAGTGCCGACGACTTCGCCTCCTTCCGGTGGCTCAGCTCCGGCGGCGCACCGCTGCCGCCCGCGGTGGTCGAGGAGTTCCGGCGGCGCTACGGCCACTACGTGCGCAACGGGTACGGGCTCACCGAGTGCACCGGCGCCTGCGCCAGCGTGCCGCCCGGCAAGGAGGCCCCGGTCGATCCGGTCTCCGGGACGCTGGCGGTGGGCGTGCCGGGCCCCGACACCGTGATCCGGATCGTCGACGAGACCGGGGGCGACGTGCCGTTCGGCGAGCACGGCGAGATCGCGGTGCGCGGCCCCATGGTGGTGCCCGGCTACTGGCGGCGGCCCGAGGAGTCGGCCGCCACCCTTCCGGACGGTGAACTGCGCACCGGTGACATCGGGTTCATGGACGAGACGGGCTGGCTCTACGTCGTCGACCGCAAGAAGGACATGATCAGCGCCTCCGGATTCAAGGTGTGGCCACGCGAGGTCGAAGACGTGCTCTACACCCATCCGGCGGTACGGGAAGCGGCCGTGGTCGGCGTACCCCATCCCTACCGCGGCGAGACCGTCAAGGCGTACGTCAGCCTCAAACCCGGTGCTTCGGTGGATTCCGGCGAACTGGTGGCGTACTGCAAGGACCGGCTCGCGGCGTACAAGTACCCGCGCGAGGTCGAGCTCCTGGCCGAACTCCCCAAGAACACCAGCGGAAAGATCCTGCGCCGTGAGCTGCGCGGGCTACCAGGTCAACGGCGCGGCTAGCCGCGTACCGGTCGGTACGCTGGCAGTCCATTCGCGGGTACACAGAGGAAGGGAACGGCCATGGCAGACGGCGGCGACACCAAGGCGGCCACGGTTCCGCAACGGCTGCTGGCCGAGGCCACCCGCCTCTTCGCCGACCGGGGCTTCGACCGCACCTCCGTCCAGGAGATCGTGGAGGCCGCCGGGGTGACCAAGGGCGCGCTTTACCACTACTTCGGCAGCAAGGACGACCTGCTGCACGAGGTGTACGCACGGGTACTGCGACTACAGACCGAACGACTGGAGGAGATCGCCTCCGGCACCGGGACGGTCACCGAGCGGCTGCACCGCGCCGCCGCCGACGTCGTGGTGACCAGCATCGAGAACCTGGACGACACCAAGATCTTCTTCCGGTCGATGCACCAGCTCAGCCCGGAGAAGCAGAAGGCGGTACGGGCCGAACGCCGCCGCTACCACGAGCGGTTCCGCGCACTGGTCGAGGAGGGGCAGCGGGAGGGCACCTTCCGCGCCGAGCTGCGCCCCGACCTGGTCGTGGACTACTTCTTCGGCTCGGTCCACCACCTGGGCACCTGGTACCGCGAGGGCGGACCGCTGTCCGCCACCCAGGTGGCCACGGAGTTCGCAGATCTGCTGCTGTACTCGGTACGGCGGCCCTGAGGTTACGGAGAACCCCTGTGAAGGCATGGCGCGTACACGAGACCGGGGAGCCGCGGGAGGCCATGCGCCTCGAAGAGGTCCCCGACCCGGTACCCGGGCCCGGTGAAGTGCTGGTGCGGGTGCGCGCCGCCAACGTGAACTTCCCCGACGCACTGCTGTGCCGGGGCCAGTACCAGATCCGCCCCGAGCCGCCGTTCACCCCGGGCGTCGAACTGTGCGGGGAGATACGGGAGTTGGGCCCCGGTGTCACCGGACTCCAGCCCGGCGCGCGGGTGATCGCCCCGGCCACGCCGCCCGGCGGGGCGTTCGCCGAGCTGGCGGTCGTCAGGGCGGCGACCGTACTGCCCGCGCCCGAGTCCCTCGACGACGCCGAGGCCGCCGCGCTGCACATCGGCTACCAGACGGGCTGGTTCGGGCTGCACCGCAGGGCGGCGCTGCGCACCGGTGAGACCCTGCTGGTGCACGCGGCGGCGGGCGGCGTCGGAAGCGCCGCCGTACAGCTGGGCAAGGCCGCCGGCGCCTCGGTGATCGGCGTGGTGGGCGGCCCGGAGAAGGCCGCCGTGGCCGCCGAGTTGGGCTGCGACGTCGTGGTGGACCGGCGTACACAGGACTTCGTCGCCGTCGTCAAGGAGGCGACCGGCGGTCGCGGCGCGGACGTGGTCTACGACCCGGTGGGCGGCGAGGCGTACGCCCGCTCCACCAAGTGCGTCGCCTTCGAGGGCCGCATCGTGGTGGTCGGCTTCACCAGCGGCACCATCCCCACCCCCGGCCTCAACCACGCCCTGGTCAAGAACTACTCGATCCTGGGCCTGCACTGGGGCCTGTACAACACCCACGACCCGGCGGCGATCCACGACTGCCACCGGGAACTGACCCGCCTGGCAGCGGAGTCGAAGGTGAAGCCGCTGGTCACGGAGCGTCTGCCGCTCGGGGCAGCGGCGGACGCCGTACAACGGGTGGCCGACGGCACGACGACGGGCCGCCTGGTCATCGTCACGGCCTGACTGGCCCTCAGTCGCCGGACGAGGCTCCGAAAATGAGCCCGTCCGGCGACTGAGGACAAGCCGCGCCAGCGGCGGCGAGGGGAGGGCCGGGGGGCGAAGCCCCCCGGCAGAGGGCGGACGGGGGAAGTCACACGTACCGCTGGAGCTCCCGGCGCGCCAGCGACCTCTTGTGCACCTCGTCCGGCCCGTCGGCCAGCCGCAACGTCCGCGCCGCGGCCCACAGTTCCGCCAGCGGAAAGTCCTGGCTGACCCCGGCCGCCCCATGTACCTGGATCGCCCGGTCCACGATCCGCTGCACGGCCGCCGGAGTGGCGATCTTGATCGCCTGGATCTCGGTGTGGGCCCCACGGTTGCCCACCGTGTCCATCAGCCACGCCGTCTTCAGCACCAGGAGCCGCAGCTGCTCGATCTCCACCCGCGCTTCGGCGATCCACTCCCGTACCACGCCCTGCGCGGCGATCGGCTTGCCGAAGGCGGACCGGGCCACGGCGCGGCGGCACATCAACTCGACCGCCCGCTCGGCCATCCCGATCAGCCGCATGCAGTGGTGGATCCGGCCGGGGCCGAGCCGGGCCTGGGCGATGGCGAAGCCGCCGCCCTCCTCGCCGATCAGGTTCGTCACCGGTACGCGCACATCCTGGAAGACCACCTCGGCGTGGCCGCCGTGGTCACCGTCGTCGTAGCCGAACACCCGCATTCCGCGCCGTACCTCGACACCGGGCGTGTCCCGCGGCACCAGGACCATGCTCTGCTGGCGGTGCCGGTCCGCCGACGGATCGGTCTTGCCCATCACGATGAAGATCCGGCAGTTGGGGTTCATCGCCCCGGAGATGTACCACTTGCGGCCGTTGATGACGTACTCGTCACCGACACGCTCGATCCGGGTTTCGATGTTGGTCGCGTCAGAAGAGGCGACATCCGGCTCGGTCATCGCGAACGCCGAACGGATCTCGCCCGCGAGCAGCGGTTCCAGCCACGCCTTGCGCTGCTCCTCGGTGCCGAACTCGTTCAGCACCTCCATGTTGCCGGTGTCGGGGGCGGCGCAGTTGAGGGCGGGAGGCGCCAAGTGCGGGCTGCGGCCGGTGATTTCGGCGAGCGGCGCGTACTGGAGGTTGGTCAGTCCGCCGCCGTTCTCGCCCGGCAGGAACAGGTTCCACAGGCCGCGCTCACGGGCCTCGGCCTTCAGCTCCGCCACCACCGGAGGCGGGGACCAGGGGTCGTCCGCCTCGGCGCGCTGCCGGGCGAAGACCGGTTCCGCCGGGTAGACGAACTCGTCCATGAAGGCCAGCAGTCGCCGCCGCAACTCCTCGGTGCGCGCGTCGTATCCGAAGTCCATGCCGTTCAGTCCTTCTCGCTGAGGATGGTGAGCCCACGGTCGATGAAGGCCGGGACCAGGGTGCCGATGCGGTCGAAGCCCGCGCCCACGGTCTGGCCGAGGGTGAAGCGGTAGTGGATGCCCTCCAGGATCACCGCGAGCTTGAAGTAGGCGAACGCGGTGTACCAGGCGACCGCGGAGGCGTCCCGTCCGGAGCGCTCCGCGTAGCGGGCGACGAGTTCCGCGGGTTCGGGGTGGCCGGGGGCGCCGCTGGTGGTGGCGACCGGAGAGTCCTCGACGGGCAGCCGCTCGCTGTACATGACCAGCAGACCCAGGTCGGTGAGCGGATCGCCGAGGGTGGACATCTCCCAGTCGAGGACCGCCCGGATCCGGCCGTCCGGGCCGACCAGTACGTTGTCCAGCCGATAGTCACCGTGCACCACGGTGGGCGCGCCGGAGGCCGGCAGCCGGGTGGCGAGCCCGTCCCGCAGCTCGTCGATGCCGGGCAGCTCCCGGTCGCGGGAGGCGGCGAGTTGCTTGTCCCAGCGGCGCAACTGCCGCTCCAGGAAGCCTTCCGGGCGCCCGAAGTCCGACAGCCCGGCTCCGGCCGGATCCACGGCGTGCAGGTCCACCAGCGTGTCGACCAGTCCCAGCACCACCTCGCGGGTGCGCTCGGGGCCGATCTGGGCGAGCTGCGCCGCGGTGCGGTACGGCGTGCCGTCGACGTGTTCCATCACGTAGAACGGCGCCCCGAGCACCGTCTCGTCCCGGCACAGCAGCAGTGGCCTCGGCACCGGTACCGGTGTGGGGTGCAGTCCGGTCAGTACGGTGAACTCGCGCCCCATGTCGTGCGCGGTGGCCAGCACGTGTCCGAGCGGCGGCCTGCGCACCACCCAGCGGGAGACGCCGTCGGTCACGGCGTAGGTGAGGTTCGAGCGACCGCCCTCTATCAGCCGCCCGGTGAGCGGTCCGGTGACGAGGCCCGGCCGCTCGCGGTCCACGTATGCGCGCAACCGCTCCAGATCCAGGCCGGGGGGATTGTCAGTCGTGGTCATCCGGCCATCATGCCGACCAGTCGGTATGGCGTCCAGAGGGGATCGCCGTAAGGGCGGTGAAGAGAACGTGTTCTAAGTCTCGCGGGCATCCGCTACCTTCGTGCCGCGATCAAGATCGAGCCGATTGGGGTGGCCGGTATCCGGCCACAGGGAGGGAACGCGATGAACCGATTCGACGGGCGGAAAGTGCTGGTCACCGGGGCGGGGTCAGGCATCGGTCAGGCGGCCGCGCTACGGCTGCTGGCCGAGGGGGCGACCCTGGCCGCCGCCGACATCAGCGAGGACGGCCTGAAGCGGACGGCGGAGCGCGCCGAGGCCGACGGCCTGGCGGCGCGACTGACCACTGTCACACTGGACATCGCCGACGAGGCGTCCGTCGAGCGGGTGGTCGGCGACGCGGTGTCCGGTCTGGGCGGCCTGGACGTCGTGGTCAACGCGGCCGGAATCCTGCGCAGTTCGCACACCCACCAGATGACGCTGGAGTTCTGGAACCGGATCATCGGGGTCAACCTCACCGGCACCTTCCTGGTCACCCGCGCCGCACTGCCCGCCCTGCTGGACAGCGGCCGGGGCGTGGTCATCAACTTCAGTTCCACCTCCGCCTCGTTCGCGCACCCGTACATGGCCGCCTATGCGGCCAGCAAGGGCGGCATCCAGTCCTTCACGCACGCGCTGGCGTTGGAGTACAGCAAGCAGGGCCTGCGCGCGGCCTGTGTCGCGCCCGGCAGCGTCCAGTCCGGCATGACCGCCGACCCCGGTCTGCCGGAGGACACCGACTGGAGCCTGCTGTCCAAGCTGCTCCCGGCGGTCGGCGAGGGCTTCGCGCCGCCGGAGACGGTGGCTTCGGTCGTCGCGATGCTGGCGTCCGACGACGGCGCCTTCATCACGGGCACCGAGATCAGGGTGGACGGCGGCACGCACATGTAGGGCGGTGCGCGCACCAGGTGGAGGCGCGCATTAAGTGGGTGCCATTGACGCGCACTTCGGGGGGCGCCTAGCCTCTGGCTCTATGGGTGAACGTCATTCACATAGACAGACGGCTGTCGGTGGTACCTCGGCGCTCACCATCGCCGAGGTACGGCTGACCCCGGTGCTGATCGCCGATCCGCCGCTGCTGAACACCCAGGGCGTCCACCAGCCGTACACCCCGCGGCTGATCATCGAGGTGGTCACGGCGAACGGCATCACAGGTGTCGGCGAGACGTACGGCGACACCTGCTATCTGGACCTGGCACGTCTGCTGGCGGACGCCCTGCCCGGGCAGTCGGTCATGCATCTGAACGGCCTGTTCACCCTGGCCGAGACGGTGTGCGGCGAGCCGGAGGGGGTGTCGGACTCCGTCGACACCGGTGGGCTGCGCGGGGCGCGGACGGCCGACAAGCTGCGGCTGTCCGTTGTCTCCGGCTTCGAGGTCGCCTGCCTCGACGCCCTCGGCAAGGCGCTCGGCGTCCCCGTGCACGCCCTGCTCGGGGGGAAGGTCCGGGACCGGGTGGAGTACAGCGCCTACCTGTTCTACCGCTGGGCCGAACACCCGGTCAGCGGTGCGCCGTTGGACGACTGGGGCGCGGCGCTGGACCCGGAGGGGATCGTGGCCCAGGCCCGGCGCTTCGTACGGGACTTCGGCTTCGCCTCGTTCAAGCTCAAGGGCGGCGTCCTCCCGCCCGACGACGAGATCGCCGCCATCCGCGCGCTGGCCCGGGCGTTTCCCGGGCGTCCGCTGCGCCTCGACCCCAACGGCGCCTGGTCGGTGGAGACCTCGCGGTACGTCGCCGGTCAACTCGTCGGCACACTGGAGTACTTGGAGGACCCGACGAGCGGCACCGCCGGTATGGCGCGGGTGGCCCAGTCCGCGGGGATGCCGTTGGCCACGAACATGTGCGTGACGACGTTCGCCGAGATCCCCGAGGCGTTCACCAGGGGCGCCGTCCAGGTCGTGCTCTGCGACCACCACTACTGGGGCGGGCTGCGCCGGACCCGGGAACTGGCCGCCGTCTGCCGGACGTTCGGAGTGGGCCTGTCCATGCACTCCAACACCCATCTGGGCATCAGCCTGGCCGCGATGACCCATGTCGCGGCCACTGTCCCCGACCTCGGCTACGCCTGCGACTCGCACTACCCGTGGCAGACCGAGGACGTCATCACCGCCCGGCACACCTTCCACGGCGGCCGTCTCACCGTCAGCGACGCCCCCGGCCTGGGCGTGGCACTCGACCGCACCGCCCTGAAGGCCCTGCACCAGCGGTGGTTGGACGACGACGGCGCCCTGCGCGACCGCGACGACTGCGCCGCCATGCGCAAGGCCGACCCGGCCTGGACCACCCCCGCCGTACCTCGCTGGTAGCCGGGGTGGGGGGCGACCGCCCCACACCCCGGGCAGTCACAACACCACTGACAACGCCAGCACGAACACGATCGACACCACGGAGATCACCGTCTCCATCACCGACCAGGACTTCAGGGTCTGCGGGACGTCCATCCCGAAGTACCCCTTGACCAGCCAGAAGCCCGCGTCGTTCACATGGGAGAAGAACAGCGAACCGGCGCCCACCGCGAGCACCAGCAGTGCCGTGTGCGTCGTGCTCATCCCCGTGGCCAGTGGGGCGACCAGTCCGGCCGCCGAAATCGTGGCCACGGTCGCCGAGCCTGTGGCGACCCGGATCAGCAGCGCGATCAGCCACGCCAGCAGCAGCGGCGAAATGTGCCAGCCGTGCGACCAGTTGAGGATCATCTGGCCGATCCCGGCGTCGACCAGTACCTGCTTGAACCCGCCGCCCGCGCCGACGATCAGCACGATGCCGGCGATGGGGCCGAGCGACCGGTCAACGGTCGCGGAGATGCGCTCCTTGGAGAACTCGGCCGGGCGCGCCAGCGTGAACATGGCCAGCCCCACCGCGGCCAGCAGGGCCACCAGCGGAGTGCCGATCACGTCGAAGACCCGGTAGACCAGGCTTCCCTGGTTCTTCACCAGCACGTCGACCAGCGCCTTGGCCAGCATCAGCACCACCGGCAGCAGCATGGTGCACACCGTCGGCACGAATCCGGGCCGTCGCGCCAGGTCGTCGGAAGCCCGGGTGGGCGTCAGGTTCTCCGGCGGCGTGGCCTCGACCCACCGGTCGGCGATCCGCCCGAACAGCGGACCGGCGATGATCACCGTCGGGATCGCGACCAGCACGCCGAGCGCCAGCGTCGTACCCAGGTCCGCGTGGATCGCGGCAACCGCGGCCAGCGGCCCAGGGTGCGGTGGCACCAGACCGTGCATGACCGAAAGACCGGCCAGCGCCGGAATGCCCACCCGCATCAGCGACTGGTTGCCGCGCCGGGCGACCAGCAGCACCACGGGGATCAGTAGCACGATCCCCACCTCGAAGAACAGCGGCAGCCCGATCAGCGCCGCGATCAGCGTCATCGCCCACGGCAACCGCCGCTCCCCGGTCCTGGCCAGGACGGTGTCGACGATCTGGTCGGCGCCGCCGGAGTCGGCCAGCAGCTTGCCCAGTATCGAGCCGAGCGCGATCAGCACACCGGTGCTCGCGACCGTCGCGCCGAGGCCGGTGGTGTAGCTGGTGATCGCCTTCGCCAGCGGTGCTCCGGCGACCACGCCGAGCACGCCGGAGCCGATGGTGAGCGCCAGGAAGGCGTGCATCTTCCAGCGGGTGATCAGCAGCACGATGACGGCGATGCCGGCCAGCGCGGCGATGCCGAGCTGGGTGTCACCTGCGCTGGTGATCGGCGGCGGGGCCGGGGTCGCGGCCAGCAGCTCGACGCTGAGTGCGGGCATGAGAACTCCGTAGGACGCGGGGACGGGGAGGGTCGGGCTAGTCGGGCAGGGCGGCGAACGCCCGCTCGGCGATCTGTGCCGGGCCGCCGTCGATGGTGATCACGGCGCCGGCCTCGTCGGGCTCCAGCGGTTCCAGTGCTTCGAGTTGGGAGCGCAGCAGCCCGGCGGGCATGAAGTGCTCCATGCGCGCCGCGAGCCGCGAGGCGATCAACTCCGGTGGCCCGTCGAGGTGGACGAAGAAGAGGTCGGGCGCGGCGGCCCGCAGCCGGTCGCGGTAGCTGCGCTTGAGCGCCGAGCAGCTCACCACGCCGCCCTCGCGGCCGCGATCGGTGATCCAGGCGGCGATGGCGTCCAGCCAGGGCGATCGATCGGCGTCGTCCAACGGATGTCCGGCCGACATCTTGGCGATGTTGGCGGGCGGATGGAAGTCATCCGCCTCGGCGTAGGGGACTCCCAGCCGTTCCGCGAGCAGTCCGCCCACGGTGGACTTGCCCGAACCGGACACCCCCATGACGACGACCATGTGTGACATCCGCGTGAAACCTCTTCCTCTGAATGACGCGTTCAATAAACGCCATAGGTACTACTTATTCAAGAGCCTGTGACATAAAAGTCATACGAGAGTGCTGACGGAATAAGCTGTCCCCCATGCCTCAGCAGGAAGCCCGGCCGGGCGAAGGCGGTCTGCACGCCCGCGTACTGGCCGAACTCGGCCCAGCCATCGCCTCCGGGGAGTACCCGCCGGGCACCGTGCTGCGCATCGACGAACTGGAACAGCGCTACGGCGTCTCGCGCACCGTCGTCCGCGAGGCCGTCCGGGTCCTGGAGGCGATGCACCTGGTCGAGACCCGGCGCCGGGTGGGTATCACCGTGCGCCGCACCGAGGAGTGGAACGTCTTCGACCCCGCCGTCATCCGCTGGCGCCTCGCCGGACCCGACCGGCCGCGGCAACTGCGCTCACTGACCATGCTGCGCACGGCCGTGGAACCGGTCGCCGCCGGGCTCGCCGCCGTGGCCGCCGACCCCGGCCAGTGCCGCAGCCTCACCGCGCTCGCCGCCGAGATGGCCGCCGCGGGCCGGGCCGGGGACCTGCGCGAGTACCTGGTGCACGACGTGGCCTTCCATCGGGTGGTGCTTGAGGCATCCGGCAACGAGATGTTCGCCCGCCTCGGCGATGTGGTCGCCGAGGTGCTCACCGGCCGTACCGAGCACCATGTGATGTTCAGCGCCCCCGACCCGGCGGCCGTCACCCTGCACGTCCAGGTCGCCGAGGCGGTACGGGCCAGGGACGCCGAGGCCGCGGAGCGGTTGATGCGGGAGATCTGTGTCGGCGCACTGCGTGAACTGGACATCCTCGCGCCCTGACAGCGCCCCAACGCGCCCCCTGTGCTGCCAGTGGCTTGTTATTGCAGGTAATGTGCAGCAGCGATTCAATGTCGACAGCGCCCTGACGGCAGCCGAGCTGTGCAGGAGCCGCGCTCGCGCACCGTACGCACCGACGCACAGGGGGACCGACCCATGGCCACGACCGGTATCCAGCCAGCCCCGTCCCTGAGCCGAATACGCCAGTCGCTGACCCGCGCCGAGTGGGCGCGACTCGGCGGCATGGCCGGGTTCATCCTGCTGCTGCACATCGTCGGCTTCGGCATCCTGACCGCCTTCGTGGCTCCGGAGCACTACAAACTCGGCACCGGCGCCTTCGGACTGGGCACCGGGCTGACCGCGTACACCCTCGGCATGCGGCACGCCTTCGACGCCGACCACATCGCGGCCATCGACAACACCACCCGCAAGCTGATGGCCGACGGTCAGCGGCCGCTGTCGGTGGGTTTCTGGTTCTCCCTCGGCCACTCCTCCGTGGTCTTCGGGCTGACCTTCCTGCTCGCACTGGGCATCAAGGCGGTCGGCACCGGCCTGGCCGACGACAACTCCCAACTGCACAACGTCGGCGGCCTGATCGGCACCCTGGTCTCCGGCTTCTTCCTGGTGCTGATCGCCGCCATCAACCTGGTGGTCCTGATGAGCCTGGTCAGGGTGTTCCGCAGCATGCGGCGCGGGGAGTACGACGAGGCCGAACTGGAAGCGCAGTTGGACAAGCGCGGCTTCATGAACAGGATCCTCGGCAAGACCACCGGCGCGGTCCGCAAGCCCTGGCACATGTACCCGATCGGCTTCCTGTTCGGCCTCGGCTTCGACACCGTCACCGAGGTCAGCCTCCTGGTGATGGCCGCGGGCTCGGTCGCCTCCGGGCTGCCCTGGTACGCGATCATCTGCCTGCCGGTGCTGTTCGCGGCCGGGATGTCGCTGCTGGACACCATCGACGGCTCGTTCATGAACTTCGCCTACGGCTGGGCCTTCTCCAAGCCGGTCCGCAAGGTCTACTACAACCTCACCATCACCGGCCTGTCGATCGCCGTGGCGCTGATCATCGGCGGCGTCGAACTGCTCGGCCTGCTCGGCGACAAGCTCTCGCTGACCGGCCCGTTCTGGGACTGGGTCGGCTCGGTCGACCTCAACACCGTGGGCTTCTGGATCGTCGGGCTGTTCGTTGTCACCTGGGTCGTGGCGCTCGCGGTGTGGAAGTTCGCCCGCATCGAGGAGAAGTGGGACCACGGTATGCGCGCCGCCGAGGAGCCCGCGCACTAGCCGGCTCAGTCGGCGCTGCCGCCGACCGCGCCCTCTCCGCTGCGTACGGCCTGGAGCTGGAGGTAGGCCTCCAGGCCGTCCGGCACCCACTCCCACTCCGCAAGCCTGCGCTCCAACTCCTCCTCGGTGAGGAAGGTGTGCCAGGAGACCTCCTCGGCCTGCGGATGAACAGGTAGGGCGCACTCCACCTCGTAGACCCTCGACCACCAGGTGTGCTCGGCGGTCTCGTACAGGAACTGCAACACCGGCGACGGCTGCGGCAGCCCCTGGACGCCCAGCTCCTCCTCGGCCTCACGCAGCGCCGCCTCGTCGTAGCTCTCGCCCGCGCCGACCACGCCACCGACGAACATGTCGTAACGCGACGGAAAGACAAGCTTGTTCGGGGTACGGCGATGGACGAAGATCCGCCCCTGGGGATCGCGGGCGAGCACGAAGACGCAGCGGTGCCGCAACCGCTTCCGGTACGCCTCACCGCGCGGCGCCTGCCCCGTCACACGGTCGTTCTCGTCCACGATGTCCAGCAACTCGTCCGCCGAGCGTCCCTCAACAGCCATAACGCCATCCAAGCAGAGCGGCCCCCGCGGCTGGCGCAACCTCGGCACGTACGGTCGGTGGCGTCCGGCACACCCACCAGGACACCAGCGCCGACCAGCCGTTGACCAGAGGAACCGACAGTGGAAATACGCCAGCTCCAGTACTTCACCGCCGTCGCCGAGGAGTTGCACTTCGGTCGGGCGGCGGAACGGCTGCACATCGGCCAGCCCGCGGTCAGTCAGCTGATCCGGCGGCTGGAACGCGAACTGGGCGTCGAACTCTTCGACCGCTCGCCCCGGCAGGTACGGCTGACTCCGGCCGGTACCCGACTGCTGCCGGAGGCACGGGCGGTGCTGGCCGCAGCAGAGCGGGCGCGGGCGGTCGTGGCCGAGGAGCTGGCGATCCAGCGGGACAGCCTGCGGATCGGCACCAGCACGGGTATGGGGGAGCGGCTGGACGATGTGCTGACCGCCTTCCGCGAACTCGTACCGCAAGCCGGTGTCGACCTGCGCTACGTGCCCACCAGGGAGCGCCTGGAACAGGTGGCGCAGGGCGCGTTGGACGCCGCCTTCGTGCGCGGTGAGCAGGAGGAGGACGAGCGGCTGCGGATCGTCCCGGTCTGGCAGGAGCCGCTCGTCGCGGTGCTTCCCGCGGCACACCCGCTCGCCGCCCGCGACGAGTTGCCGTGGGAGGAACTGGCCGCGCTGCCGTTGCGGCTCACCGCGCGCCGCAACAACCCGCCCCTTGTGGACCTGGTGCTCTCCGCATGCCGGGACGCCGGGTTCGAGCCGATCCCCGGGCCACCCAGCACCGCGCTGCAGGACACCCTGGCGGCGATCGGCTCCGGGACCCCCATGTGGACCGTGGTGTACGCCGCGCACGCCGCCCAGTTGAGGGCACCAAGGGTGGCGTTCGTGCCGTTCAGATCACCGGGGCTGACCATCACCACCGGACTCGTGCTGCCCCGCGCCCGGCCGCCACGGCATGCGCAGGCGCTGCTGGAGGCGTGCGCACGGGCGCGTGTGCGGTGGACGGACGATCACGTTCACTGATCGCAGTGAGTGCCGGAAGCGCCTTGGCGCCGGTCGTCCGCCGCGATGAACTGGGGCCATGCCGGTGAGCGGCCCGGAACAGCCGGAAGCCACCGGGGAGTTGAAGGAGCACGCCATGCCCAACGTCATCGTGCAGCAGGGTCCCCGTAGCGTCGAGCTCAAGCGCGACCTGGTGCGCCGGATCACGGACGCGTTCGTCGACGCCTACCAGATTCCGGCCGACACCGTGTCCGTCTGGATCCAGGAGACGCCCGCCGACAGCTGGGGCTCGGGCGGAAAACTCACCGCCGACAAGTGAGGCCGCTCATCAGAACGGGTCTGGCCGCCTGATGTTCATCAGCCGGACAGACCCGTTCGGGCGTGTGGGGGGACAGGTACTTCAGCAGCTGAAGTCGATCTGGCTGAACGAGGCGTAGTGGTCGGCGGTGTAGTAGTCGGTGCCGTCGTCGCCGGTGACGATGCGGCGGGCACCGCGGGTGCTCGCGCCGGGGGTGATCACGGTGTACGCGTGGTAGTAGCCGTACGACTCCGACGGGAGGACGCCCTCCCGGTTGTCGAAGACCTCACCGTCCTTGGAGAACGGGTACGGCCCGCCCTGGGCGATCAGGTTGAGCGTGTCGTCGGCCTGGCTGGGCAGGGCGGACTGGCACACCGTGCCGACGTCGAAGGGCTGCACCGCCACGGTCGAGGCGGCGGGCGCGGCGGTGGCCGCCTGCGCGGGTCCGGCCAGCACGGTGGTGGGGCCGAGAATGATCGTTCCGGCGAGGATCATCGCGGAACCGCGGGAAAGCAACGCGCGTAGAGGCATTCGCATATGGCCAGTGTGGTGTGGCGTATGGGTGGCGTAAAAGTGTCTCGCGTTAGGATTCACTTGACGTTTACCTGACAAGTCTGCGGTGTGATGGGCTTGTGTGGAGCGGGTGTTGACCAGGTGTCGGGTGGGCAACCTGCCGGTAAGGCGAATCAAACGGCTCCGGTTGAGCCGTGGCGAACGTACACCGATTCGGACATTGCGTTGCGGATCGGCGCGGCTGATGTTGTCGACGCATACGTGATGCCAAGTCAGCCAGGCAAGCGCCGCAGGGAAGTTGGGGCTATGGGCCCCGAGGCCGGTTCCGGGGGGCGAGGCCCCCGGAGAGCTCTCCACTCAGTCGATTCGAACCGCCAGCTTGTCCAACGCCTCAAGGAGAGCGGGCAGTTCGGGCCCCCGTCCGACGGGCAGTACCTCGCCCGGCTTGTCGTCCAGCAGTACGAAGGCGATGTCGTCCGTCCTTGCGACGATGCTCCACCCCGGGCCGTCCGCGCGCAGTGAACGCGCCCCGCCCTCCGCGTAGGAGGACCGTATGCGGCCGGGCGGCGGAGGGTCGTCCGTGTACGCCTGGGCCTCGGCGAGCACTCGCCGTACCGCGGGATTGCGTCCCTCGCCGGGTGCCGCGAAGTTCTCGTCGTCGACCTGTGACCGCCAGGTGTGCCACCGCAACGCGATCTCGTCGGCGCCCAGGCGCCGTTGGGCGGGCCCCCACTGCTCGGTGTCCGGCGGTACGAGCGGCGGACGGTCACCCTCCTCCTGCGGCGGGTCGTGCGGCTCGGCCAGCCCCGGCGCCGAGACGGCCAGGGTCAGCGGCCAGCCGGGCAGTGAGACGACGATGTCCCGATCGCCGGGCGACAGGTCGTACGCCATCCCGCAGTCCCAGGTGGCGATGGCCAGCGCGACCAGTGCGGTGTCACGGGTCACCACCGTCCACCGCGCACCGTTGCCGTCCTGGCCCAGCACCAGCCCGTACCCTCTGGTGACCGGCCGGAGACCGAGCGCCGCGCAGGCCGCCGGATAGTCGTCGCCAAGCGCGCCGGGGAACTGCGCGGGCGTCAACATCACGGCCGTCAGCACATAGAGCGCGTCGTCGTCTCCGGACACCTGAGTCTCCCGGTCGTGGTCCGTCCGCCAGAGTCGTCCGCGCACCTTAACCAGCAGGTAACAGCGGAGTCGAGGGTTAATGAGCCGCTGACTCCACTCCGGGGGGAACCGTTCGTCCCCGAGCCCCGCCACAGCTGGCCTGCTGGCCGTGCCGCGCCGTGGTCACTTCGTCCGCCTGTTCCGCGGGGTCTGCGTCAAGGCGACGCCGGGCCCGGCGTCGCCTTGACGCAGACCCCGGTACTCCGGTGGCCGAGGCGTGCCTGCCGCGAGCCGGGCAGGGTCAGCCGTCCAGCCTGACGGCCAGCGCGAGGTAGCGGTCCTCGGCGTCGTCGTACCTGGTCAGCCGCCAGCCCGTGGCGGCCAGCAGCGCGCGCAGGTTGGGTTCGGCGCGTACGTCGTCGTCGGACAGGGAGTGTCCCCGGCGGGCGGCTAGTGCGGCGCGCCCGAGGGGGTGGAAGAGGGCGAGCCGCGCCCCGGGGCGGCACACCCGGGCGAACTCATGCAGCCCCGCCGCCGGATCGGGCAGGTGGTGCACGAGTCCGGCGGCGAAGACCGCGTCGAGGCGGCCGTCGCGCAGCGGCAGCCGGGCCGCGTCCGCCTCCACGAGCAGCGCGACGCGGTCGCGTCCGGCCCGTACGGCGGCGCTCAGCATCTCGGGAGTGAGGTCGGCACCGATGACGACGCCGCTCGCGCCGACGGCGGCGCGCAGGGCGGGCAGTGCCCGGCCGGTGCCGCAGCCCGCGTCGAGAGCCGACTGGCCGGTGCGCAGCCCCAGTTCGGCGACGCCCGCTTCGTAAACGGGCGTGTCGTCCGGGTACTTGCTGTCCCAGGTGTCGGCTTTGCCGCCGAAGAACGCCCGGACGCTCGCCGGGTCGTTGTTCATGTCGTGGGGCATGGCGGTCGGCTCCTCGCGGTCGGCTGCGGGCCTCATGCTGCCATGATCAGGCGACGGCCGAACGTGTTCGGACGAGTGTGACGAGTCCCGCCGACGAGACGATCAGTTGTGACATGTCACAGTCACGGGGTTCCGGGGGGAAGTCCGTACCAGACTGTGCGGGTCCCGCACGGACCCGGTACCGCACGCGGCACCCCGGCCTGTGTCGGGTCTGTGATGAACCCGCGAAGAACCCGTGGGGCGGCGGCTCCGCTCGTTCCGCGCGCCGCCAGCTACCGAGGATCCTCCCGACCATGCGCCTGCGCCCCCGCACCATCCGCACGCAGCTCCTGGTACTGCTCCTGGTGCCCATGGTCTCGCTCGCCGCGCTGTGGACGTACAGCTCCTTCACCACCGTACGCGGTGCCTGGGCGCTCATCCGGGTCTCCGCGGCGTACCACTACTACGGCACGCCGACCACCGAGCTGGTGGAGGGACTTGAACAGGAGCGCCGCACCGCCGTTGAGTACGTGGCGTCCGGCGGCACCAGGGACGCCCGCCAACTGGTCGCTGCGCAGCGGGCGACGGACCAGCGCCTCGCGGTGCTGCGCGACCACACCCGGTGGCGCCGTCACAGTCCCACCCTCACCGCCGACGAGAAGGCGCGCGTCGACGACCTGCTCAACGGCGTGGACGGACTCGGCCGGTTACGGCAACAGGTCACCGCGCGGCGCACCAACTGGTCGCAGATCCTGGACCGTTACTCGGCGCTGATCGACCCGGGGTTCCGGCTGTGCGGGTCCCTTACCGAACTCCAGACCGGTGAAGTGGCCCGAATGGGAGCGGTGGTGGTCGAACTCGCCAGGGCCCGTGAGTTGCTCTCCCAGGAGGACGCCATGGTCGCCGGCGGTCGCGCCGCCAACGGCATGACCGACGGGCAGTACCGCGACCTGATCGGCACCATTGACGGCCGCAAACTGCTGCACGAGATCTACGCGCCCGAACTGCCGCCCGCCGACAGCGCGAAGCTCCAGAAGTTCGAGAACGGCAGTGTCGGCTGGTCGCTGTACTCCCTGGAGGAGTCGGCCCGTACCGCGGCCCCGCTGACCGTCGCCACCGGGTTCGGCGTCCAGCAGTGGCGGCAGACCGCGGACGCCGCGCTGGCGCAACTGGAGACCATCGACGACCAGGCCGCCCGGCACGTCGGCGACGAGGCGCACACCCAGGGCATGACCGTACTGGCCAGGGCCGCGGGCGTCAGCCTCGCCGGGCTCGGCGCGGTCGTCGGCTCACTGCTGATCTCGCTGCGCATCAGCCGCCAGATCGCCGGACGGCTCACCGCGTTGCGGGACGCCGCCCAGGAGTTGTCGGGACGGCGGCTGCCCGAGGTGATGCGGCGGCTGCGGGAGGGCGCCCCCGTCGATGACGTGACCGGCGCCGACGACACCGGGCAGTTCACCGACGAAGAACTCGGCGACGACGAAATCGGCCAGGTGGGAAGGGCGTTCGGGGTGGCACAGCGGGCGGCGGTGGGCGCGGCGGTCGAGCAGGCCCGGCTGCGGCGCGGGATCTCCGCGGTCTTCACCACCTTGGCCCGGCGCAGCCAGGTGCTGCTGCACCGGCAGTTGACGCTGCTGGACGCCATGGAGCGGCGCACGCAGGATCCGGCGGAGCTCGCCGACCTGTTCAGGCTCGACCACATGACGACGCGCATGCGGCGGCACGCGGAGGGGCTGCTGATCCTCTCCGGTAACGCTCCTGGGCGGGCGTGGCGGCGGCCGGTACGGCTGGTGGAGGTCGTCCAGGCGGCGGTCGGCGAGGTGGAGGACTACCGGCGGATCGTGGTGCACAGGCTGCCCAGGACGGCCCTGGCGGGTGCCGCGGTCGCCGATGTGCTGCATCTGCTGGCCGAGTTGATGGAGAACGCCACCGCCTTCTCGCCGCCGAACACCAGCGTCGAGGTCGGCTGCGAGGAGGTCTCCGACGGGCTGGCCATCCGGATCGAGGACCACGGTCTGGGCATGAGCGTGGAGCGCGTCGCCGAGGCCAACCAGGAACTGCGCATCGCCGCCGACACCGTTGACCTGCCGGAGACCGACCGGCTCGGCCTGTTCACCGTGGGACGCCTCGCGGCCCGCCACGGTGTGCGGGTCGCGCTGCACCGCACCGAGGAACAGGGCACGGCCGCCGTCGTCCTGCTGCCCCTGGAACTGCTGGCTCCGGCCGAGGAGCATCGGGAGAGCCCGGGCGGTACGGAGCAACGGCTGGAAACGGTCGGTGTGCGCGCGGGTCGTGTGAAAGAGCGTGGCGCGGGGGAAGTTGTCGTACGGGAGGGCGAACGCGTCGGCGGGGAGGGTGATCGCACGAGCCGCGTCAGGGACGGCGCGCGCGAGGGCAGGGGCCGTCAGCCTGTGGCCGTGCCAGCCGCAGCGAGGGCCAGCGCACCGGACACCCGCACCACCACCGCGGCCGGGCTTCCGCTACGGGTACCCAGGGGACGGGTGCCCAAGGGCGGTCCGGCGCGGCGTCTGCACGACGAGCCGCCCACCCATGAGCGAACCGTGCACGACCACCCTGGTTTCACCGGCGAGGAGTCCCAGGGGCACGGTACAGACAGGACAGTTGGGGTGGACGGGAAAGACGTGACAGTCGGGACGGACAGGGAACGATCGCCAGAGGCGGCTCGTTCCACTTACGCGGCCTACGCACGAGGCCTCGCCCGTGGGCGCTCGGGGCTGGCCGCCGTACAGAAGTCGAGAGAAGAAGACGGGGGATCACCGTGAACAGTGCCACCACCTCGGGGGACCGGGCCGGACTCGGTTGGCTGCTGGACGACTTGACCGATCGTGTCGAGTCCGTCAAGCACGCCCTGGTCCTGTCCAGTGACGGGCTGGTGACGGGCGCCAGCCGCGATCTGGAGGCAGCGGACGCTGAGCATCTGGCGGCAGTCTCGGCTGGCTTCCACAGTCTGGCCAAGGGCGCCGGGCTGCACTTCGGGGCCGGGGTGGTGCGTCAGACGATGATCGAGTTCGACGACGGGTTCCTCTTCGTCACCGCCGCTGGCGACGGAAGCTGTCTGTCCGTCCTGACCGGCGCCGGGGCCGATGTGGGGCAGATAGCCTACGAGATGACGCTGCTGGTGCACCGAGTCGGCGAACACCTCGGCGTCGCCCCCCGAGCCACCGACGACCCTGCCGGGACGTGACCCGAGGTGGACCGGCTGCCGGGTGAATCGGGCGCGCTCTGGTACGACGACGAGGCAGGGCCGATGGTCCGCCCTTACACCGTCACCCGCGGGCGCACCCAGCCCGACGCGGCGGCGGCCGACATCGAACTGATCACGGTCGTGGCCGCCGATGCCGGGACCGGGACCGAGGCGTGCGGCGATGCCCTCGGCGAGGACCACCTCGCCTTGCTGGAACGGTGTGTGGGGCAGCCGCGCTCGGTCGCCGAGTTGGCTTCCGAGGCGGACCTTCCGGTGGCGGTGGTCCGTGTTCTGCTCGGCGACCTGCTGGATGCGGGGCGCGTCCATGTGGTCCCACCGGACGTCTCGGGTGAGCGGCCGGATGTCGGCGTGCTGCGGCATGTCATCGATGGGCTGAAGTCCCTCTAGACGTAGGCGAGTTCAGCCGAGGGAGCGGGCTCTCCGTGCTTCCTCCAGTCCGTTTCGCCCTGCCAGGCCGCTGTCGCCTTGGGAGCGCCGTGTGCGGTGGTTCGGGTGACCGCTCGCTGGGCCGCGACGCTGCCTGCACTCGACGTCGCCCCTCGTCGCCCCGATCGATGGGCGCGTGACGCGTGAACGCATCCACGTCGCGCGCCGGATTCGAGTTATCCACAGGCTTGCCGCGCTGTCCGTGCACGGGGCTACCGTGGTTACTGACAGTGATTGAAGGGCCGTTGGGGAACGGCCGACAAAAGGGGGATTCGTCATGGGCGTCGCTGGGCAGCAGATGGGGATCACGGGGGAGTGGCCGGAGACCGTGTGTGGTCCTTCCGTCGCACGGGGTGAACTGGGCCTGAACCAAAGGGAGTTCGAGTTGGCGGTGCAGCTTGGTGAGGTACGTACGGTGCCGGGCGAGCATCGCGGAGCGCTGGGCGAACACCGGATGGTGAGCCGGACGGAACTGGAGCGTCTGCGCGCCGAGAACGGCTTTCCGGACACGTTGCGTGACAGGCTGCGCCTGGTCGGAACGGAAGCTGGCGCGGAGTTGCTGGGCGTCAGCCGGGACCGGTTCGGCAAGTTGGCCAGAGCGGGCTGTTTCCGTCCGGCGCGCTGGTACGTCAACCGGTACCAGGTCGTGGTGTGGCTCTATCTTGCCTGCGAGGTGGCGGAGTTCGGTGCGCTCAACCGTCACCTGCTGGGGCGACGGCTGCCAGCTGAACTGCGGGCGCGTATCGAGACGGGCGGTGATCTACGGGCGCGCGGCTGGCGGTCCCGGTGTGTCGAACGGCTGGTCGCCGATGCCACCGACGCCTGGCAGGAGGCGGCCGTGTGGGCGGCGCTGCTCGGCCCGGAGCAAACGGCGCGGGAGGTGCCGGATCGCCGGGAGCGGGAGCGTCTGCGCCAACTGCTACCGACTCTGTCGCCCGGCAGGCCAGGGATCTACGCCCCGCGTGCGGTGATCGAGTCCCATCTGACGGCCGACGACCCCGAGGAGATCCTGTTCGCCAGGCTCTGCCTGGGGCATGCGCTGGACAGGGCGCGCACCGCACCCCCGGTGCCTTGGCCGCCGGACGGGCCGGCGCCGCTGGAGCGCGCGGGTTCGTCGCGTAGGCCATGGCTGCGGTTGCTCCATAGAGCGGGCGAAGGACGCGTGCGGGCGCGGCGGAGTACGGAACGGGTGGGGCCTGTTGCGGAACGGTGACAGACGGAGGCGCAACGGAGTCTGTGCTTCCGCTGTCTGTGTAGCTACACGGACTAGACCACTCACGGTACGGGCCTTGGCCAACGGGGAGGTCGCCCTGGCCGGTACCCAGTCCGTCTGACCACCTGATTCAGCGAAGGGAAGCTGATGTTCAACCGCAGCCGCGGCACCCTGCGTGCCGCCGTCATCGCCGCCGTCGGTATCTCAACGATCGGCCTGGCCAGCACCTCGGCCTGGGCGAAGTCCGACATCTACTTCTCGGCCGGACCGCACGACGTACGCGTGGGCAAGTTGATCCACCTCACTGGCAACGGCGACGACGACAACTCGACCTACAACAGGTTCTGCATACAGGAGCGCTCCGGCCACGGGAGTTGGCGGACACTGAGGTGCTCACGCGGTGACTACAACGGCGGGGGCGGGATCAACATGTCGATACGAGCCCAGCACAGGGGCGTCGTGCAGTTCCGCGGTGCACTCGTGGAGGGCTCGTCCCCGAAGGACAAGCACCCCAAGGTACGTCTGTTCTCGCGGACGTTCAGCATCGACGTCCGCTGAGCCAGCGCGGCGGGCTCCGCCGAGGCGGCTGGTTCAGTTGCCCACCTTGCGGAACAGCCCCTCCTGCATGACGGAGACCAGGAGCCTGCCCTCGCGGTCGTAGATCTGGCCCCGGGCCAGGCCCCTGGCGCCCGTGGCGATGGGGGACTCCTGCTGGTACAGGAACCACTCGTCGGCGCGGAACGGGCGGTGGAACCACATCGCATGGTCCAAGGAGGCCATGTCGAAGCCGCGCGGGCCCCACAACGGCTCCACCGGGACCCGTACGGCGTCGAGCAGCATCATGTCGCTCGCGTAGGTCACGGCGCAGGTGTGCACCAGTGGATCGTCACCGAGCGGTCCAACGGCCCGCATCCACACCGCACTGCGGGGTTCGGCCCCCTCGATCTCCTCCGCCGTCCAGCGCAGCCGCTCCACGTACCGGATGTCGAAGGGCTGCCGCCGGGCCATCCTCTCCAGTGGTTCCGGGAGGGTGCCCAGGTGGGTGCGCAACTCGTCCGGAAGCTTTGGCAGTTGATCGGGATCCGGCACCGAGGGCATCGGTAGCTGGTGTTCGAAACCCGGCTCAGGAAGGTGGAAGGAGGCGGTCAAATTGAAGATGGTGCGCCCCTCCTGGACGGCCACCACCCGCCGAGTGGTGAACGACCGCCCGTCCCGCACCCGTTCCACCTGGTACACGATCGGCACACCGGGCCGGCCCGGCCGCAGGAAGTACGCGTGCAGCGAGTGCACGGGACGCTGTCCGTCGGTGGTGCGCCCCGCGGCAACCAGGGCCTGCCCCGCGACCTGTCCGCCGAACACCCGCTGCAACCGCTCCTGCGGGCTGCGGCCACGGAAGATGTTCTCCTCGATCTTCTCCAGATCGAGCAGATCGACCAGCCGTTCTGCGGGATTCGTCATCGGGACTCCCTCGGGGCGAACTCAGGCGGCGTCAGCGTACCTTCACCTCCCACGGTTACAACTGGCCCACATCCGTGAGCCGGACTACGGCACGACCCTCCTCGTCGGACGCGGCCAGGTCGACCTCGGCACTGATGCCCCAGTCGTGGTCGCCCTGGGGATCGGCGAAGACCTGCCGGACCTTCCACAGTCCGTGCTGCGGCTCCTCCTCGATCTGGAGCAGCTTCGGGCCGCGCGCATCCGGTCCGGTGCCCAGGTCCTCGTACTCGTCCCAGTAGGCGTCCATGGCGTCCGCCCAGGCGTCGGCGTCCCAGCCGGTCTCGGCGTCCAGTTCGCCCAGTTCCTCGTACTTCTCCAGCGCGGCCAGCTCCACCCGGCGGAACATCGCGTTGCGGACCAGCACCCGGAAGGCGCGGGCGTTGGAGGTCACCGGCTTGACCTGGTCGGCGCGGTCGGCCGCCTCGTCCGCCGTCTCCTCCTGTGGGTTTGCCAACTGCTCCCACTCGTCAAGCAGGCTGGAGTCCACCTGGCGCACCATCTCGCCCAGCCATGCGATCAGATCCTGAAGGTCCTCGGACTTGAGGTCCTCCGGCACGGTGTGCTCAAGCGTCTTGTACGCACTGGCCAGGTAGCGCAGCACGATGCCTTCGGCACGGGCGAGTTCGTAGTGGGAGGTGAACTCGGTGAAGGTCATAGCCCGCTCGTACATGTCCCGCACCACGGACTTGGGCGACAGCGGATGGTCGCCGACCCAGGGGTGGCTCTTGCGGTAGACGCCGTAGGCGTGGAACAGCAGCTCTTCCAGGGGCTTGGGGTAGCTCACGTCCTGGAGCAGTTCCATGCGCTCCTCGTACTCCACCCCGTCGGCCTTCATCTGGGCGACTGCCTCGGCGCGTGCCTTGTTCTGCTGCGCGGCGAGGATCTGGCGCGGGTCGTCCAGCGTGGACTCGACCACCGAGAGCATGTCGAGCGCGTACGAGGGGGACTCCGGGTCCAGAAGGTCGAAGGCCGCCAACGCGAAGGTGGACAGCGGCTGGTTGAGCGCGAAGTCCGACTGGAGGTCCACGGTGAGCCGGACGATACGGCCCTCCGCGTCCGGCTCAGGCAGGCGCTCGACGACACCGCCATCCAGCAGCGAGCGGTAGATCGCGATGGCGCGCCGGATGTGCCGCAACTGGGCCGCGCGCGGTTCGTGGTTGTCCTCCAGCAACCGGCGCATCGCCTCGAAGGCGTCGCCCGGCCGGGCGATCACCGACAGCAGCATCGCGTGGGTGACCCGGAAACGCGAGGTCAGCGGCTCGGGTTCGGCGGCGATCAGCTTCTCGTAGGTCTGCTGGGACCAGTTGACGAAGCCTTCCGGCGCCTTCTTGCGCACCACCTTGCGGCGTTTCTTCGGGTCGTCACCGGCCTTTGCCAGCGCCTTCTCGTTCTCGATGACGTGCTCGGGGGCCTGCGCCACCACCAGGCCCGAGGTGTCGAACCCGGCGCGTCCGGCGCGTCCGGCGATCTGGTGGAACTCCCGGGCCCGCAGCACCCGCACCCGCGAGCCGTCGTACTTGGTGAGCGCGGTGAACAGCACCGTGCGGATCGGCACGTTGACTCCCACGCCGAGGGTGTCGGTGCCGCAGATGACCTTCAGCAGTCCGGCCTGCGCCAACCGCTCCACCAGCCGCCGGTACTTGGGAAGCATTCCGGCGTGGTGCACGCCGATCCCGTGCCGCACGAACCGCGACAGGTTCCGGCCGAACTTGGTGGTGAAGCGGAAGTTGCCGATGAGTTCGGCGATCGCGTCCTTCTCGGCCCTGGTGCACATGTTGATGCTCATCAGCGCCTGCGCCCGCTCCACCGCCGCCGCCTGCGTGAAGTGCACGATGTAGACCGGCGCTTGGTGGGTCTCCAGCAACTCGGTGAGCGTCTCGGTCATCGGCGTCGAGCGGTACTCGTAGCTCAGGGGCACCGGCCGGGTCGCCGAGCGGACCACGGTCGTCGGCCGCCCGGTGCGCCGGGTCAGGTCCTGCTCGAACCGCGACATATCACCGAGCGTCGCCGACATCAGCAGGAACTGCGCCTGCGGCAGCTCCAGCAGCGGGATCTGCCAGGCCCAACCGCGATCCGGCTCCGCATAGAAGTGGAACTCGTCCATGACCACCTGGCCGACGTCGGCGTCCCGGCCGTCCCGCAACGCGATGGACGCCAGCACCTCGGCGGTGCAGCAGATCACCGGGGCGTCCGGGTTGACGGACGCGTCGCCGGTGAGCATGCCGACGTTCTCGGTTCCGAAGATCTTGCACAGGTCGAAGAACTTCTCCGAGACCAGCGCCTTGATCGGCGCGGTGTAGAAGGTGACCTGGTCGTTGGCGAGCGCGGTGAAGTGCGCTCCGGCGGCCACCAGGCTCTTACCGGAACCGGTGGGGGTGGAAAGGATCACGTTCGCCCCGGAGACCACCTCGATCAGCGCCTCTTCCTGGGCCGGGTACAAGGCGATGCCCCGCTCCTCGGTCCACGACGAGAACGCCTCGAAGAGGTTGTCGGGATCGGGGGACGCGGGGAGCTGATCGATGAGGGTCACCCAACCATCTTGCCTGCCTTTGGCGACCAACCGGGAACCGGCGGTCAGAATGAAGATCACTCCCCGATAGGCTGTGCGGTCGCAGAAGTGTCAACTCCCGTCCGTGGGCGGGCCGAAGGGGGCGGGGCAGCAACCATGATGGGACCGGCGCATTCACTGTCCGGAGCGGCGGCATGGCTGGCGGTGGGCGCGGTGGCCGCCGGGATGCACCATCCGATGCCCTGGCCGACCCTGGTCGTCGGCGCACTGATCTGTGCGGGCGCCGCGCTCGCACCGGACCTGGACCACAAGCCCGCGACGATATCCCGCGCCTTCGGGCCGCTGTCCCGGGGCCTGTGCGAGATCGTCGAGAAGCTGTCCCTCGGCGTCTACAACGCCACCCGGATGAAGGGCGACCCGCATCGCAACGGCGGTCACCGCACGCTGACCCACACCTTGGTGTGGGCGGTGGGCTGCGGCGCGGGCGCGTCGGCGATCGCCACCTACGGCGGCCGGTGGGGTGTGCTCGGGGTGCTCTTCGTCCACCTGGTGCTGGCGGTCGACGGGTTGCTGTGGAAGGAGGTCAAGGGCGGCCACCACCTGCTGGTCTGGCTGCTCGGCGCCGCCGGTTCCTGGCTGCTCGCCGGGATCCTCAATGACCCCGGTATGGGGCAGTCCTGGCTGTTCACCCAGCCCGACCAGCACTACCTGTGGATCGGGGTGCCGGTCGCCCTCGGCGCCCTGGTGCACTGCCTCGGTGACGCGCTGACCGTCTCCGGCTGCCCGATCCTGTGGCCCCTGCCCATTGGCCGCAAGCGCTGGTACCCGATAGGCACGCCGCACTTCATGCGCTTCAAGGCCGGCGGTTGGGTGGAGCTGAAGGTGCTGATGCCGCTGTTCATGGGCATCGGCGGAGTGAGCTGCGCCGCAGCGCTGGGTCTGATCGGCGGCTGACGCGGCGGTGGTCACGCGCAGGGCGCGTGGCCACCATCCGGATCGGCGACCAGCGCGGAGAGCAGTTCGCCGAGTTGCCGGCGCTGGCCCGGGCCGAGCGGAGCGAGCAGTTCCTCGGCGGCCGCGCGGCGGGCGGCGCGCAGTTGTTCCAGCGCGGCCCGGCCGTTGTCGGTGAGTTCCACCCGTACCACCCGCCGGTTCGCCGGGTCGGGCATCCGGCGGACCATTCCGTACCCCTCCAGTCCGTCGACGAGTGAGGTGACCGCGCGCGGTACCACGTCGAGACGCTGGGCGAGGTCCACCATGCGCAGCGGGTCGGGACTGTGCGCTGCCGTGCGCAGCAGCCGTGACATGGCGGGGGTGATGCCCAGTGGCCGCAGATGTTCCTTCTGCCTGCGGTGCAGTCGCCGGGTCAGCTGCAGCAGCTGGTCGGCGAGGTTTCCGGTGGCTTCCCCGGTCTCGGTGGTCATGGCGCTGTTCCGGTGGTCATGGGCCATAGGTTATCAGGACCAAACTCATTGTGAATATAGGTAACAATGAACTACCCTCACATATGTCGACACGGTGCCGAGGCGCGGCGCGGTGTCCCAAAACCCAGGCACCCTTCCCCTAGCCCTCCGTAGGAGCACATGAATCCGCACTCCCGAGACATCGACTGGACCCCGCCGCCCAAGGACCCCGACCGCCCCGCCGACGTACGGCGGATCCTGCGGCTGTTCCGTCCCTACCGCTGGCGGCTGACCGTCGTACTGCTGCTGGTCGCGGCCTCCTCGCTGGTCTCGATCGCCTCACCGTTCCTGCTGCGGGCGATCCTGGACACCGCCATCCCGCACGGCCGCACCGGACTGCTCAGCCTGCTCGCCCTCGGCATGATCGCCACCGCCGTGATCACCAGCGTCTTCGGGGTGTTGCAGACGCTGATCTCCACCACCGTCGGCCAGCGCGTCATGCACGATCTGCGGGCCGCCGTCTACGCGCAGTTGCAGCGCATGTCGCTGTCGTTCTTCACCCGCACCCGCACCGGCGAAGTGCAGTCCCGCATCGCCAACGACATCGGCGGGATGCAGGCGACCGTCACCAACACGGCGACCTCGATCGTCTCCAACACCACCAGCGTCATCGCCTCCATCGTGGCGATGCTCGCCCTCGACTGGCGGTTGACCGTCGCCTCCCTCCTGCTGCTGCCGGTCTTCGTCTCCATCAGCCGCCGGGTGGGCCGCGAACGCCGGAAGATCACCACGCAGCGGCAGAAGCAGATGGCCGCGATGTCCGCGATAGTGACCGAATCGCTGTCGGTCAGCGGCATCCTGCTGGGCCGCACCATGGGCCGCGCCGACTCGCTCACTCGCGCCTTCGAGGACGAGTCGGAGCAGCTCGTCGGCCTTGAGGTGCGCTCCGACATGGCCGGACGCTGGCGGATGTCGACCATCAGCATCGTGATGGCCGCGATGCCGGCCCTGATCTACTGGGCGGCCGGGATCGCGCTGCACTTCGGCGGACCCACCATCTCCATAGGCACGCTGGTGGCGTTCGTCTCGCTTCAGCAGGGCCTGTTCCGGCCCACGGTCAGCCTGTTGCAGACCGGTGTGCAGGTGCAGACCTCCATAGCGCTGTTCCAGCGGATCTTCGAGTACCTGGACCTGCCCGTGGAGATCACCGAACGCCCGGACCCGGTACGGCTGGACGAGGTCCGCGGTGATGTGAGCTTCGACAAGGTCGACTTCCGCTACGACGCCGACGCGCCGGAACTCACCCTCTCGGGCGTCGACTTGACGGTTCCGGCGGGTGGCAGCCTCGCCATCGTCGGCGCCACCGGTTCCGGCAAGAGCACGCTGAGCTATCTGGTGCCGAGGCTGTACGACGTGACCGCGGGCCGGGTCACCATCGACGGAGTCGACGTCCGGGACCTGTCCTTCGACACGCTCTCCCGCGCCGTCGGGGTGGTCTCCCAGGAGACCTACCTCTTCCACTCCTCGGTGGCGGAGAACCTGCGGTTCGCCAAGCCGGACGCGACGGACGAGGAGTTGACCGCCGCCGCCCGGGCCGCGCAGATCCACGACCACATCGCCGGACTGCCGGACGGCTACGACACCGTGGTCGGCGAGCGCGGTTACCGCTTCTCCGGAGGCGAGAAGCAGCGGCTGGCCATCGCCCGCACGATCCTGCGCGATCCGCCGGTGCTCATCCTGGACGAGGCGACCAGCGCCCTGGACACCCGCACTGAACACGCCGTTCAGGACGCCATCGACGCGCTCGCCGCCGGACGCACCACGATCACCATCGCGCACCGGCTGTCCACGGTCCGGGACGCCGACCAGATCGTGGTGCTGGACCGCGGCCGGATCGTGGAGCGCGGCAAGCACGACGAACTGCTGGCCATGGGCGGGCGGTACGCGGAACTGGTCCGCCGTGACGCGCGGTTGGCGCCCTCGGACGCCCAACCGGCCATCCTTGAAAAGGAGTTGGCGGCGGTGGAAGCGGTGGGCTGACTCAGGGCAGCGGCTGAGGCGGGCGCGGGCCGGTGTACTGGCCGCGCGGGCGCATCCGCAACGGCCGCTCGCCATACTCCTCCAGCGCGTGTGCGATCCACCCGGCGGTCCTGGCCACCGCGAACACCGTCTCGCCCGCGTCGATCGGCATCCCGGCCGAGACCGACAGCACCGCGAGCGCCAGGTCGACATTGGCGTGCACCGGCACATCCCGGGCCGCCGCCCGCTCCACGGCCCGTGCGGCACCCAGGGCCCGCTCGGCCGACGGCACCTGGGCCAGCAACTCGAACAGCGCCCGCGCCCGCGGGTCCTCACCCTGGTAGAGCCGGTGGCCCAGCCCGGGCACGGCCCGTCCGGTGCGCAGGTGGTCGGAGACGACGGCGCCCGCGCTGCCGCGCTCCAGCACCTCCGTCAGCATCCGGTGCGCCAGCCCGCTGGCGGCGCCGTGCAGCGGGCCGTCGACGGCCCCCAGCCCGGCCGAGACCACCGCGTACGGGTGCGCGCGGGACGAGGCGGCGACCCGGGCGGCGACTGTGGAGGCGGCCAGATCATGGTCGATCAGCAGTACAAGTGCCGCTTGAAGGACCTTGATCGACGTGTCGTCGGCGTCCCTCGGAGCCAGCCGGGACCACAGGCGCTGGGCGATCGAGCCGCCCGGCCTGTGGAACCGGTCGCCCGCCAGCGGCAGCGCGTCGACCAGCGTGGCGATCAGACCCCGGGCGGCGGCGACCACTGTCTGCGGTGCGAGGTCGAAGCGCAGTGGATCCGCCACGGCGGCGGCCACGGTCGCGGCGCGCAGACGGTCGGTCAGGCCGCTGTGCGGGGGCAGGGCGGCGACCGAGCGGTCCGCGGCGGCCAGCACGTCCGGGGGCGCGGTGAAGCGTGTGCCGGGCCGCAGGGCTCCGGTCCACAGCCACTGGGCGACCTCCTCGTAGTCATACCGGGCGGCCAGTTCGACCGCGTCGACACCGCGGAAGAAGTAGCGGTCGTCATCGATGAGGGTGATGCCGGTGGTCACGGGCACGGCGTGAGCGGCGGCCGGCGGCTCCTCGGACGCGGTGGGGCGTACACGACGGCCGCGCCGCGCCAGCTCGTCGACCTCGGCCGCGTCGAACGTGCTGCCCCGGCCGCCGGAGACACGCTCACTGCTCAGCAGCCCGCGGCTGACGTACGAGTAGAGCGTCTCGGGTTTGACGCCGAGGCGCTGCGCGGCCTCCCTGGTGGTCAGTCGCTGTTGCTGTGCCGCCTGATCCGTCATGCGGTCCATCCCATCGCATCGTGGCGCTTCGCTCCGCATTCACATTGATTTAATCAACGTTGACAAGATCTAGTCAACAATAGACAGTCGACTCAATGTTGCGAGACGCCAACGTTGAAAGACAGCTGACGGAGGACGACACCATGCCGACCAGCACCGCCCACGACGACACATCCGCACCCGCCCCGGCCGACGCCCCCATCGACGTCCCCCGCGGCCTCAAGGGAGTCGTGGTCACCGACACCGCGCTGGGCGCGGTCCGCGGCCGGGAGGGCTTCTACCACTACCGGCAGTACCCGGCCGTCGAGTTGGCCCGCACCCGCACCTTCGAGGACGTCTGGCACCTGATGTTCCACGGTGACCTGCCGACCGCCGCCCAGCGCACAGCCTTCACCGCCCGCACCGCCGCCCTGCGTCCGCTGCCCGACGCCGTACGAGTGGCACTGCCCGCCATCGCCAGCGGCTGCGCGGACGCCGGACCGCTGGCCGCGCTGCGCACCGCTCTCTCGCTGGCCGGGGCGGCCACCGGGTTCCAGCCGCTCTACGACCTCACCCCTGCCCAGCGCGCCGAGGACGCGCTCGCCGCCTGCGCCTGGGTGCCGACCCTGCTGACCGCGCTGCACCGGCTCGGGCGCGGGCTACAGCCCGTCGAACCGCGCGCCGATCTGCCGTACGCCGCCAACTACCTGTACATGCTCACCGGCGAGGAGCCGGACCCCGTGCGGGCCCGTGCCATCGAGCAGTACCTGATCTCCACCATTGATCACGGCTTCAACGCGTCAACGTTCACGGCGCGGGTCATCGCCTCCACCGGCGCCGACCTCGCGGCCTGCCTGACCGGGGCCATCGGGGCGCTGTCCGGCCCGTTGCACGGCGGTGCGCCCAGCCGCGCGTTGGAGACCCTCGACGCCATCGGCAGCCCAGACCGCATCACCTCATGGATCCGCGAACGCGTACTGGCAGGGGAGCGCATCATGGGCTTCGGGCACGCCGTCTACCGCACCGAGGACCCGCGCTCGCGGATGCTCAAGGAGGTGGCGCGGCAATTCGGCGGGCCGCGGGTGGAGTTCGCCATCGAGGTCGAACGGCGCGTCGAGGAGATACTGGCCGAGCTGAAGCCGGGCCGCGAACTCCACACCAACGTCGAGTTCTACGCCGGTGTGGTCATGGAACGGTGCGGTCTGCCGCGGGAGATGTTCACCCCGACATTCGCCTGCGCCCGCGTGGTGGGCTGGAGCGCCAACATCCTGGAACAGGCCGAGGACGGCAAGATCATCCGCCCGGACGCCCGCTATGTAGGCCCGGCGCCCCGGCCGGTCCCCTAGGGGGTGTTCTGAGTTGAGATCACGCGAGGGCTGGCAGGCTGCGTAGCCAGAGGATGGATCCGCGCAGGTGGAGTCCGGCAGTGTAGCTCTCGGGTGTCTTGTCGTAACGGGTAGCCAGCCCTCTCCATTCCTTGAACTTGTTGATGCCGCGCTCGACGGTGTTGCGTTCTTTGTAAAGCGTGACGTCGTGGCTGACGGGGCGGCCGCCGGAGCGTCCCTTCTTCTTGCGGTTGGCGGCCTGGTCGGTCTTCTCGGGGATCACTGCTTTGATGCTGCGTCTGCGCAGGTAGGCGCGGTTGGCACGGGAGGAGTACGCCTTGTCGCCGGCTGCCGCGTCCGGCCGGGTCCTGGGACGGCCGACGGGACCGCGTACCTTGATCTTCTCCAGGACGGGGATGAAGCGCGGGCTGTCCGCGGCCTGTCCGGGGGTGAGGATGATCGACAGCGGGCGGCAGCGCCGGTCGACGGCGAGATGAACCTTGCTGGTCAACCCGCCTCGGGAGCGGCCCAGTTCAGCGGCTCGCAGTCGGGCCTTGCGGCGTCGGCGCAGGGCCCGGCGCTGTTCCCGCTCGGGGTCTTCCCCGCTCTGGTGCCCCTCGCCTACAGGGTCGTTTTGTTCCTTTGCCGCAGCCCCTTTTCCTCCGCCACGGCCTTCTCCAGGTCTTTGAGGAGTTCCGGGTCGACCACCATGCCTGCTGCGTGGTGATGCGCGCGGGCGACGGTGGAGTCCACGCTGACCAGGCTGAGGTCGACGTCGTCGCGGGCCGCTGCCTCGGCGATCATCGCGTCCATGAGGGTCTGGAAGACCCCGTCACGCGCCCACATCCGAAACCTGTCGTAGATCGTCGACCAGGAGCCGTAGCTCTCCGGCACATCCCGCCAGGGGCTGCCGGTCCGGAACCGCCACATCACCGCGTTGAAGTAGCCGCGCAGGTCAGGGATCGGCCCGAACGCCCCCAACGGCAGGTGCGGCTCGACCAACTCCCATTCGGCATCAGCCAGATCACCACGAGTCACACGGCCGGTCTACCGCAGTTGGCACCCTCCTGGAGCGGGAATGACCGATCCCGTGATCTCAACTCAGAACACTCCCTAGATAAGTCATTCCGAATCATTCCGAATGCTGGCGTACGTCCGGAGTGCAGACAGGGCGTTCAAGATCATTGCCAGATGAACAACTCTGGACGCCCTGTTGACCGTGCTTTGCGTGAAGTTCGATGACGTCACGAAGGCGTCACACGCTCCCTGACTGCCAACGACGACTAGTGAGGCCGAACTCGTAGTGTCGTAGTGACGCCGCCCAGAGCCAGCGTTTGGGACCGGCTCGGACTGGTTTGTGTCTCCGGCTGGAAGGACGCACTACGACATCACCGTTCAACCTCGTAGCCGTCGGCTCAGGTGGTGCGGATGTACAACAGCCGCGCGACCCCCTCGTAGCCTTGACCCGAGAACAGGCACATTGCCAGGACAAAATAGACCACCAACCGCGCGGGGAGCAGCCGACGTCGCTGCTCGACCCGCTCGCACTCCGCGATCACCTCATCGGCCAACTGCGGCGGAAACGCGCGCGTCAGCACCCCCAACGCGATCCGATCCGAGAACCGCTCAACCGCCGATGACTTCACCCGTCCGGGCCTTGGCACACCACACCCAACGACCGACAACATCCAAAGTCAACGGTATTGCGTCCAGGCCTGACCAGGAGCACCAGTCGCCGCTACATCAACACAACGTCAAGAAGGCTCTTTCGGACGCCAGAGGCAAGTCAAGACGGGTGCGACATGACCGAGATGCCCGTCCATGCCGCATAGATTGGCGTACGCGGCGGTCCGCACCGGACACAGCCGCGCATCAAGCGACACAGCGGAGAGGGGCGGCAACGTGAAGGCGGCGGCGATAGGCATCCGTGCGGTGGGCAGCTCCAGTGAACTCGGCGCGGCGACCGGAGACGCGCTGGCGCGGGCCTCGATGGCGGCTGCGGACCTGGTGCTGCCCTACTACATGGTCTGCGGCACGGAGCACGAGGGCGGGGCGCAGGCTCAACTCGCCGCGCGCCAGGGCCTGGACGCGCTGGGCGTCGGCCGCGCCTGCTCGTACCGGGTGGCGGAGGGCGGCACCAGCGCGCTGGCCCTGCTGGCCAGAGTGGCCGGGCATCTGATCACTGACGGAACGTTGCGGCAGGGCCTGGTGATGGCGCCCACCAACGAAGGCACCGCCGTCGTTCTCCTCGCCGAACAGCACTGGCCGCACAACCGTGTCCGCTCCGTGGTCACCGGCCGCGACACCGCCGACCGGGAGCTGGACCGCCTGATCGGCCGCGCCCTACGGGAGGCCGGTATCGCCTGGTCCCGCATCGACCGTGTCGCCCTGCACACCGACAGCCCCGCCCTGGAGCGCCGCTTCCGCGATCGCTTCGGCTCCCACAGCACCCGCATCACCGAGTGCGGGCGCCCAACGGGCGTCCTGATGACCCTGCAACGGGTCATCGAGGACCAGCACCCCATGGGAACCAGGGTGTTGACGGTCTCCATGGAGCCCGGAGCGACCAGCGCGGCGGTGTTGGAGTGCTAGGGACTGTCCAGTGATCATGTGACAGGGGCTTGGAGCCAGATGCGGATCGAGGCGACCTCAACGGTGCCGTGGTAGATGAGCTGGCGTTCGTCGTAGCGGGTGGCGACGGCACGACATCCGTCCAGGGGCCGCTCCCAGGTCTCGTCCAGCGACCAGCGCCGATGCCGGTTGCCACAAGGCCACGGGACCGTTCTAGGGGAGGCGGGCCAGCAAGTGGGCGTCGAGAAAGCCCCGCTCGGAGGCCGGGTCGTGGAGCAGCCGGGCGAACGGGACGAGCCCGGCCCCAGCCAGCAACTCGGCGAACCGGTCCACCGGCCAGCTATAGGCGGGCGTCACCTTGTGATCGAAGCGGACCGCCTCCGGTCCGTCGGTTGCGAAGAACGAGGCCAGGAGCAGGCCCCCTGGTGCCAGGACACGCACCTGCTCGGCGAGCAGCGCGGGCAATTCCCCAGGCGGGGTATGGATCATCGAGTAGTGGGCCAGCACTCCGCCGAGCGCGCCGTCCTCGACCGGCAGGTCCTCCATTCGCGCTTCCTCGAACCGTAGCGCCGGATGGGCCCGCCGGGCGTGTTCGACCATGGCCGGGGAGAGGTCGATCCCGAAGGCGTCCAGCCCCATGTCGTGCAGCATGGCCGTCAGATGTCCAGGTCCGCACCCGATGTCGGCTACCTGCGGGTTCCCTGTCCCACGCACCAGCTCGGCGAAGGTGCCGATCATGTTCCGCGCGAACGGCCGGGTCTCCAACCGATTGGCGAACATCGACGCATACAGCTCGACGACCCCGTCGTAGGCCGACCTGGTCTTGTCCCGGTGCCCCATCACGGTGCAGGAAGCTAGCATCCGCGCACGTTCGCAGCTTCTCCGCCCCCGTGCCGCCCCACCCCTTGGTGGCTGACGCCAGGTCACGTGATCAGGGGGCAGGCTCCAGCGTCACCAGTGGCGCCACGGGCGGCTGCGCAGAGGGCGCCCCGGCCCGTCAACGGCGGAGGGGTGCGGGAGGATCACGTCCAAGGAGACCGATACACGGGGTGGAACTGCTGGATTTCCGGCAGGTGGACGCGAACGCTACCGCCGTTGGCGTCGCCGCGGGCTGGACCGTCAGCCCCTGACCAGCACCACCTCCAGCGTCCGTGGCCCATGGACGCCCTCCACGCGGTCGAGTTCGATGTCGCTGGTGGCCGAGGGGCCGGAGATCCAGGTCAACGGGCGTCGCGGAGAGAGGCGTTCCAGCGCTTCGGGGAGGGAGTCGACCACCTGTTCAGGGACGCGGACCACACAGATGTGGTGGTCAGGAACCAGGGTCACCCGGCGGAGGCCCTGGTCCGGTGAGGCGTCCAGGACCACGGTGCCGGTTTCGGCGATCGCGAGGGCGCAACCGGTCACCACGGTGTCCACCGTGTCGAGTTGGCGGGCGGTGGACTCCTCCGGAACGCGTTCCACCGCCACGCTGTCGGCCAGCCAACGTGCCGGGACGCCCGCCGGGGCGACCACCGTGCGCGATCCGTGCGCAGCCAGCAACGAGGCGATGCGGGCGGGGAGTTCCGCATCGGTGCAGCGGTGCACCACCGCGCGGTAGTCGGCCAGGTTCTCGGCGAGCAGTTCGGCGGTCTGCTCGGGGGTGCGCTCGCCGTGGCGGCGCAGGTAGGAGCGGTCGACCGTCACGTCCTGGGGAGCTTCGGCGAGCGGCACGTCGGTCAGCGCCTGCCGGATGCGGTTCAAGATGGTCTCCCGGCTGCTCACTTGGCCTCCTCGCCGCCGTGGGTGCGCTGCCACCAGTCCCGGAACGGTTCGGGCGGTACCGTCGGAAGATCCCGGCTGGCGCTCCATGACAGGCCCGGCAGCCGGGCCGGATGCGCCCGCCGGGTGCGTGCCGCCAGCCGCTCGCCCGCGCGCAGCGCCCGTGGATGCTCGAACGCCCAGCGGGCGGCGCGCATCGCGGCCCGCTCGGCGGCGTGGCCCTTCGCCGGTTTGATGGTGACCCTGGCCCCGTCGCGGGTCGCGGAACCGCCTTCGGCGACCCGCTCGCGCAGGTGGACCAGCACTTCCGGGATGTCGATGGCCACCGGACACACCTCGTAGCACGCGCCGCAAAGCGAGGACGCGTAGGGCAGCGAGGCCTCCAACGCACTTGCTGTACCACGCAGTTGCGGGGTGAGGATGGCGCCGATGGGCCCGGGGTAGGCCGAACCGTACGCGTGGCCCCCGGCCCGCTCGTACACCGGGCAGACGTTCAGACACGCCGAGCAGCGGATGCAGCGCAGGGCCTGGCGGCCCACCTGGTCGGCCAGCGCGTCGGTGCGGCCGTTGTCCAGCAGCACCAGATGGAACTCGCGCGGGCCGTCGCCGTCCGTGGTGCCGGTCCAGGTGGAGGTGTAGGGGTTCATCCGCTCGGCGGTGGACGAGCGCGGCAGCAGTTGCAGGAAGACCTCAAGGTCCCGCCAGGTGGGCACGGTCTTCTCGATGCCGACCACCGAGATGAGCGTTTCCGGCAGGGTCAGGCACATACGGCCGTTGCCCTCCGACTCCACGACCACCAGTGTGCCGGTCTCGGCGACCATGAAGTTCGCCCCGGAGACCGCCACCTTGGCGCGCAGGAACTTCTCGCGCAGATGCAGCCGGGCCGCCTCGGCCAGTTCGGCGGGGGAGTCGGACAGGTCCTGGGGCGCGGGCCGGCCCCAACGGCCCATCTGGCGGCGGAAGATGTCGCGGATCTCGGTCCGGTTGCGGTGGATGGCCGGCACCAGGATGTGCGACGGGCGGTCGTCGCCGAGCTGCACGATCAGTTCCGCCAGGTCGGTCTCGTAGGCGCGGATGCCGGCCGCCGCCAGGGCCTCGTTGAGGCCGATCTCCTGGGTGACCATGGACTTGACCTTGACCACCTCGGTTTCGCCGGTGGCCTTCACCAGCCGGGTGACGATGCGGTTGGCCTCGTCCGCGTCGACCGCCCAGTGCACCGTGCCGCCCGCCGCGGTGACCGCGGTCTCCAACTGCTGCAGGTAGTCGTCGAGATGGCGCAGGGTGCGGTCCTTGATGGCGGCGCCCGCGGCCCGCAGCCGGTCCCAGTCGGCGAGTTCGGCCACCGCCTTGGCGCGTTTGGCGCGGATGGTGTGGGTGGCGTGCCGCAGATTGCCGCGGAGTTGGGCGTTCCGTACCGAGACCCGGGCGGCCTGCGGAAACGATGTGGCGTCGCTCATGTGACGTTTCCCTCCGTGCTGGCCAGGATCTCCGCAAGGTGCAGCACCCGTGGCCCGCCGCCGCGCCGCGACATTGTGCCGCCGATGTGCATCAGACAGGAGTTGTCGGCGGCGCACAGCACCCGCGCGCCGCTGTCGACGGCGTTGCGCACCTTGTCGGCGCCCATGGCGGCGGAGACGTCGGGGTTCTTGACGCTGAACGTGCCGCCGAACCCGCAGCACTCCTCGGCGCCCGGCAGCTCCACGAGGTCAAGTCCCCTGACGGCGCGCAGCAGTCGGGTCGGCCGGTCGCCCACCCCCAGCAGACGCAGCGAATGGCAGGTCGGATGGTAGGCGACCGTGTACGGGAAGTACGCGCCCACGTCCTCGACGCGCAGCACATCCAGCAGGAACTCGGACAGTTCGTGGACCTTGGGCACGGTCCGCCCGGCCAACTCCGCCAGTTCGCCGTTCCGGCCCTCGTCCGCCGCGCGCCGCGCGATGCGCGGATAGTGCTCGCGCACCATGGCGGCGCACGAGCCGGACGGGGTCACCACGGCGTCGTAGTCGGCGAAAACGGTGGCGAATCGTCTGACCAGTGGCTCGGTCTGGTGGCGGTAGCCGGTGTTGTACTGCACCTGGCCGCAACAGGTCTGCTCGGCGGGAAAGTCGACCTGGACACCCAGTCGCTCCAGCAGCGTCACCACCGCCCGGCCTGTTCCCGGGTACAACGCGTCGTTAACGCATGTGATGAACAGCGCTACCCGCACGTGCCGCCTCCGCTGTACTCGCCTGCCGGTGGATCGTGCTGGGCCCATAGTGCCCTAACGATCAACCGGAGTGAAGCAGACATCCGATGAATGCCCGATCATGAATTCCGTGTTTCACCGCGTGTAGCGGGCATACCCGAGGGGGAGAGTCGGTTGATCAGCCTGCCGACCCTGGCAGGCGAGCCCGCACGAAGGAACACGTACGAGATGACCGACCCCGGCCCCATAGCGACCGTGCGCCCCCCGCTGCCGCCCCGCGCGTCCGTACGGCAGCTCGTCGCCGCCTCCATCGGCAACGCGGTCGAGTGGTACGACTGGTACGCCTACTCCTTCCTCGCCGTCTACTTCGCCGACCAGGTCTTCCCGAAGGGCGCGGGCAACTCCCTGGTGCCGCTGCTGTCCACCTTCGCGGTCTTCGCGGTCGGCTTCTTCATGCGGCCGGTCGGTGGGCTGCTGATGGGCGCGGTGGCCGACCGGCGTGGCCGACGCGCGGCGCTGACCGTCACCATCCTGCTGATGGGCGGCGGCAGCCTGCTGGTCGCGCTGACCCCCACGTACGCGGCCACCGGCCTGCTGGCTCCGGTGGTACTGGTGATCGCCAGGCTGGTGCAGGGCCTCTCGGTGGGCGGTGAGTTCGCGGCCTCCACGACGTTCCTGGTGGAGTCCGCCGGGCCGGGCAGGCGCGGGCTGTTCTCCAGCTTCCAGTACGTGTCCACCACCATCGGCCAGTTGGTGGCCTCCGGGATCGCCGCGCTCCTCGCCCACCTGCTCAGTGACGGCCAGATGGCGCACTGGGGCTGGCGGGTGCCGTTCCTGTTCGGGGCCGTGATCAGCCTGGTGGGCTTCTGGATCCGGCGTGGCGCGGTCGAGACCCGGAGCGAGGAGCAGGGAAAGGCCCCGCGGCCAGGGCTGTTCGAGGCACTGCGCCAGTATCCGCGTGCCTCACTGCTGATCTGCGGCATCACCGTGGGCGGCACGATCGCCTACTACACCTGGACCACCTACCTGCCCACCTACGCCACGGTGAACGCGGGTTTCAACAAGGGCGACGCACTGACAGCGGGCACGATCTCGCTGGCGTTCTTCGCCGTCCTCCAGCCGCTCGGCGGCGCACTCTCCGACCGGATCGGCCGTAAACCCCTGCTGCTGGGTTTCTCGGTGGGCTTCGCGGTGCTCGCCGTACCGCTGCTGCACCTCGTCACGTCCGCCTTCTTCTCGCTGCTGCTGGTGCAGTGCGCGGGCATGGTGCTGCTCACCGGGTACACGGCGGTCGCGGCGGCGGTGAACGCCGAGGTCTTCCCGGCCAGGGTGCGGGCGGCCGGGATCGGCTTCCCGTACTCGCTGACCGTCGCGCTGTTCGGTGGCACGGCACCGTACGTCGGCACCTGGTTCAAGCAGGCCGGGCACCCGGGCTGGTTCCCGTGGTACGTGTCCGTGCTGTGCCTGGTCTCGGCGGTCTGCTACCTGGTGCTGCCGGAGACCGCGCGGCGCCCGTTGGACCGCTGAGCGCCGAGCAGCACCGGGAGCGTGCCCGTACTGTTGCTGACCGCCGTGGTCAGCGGCTCCAGCTCCGCCAGCGGTACGGCGGGGGCCAGTTGCGGGAACCGGTCGAACAACGCGGGCAGTGCCACCTCCGCCTCCAGGCGGGCCAGTTGGGCGCCCAGGCAGTAGTGCGCACCGTGGCCGAACGACAGATGGCGCGGCGAAGGCGCCGCCACGTCGAAGTGGCCCGCCCGCTCGCCGTACTGTGCCGGATCGCGTCCGGCGGCAGCGTAGGAGGCGAGGATCGCGTCGCCCCTGTGCAGCGTCGCGCCGTCGATCTCCAGGTCCTCGGTCGCGTACCGCATCGGGAAGTGCGCCACCGGGGAGTCCCACCGCAACGTCTCCTCCACCACGGCGCCCCACGGGCGCGATCCACCCCGCACCAGGGCGAGTTGATCGGGGTGGCCGAGCAGGGCGCGTACGGCGTTGGTGATGAGGTTGAGCGTGGTCTCGTGCCCGGCGATGAACATCAGCAGCACCGTGCCGAAGAGTTCGGCCTCGCTCAGCCTCGTGCCGTCCTCGTCGCGGGCCGCGATCAGCGCGCTGGTCAGGTCGTCCCCGGGGTCCCGGCGGCGCAACTCTATGACCTCGGCCAGCAGTTGATGGAGGGTGCCGGTCCGGCTGGCTGTCTGTTCAGGAGTGTCCACCGCACGTAGCAGTACGTTGGTGAGCGTGTGCAGTTCGTCTCGCCGCTCCTCCGGCAGGCCGATCATCTCGCAGACCACATGCAGCGGCAGCGGATAGGCGAACTCCTGCCGCAGGTCCACCGGCCCAGGCGGGAGTTGGGCGAGCCGGTCCAGCAACTCATTGGTGAGCTGCGCGACGCGGGGACGAAGTGCCTCGACGCGGCGCGACGTGAACGCCTGGGATACCAGGCCGCGCAGCCGACGGTGATCCGCGCCGTCCACGGTGGTCATGGCTTTCACGGCGACGATGGCGGTCAGCGGCCAGTTGCCGGGGACGGTGCCGTCGGCCCAGGCGCGCCAGTGGCGGATGTCCTTGGAGACACGGGGATCGGTGAGCACCGTTTGCAGCGTCGCGTGGCGGGTGACGGCCCAGGCCCGCACGCCGCCGACCAGCTCCACGGGGACCAGTGGCCCGATCTCCCGTAACCGGTCGTTCTCGGCGTGCAGACCGCACCGTGTGGGATCAAGCACGAAGGGCTTCGCTGAAGAGTCCACAAGCGCACCGCACCAGGCGGACCTGCTCGCGTCAAGGGGACGGTCACAAGGAGTTGAGGGCTTCGCGTATCTGCTTGTCGACGGCCCTGATCTGGTCGCGGTAAGGGTGGAGGGTGGTGTCGATGTCCTTGAGCTGCCAGTTGTCGTCGATGTCGGTCTCGGTGATGACCAGTTCGAGGTGCTGTTCCAGGGGGCGCATGTGCAGGCCCTGTAGGACGGTGCGGAGTTGGGCGATTCCCGCCGTAGGAGCTGACGGTGGCGCTCCATCGCCGTGTGTGTTGGTGCTCGTACCGCTGGAGAGCGGCCATGAAGGGCTCGTCCAGCAGCGGAAGGCCGACGTCCGCGAGGTCGAGCAGTTCGTAGCGCAGTGGGCTGCCCTGCTGCGCCACGTCGCGGATCCACGCGGCGATGCCGGGGCAGATACGGCCGGGGCGGGTGCTGCCGACGACAACCGCGATCCGGTCGCCGGTTGACGGTTCGCAAGTTGTGGGCATGGGCGTGCTCCGTGGTTCGGTCGGCTGGGGTCAGTTACGCCGGGCGCGGGCGGCCGCCGAGGCGGTCACGCCGGTCGACAGGTCGAGGCCGTGCCGGTCGGCGTGGTGGTGGACCACCTGACTGGCCAGCTGGGACAGCCGCTTGCGGTTGGTCTCGGTGAGGCCGCTGACAGCCTGGTGCAGTTGTCGCTCGACCTCGGCGGCGATCTCCTGGGCGAGGCGCCGGCCTTCGGCGGTCAGGACGACGCTCACCGCTCTTCGGTCTTCGGGTACGGCGGCGCGTTCCACCAGGCCCCGGCGTTCGGCCCGGCTGACCAGGCCCGTCGCGCTGGACTTGTCCAGGTCCAGCACGACGGCCAGTTGGGCCATGCCCGGCTCGCGGTCCCGCAGGATGCCGAGCAGGCGCGCCTGCTGGACCGACAGGCCGTGCGCGTCGGCGGCGCGGGCCAGAACGCCCTGGACGAGGAACGACAGCTGGACGAGTCCGTCGGTGACGCCGAGGTCCGGCACGCGCCGGGACCTGCCGGTTCCGGATGGGGCGGATGCGGTCATGCCGCCAGCGTAGCGCCGATAGTACGTGCAGCAAACTTTTTAGAATGTGGCACAAACTAATTAGTGCGTGGCGCGAACCAAGCGCTTTCGATGTCGGCTTCGGTGCGGGCTGGTCCTTCGTGTAGCAGCGCTAAGTCGTCAACGCTTGCTCTGCGTAGTGGCGGACGGTGACTCGGCGTGCGCGGCTTGTGCCGGTCCGGCAGGCTGGAAACGATGTGGTCCACCCGCGGGAAGACGAGTGCGGCGGACGCGACGGCCGGGCCGCGTGGAGTCCGCAATCTGCGGTGGCTCCCGGCGCTGCTGATCGTCATCAGCGTGATCTTCGACGTCTCCACACCGCCCCAGTACTCCTCATCGCCGCTGCTCGCGGCGGCACCGGCCGTGGCGGCGGCGCTCCTCTCCCAACGCGGGACAGTGCTCGTCGGCTGTGTGGCCGTGGTGGTGGACCTGATCCTGGGCGTGACGCCCATGGGCCACCCGCAGGCCAACCATCCGATCGACATCGCCAACGTGGCGATCATCGCCGTCGTCGCGGTGTACCTCAACCACGTACTGCGCAGCCAGGGGCGGCTGTTGGTGACGGTGAGCGACGTCGCCGTCGCCGCGCAACGCGCCGTGCTTCCGCACCCACCCACCCGGCTGGGCCCGCTGCGGCTGGCCGCGCGCTACGTGGCGGCCCAGGCGAAGGCGCAGATCGGCGGCGACGTCTACGTGGTGCAGGAGACGCCCTACGGGGTGCGGCTGGTCGTCGCCGACGTACGAGGCAAGGGCATGGGGGCGGTCAGCGCGGTCGCTGTCGTCGTGGGGGCGTTCCGCGAGCTGGCGGATACCGAACCAGTGCTGGGGGAGATGGTGGAGCGCCTTGAGGACTCCGCGGTACGCGAGGCACGCCGCCGGGCCGGAGACCTACCGCTGGAGGGTTTCGTCACGGCCGTCGTCGCGGAGATCCACCCCGACGACGGCCGGGTGCGGATCATCAACCGCGGCCATCCGGCGCCGCTCCTGCTACAGGACGGCACGGTACGGGCGCTGGAGCCCGCAGAACCGGATGTCCCGTTCGGGATGGGCGCCCTGCGCGAGGGACGCTCTCCGGCCGACGCGGTCAAGATGGTGCCGGGCAGCACGCTCCTGTTCATGACCGACGGGGTCACCGAGGCCCGCGACCGCACCGGTGCCTTCTACGATCCCGTCGAACGCCTCACCGGCGTACGTTTCGCCTCGCCGGACGAGCTGGTGGACACCCTGCTACGGGACGTGGCCCGACATGCAGAGGGCAGGCGGCAGGACGACATCGCGGTACTCGCCGTGAGCCGGAGCGAGCGGTGAGTGACCGGCGTACGCCGGGTCAGTTGAGCGGGGTCGGCGGCTGGGCGCCGAAACCGGAGTCCCAGGACCACAGGTGCGTGCAGTTCGGGCACTGCAGGTGCAGCAGACGGCCCCGGTTGGAGAGCAGGTAGCGCCAGTGGTCCGGGCAGTTGCGTCCGGCCGCGCACGGGTCGCACCCCTGGTGGTCCTCACAGCGCGGGCACGGCACCCACGCCCTGCGGCCTATGTCGGCGCTGGGATCAATCGGCAGCATTCTCGTCCCCCTCGCGGGGCGGCAGCACACCGGCCTCCCGCAGCTGGCGGTAGACCGCCCGCTGCTCCTCGTCCAGACCGGAGTAGAGGCGGCGGTACGCCTCCTCCTCGCCCTCCAGCACCGCGATCGGGTCCCAGTCCTCGCCCAGCGCGGCGATGACCTCGGCCCGGCGGCGTGCTTCTTCGCGGGTGAGGTCTATTTCCATCAGGTGCAGATTTTCGTTGGGGGAGTCGTCTCGCATGGTGAAATTCCCGATTCGCGTGTGCGGATCAATCTGTCGTGTGTAACAAATCGCCGCGGGGCGACGGAAGAGGTCGCCGGAAAATGCGACGTACGTCGCATTCCGCCTTGATCGGGATCTTCGCCGGATTTGGCTGCTCGGGCCGGTTCGCGGCCGACGTACGGTGCTCTCGCCTGCGCGACGCTGGAAGTCTCCGGCCTTGACGCCGACCACGAACGCGGCCCAGGCGGCCGCGTCGAACGTCAGCGTGGGGCCGTGGGGATCTTTGCTGTCTCGGACGGGGATCAGGTTGGGTATGCCGTCCGCTACTTCGATGCAGTTGCCGCCATCACCGCTGCTGTAGCTGCTCTTGCGCCACGCTGTGCGGTTGTTGCTCATGTGCCGTACTCCTCCAAGGCTGACTCGATCAGTTCCAGGGACGCCTGAGGCGGCAGGGCGGCGGCCCGTACGAGATCGTAGGACAGTCGGCAAGCGCGCACCTGCTCTGCGCTGTCGAGGAGTTGGCCTGTGTGTGGGGCTTCTACGTATGCCACGGGCGTGTCGTCCGGGAGGGTCAGGATCGTGAGTGGGCCGCTGCGTAGCGCGTGCATGCCGGCAGAACGTGGCAGCACCTGCACGATGGCGCGATGGTCTCGCACCAGAGCGACGACGTGCTGCAATTGTTCCCGCATGACGCCGCGCGGGAGTCCCGGCTCTTGAGTTGAGGCCGCCTTCGGGCGGCGCGACATCGAGTGGCCGTCCGGCCGCTGGACGGAGCGGACGGACGGACGGCCACACACGTGCCCGCTGCCGCTCAGCGACCCCCGGAGAGCAGCAGTGGGGCGCCGCCCGGCGCGGACGCCGGCCGGCCGTTGGTGGCGGGCACACCCGCGAGGGGGGAGACCGGCGCGCGGTCCAGCAGTGCGCGCGCCGCGAGTTCGGGGGCGACGCCCTCGCCGAACCAGTACGCCTCCTCAAGGTGTGGGTAGCCGGAGAGCACGAAGTGCTCGATTCCCAGGGAGTGGTACTCCTCGATCCGGTCGGCGACCTCGGCGTGACTGCCGACCAGTGCCGTACCCGCGCCGCCGCGCACCAGGCCGACGCCCGCCCACAGGTTGGGGGAGATCTCCAGGTCGTCGCGGGTGCCGCCGTGCAGTTGCAGCATCCGGCGCTGGCCGACCGACTCGCTGCGGCCGAGTGCCTGCTGGGCGGCGGTGATCGTGTCCTCGTCCAGGTCGTCCAAGAGCCGTTCCGCCGTGGCCCATGCCTCGCGGGCGGAGTCCCGCGAGATCACATGCAGCCGGATGCCGAAGCGGACGGTACGGCCCTCCTGTTCAGCCAGTCCACGGATCCAGTCGGTCTTCTCCTTCACCTGCTCAGGAGGTTCGCCCCAGGTGAGATAGACGTCCACGTTGCGGGCGGCGACCGGCCCGGCGGCGGCCGAGGAGCCACCGAAGAAGATCTGCGGCAGCGGGTCGGGCGGCAGCGCGGTCAGTCCGCCCTCCACCTGGTAGTGGTCGCCCTGGAAGTCGAACGGCTGGCCGCTCCACGCTCCCCGTACGACCTGGAGGAACTCGTCGGTGCGCGCGTAGCGTTCGTCGTGGCCGAGGTGATCGCCGAAGCGCCTCTGCTCGGTCGAGTCACCTCCGGTGACCACATTGAGGAGCAGTCGGCCACGGGTGATGCGCTGGTACGTCGCCGCCATCTGCGCGGCCAGCACCGGAGAGACCACCCCGGGCCGGAACGCCACCAGGAACTTCAGGCGTTCGGTGTGCTGGGACAGGGCGGCGGTGGTCAGCCAGGCGTCCTCGCACCAGGTGCCGGTCGGCGTCAGTACCGCCTCGAAGCCCAACTGCTCGGCGGCTTTGGCGATTTGTGTCAGGTAGTCGATGTCGGGCGCGCGCACTCCGCTGACCGGGGTGACGCGGGAACGCCTGATGCCGCCGTCGGTGTAGGCGTGCCGGTCGACCAGGGTGCGGCCGTCGCCGCCGGTGGGCAGGAACCAGTGCAGATGAACGGACATGGGGCAGCTCCGATGCGGGGGTCAGCTGGTACGCGGCGGCGTGGTGGACGGCGGTAGGCCCGCGTTGAAGCGCTTGTCCACGTAGTCGGCGAAGACGAACGTGTGCGGGATCAGCTTCAGTCGGGCGAACGTGTCCGCCAGTCGCTGTTCCGAGGCGACCGCCGCGTCGTCCACGGCGACGGTCACCGTGGAGCTCTCCGTGCGCTTCACGGAGTCCAGCGCCACGGCGTAGTCCAGTCCGGTGTCCTTGGCCCACACCTTCGCCCACTGCTCGGGGTGGGTGTCGGCCCAGTCCTGTGCTTTGTGCAGCCGCTTGAGGTAGTCGGCGATCGCCGCGGACTTGTTCTTGTCCGCCAGCGCGGAGGGGGAGGTGACCTGGAAGCTGAGGCCGTTGGTGACGCCCTCGCCGGTGGTCAGGATCCGGGCCTTGTTCTGGCGCAGCACCTGGGAGGTGTACGGGTCCCAGATCGCCCACGCGTCGACCTTGTGCTGGGTGAACGCGGCGAGCGCGTCCGCCGGTTGGAGGTAGTCGAGTTTGACGTCGGACGGCGTCAGTCCCGCCTTCGCGAGGGAGCCGACCAACTGGGCGTGCGCGGAGCTGCCCTGGGCGACGGCGATCGACCTGCCCTTCAGGTCGGCGGCCGTCTTCAGCGGTGAGTCCCGCGGTACGACCAGGGCGTCGCCCGCGCAGGAGGCGTGGGCCGCGGCCACCACCGTGATCCTGGACCCGGCGGCCGCGGCGAAGACCGGCGGGGTGTTGCCGACACCACCGATGTCCACCGCCTTGGCGTTGACCGCCTCAAGCAGCGGCGGACCGGAGGTGAACGTGGACCACTTGATCTTGTACGGGAGATGTTTCAGCTCTCCGGCGGCACGAAGCACCGCCTCGGAGCCGCCCTTCTGGTCACCGACATTGAGTGTTGTGCTGCCCGAACCATCGGTTCGGCCTCCCACGGACCCGGCGGCGTCAGCGGCCGACGAGGCCCCGTCGCAGGCGGCGGTGAGGAGTGCCAGCGGGACGAGCAGAGCGCCAACAGTGCGCAGTTTCATGGCAGATGTCTTTCTTCGCTCTTTGACCGGCGGGGATCAGGCGGCGTCGGTGGTGACGGTCGCGGCCGTTGCGGGGGCCCCGACGCCGAGTCGGTCCAGCAACTCGGCGCGCAGTCTGGTGAATCCGGGGTCGCCGACATCGCGTGGACGCGGCAGGTCGACCGGTGCCTGATGGGCGATCACGCCGCCGTCCATCACCAGGACCCGGTCCGCCAGCAGCACGGCCTCCTCGACGTCATGCGTGACCAGCAGCACCGCGCAGCCGCGCCGCTGCCACACCTCGGCCACCTGCCGCTGCGCCCTGATCCGGGTGAGCGCGTCCAGCGCGCCGAACGGCTCGTCCAGCAGGAGCAGATCCGGTTCCCGTACCAACGCCCTGGCCAGGGAGGCACGTTGGGCCTCTCCGCCGGAGAGGGTCTTGGGCCAGGCATCGGCCCGGTGCTCAAGGCCGACCTCGGCCAGCGCGGTGACCGCCCGCTCGCGCGGCGGCCGGTCCGGCAGGCCCAGCAGCACGTTGCGCCACACCCGCTTCCACGGCATCAGGCGGGGCGCCTGGAACGCCACCGCGCGGCGACGGGGCACCAGTACGGTGCCCTGGAAGTCGCGGTCCAGGCCGGCCAGTACGCGCAGCAGCGTGCTCTTGCCGCAGCCGCTGCGCCCGAGCAGCGCGACGAACTCGCCCGGCGCCACGGCGAGGTCGAGGCCGCCGATCACCGTGCGGCCGTCGAAGGAGCGGGTGAGGCCGTCGATCCGTACCGCATCGGCGGCGGGGGCGGTCAGCGGCCCGTGAACGTCGGTCGCCATTGCAGCAACAGCCTTTCCAGAGCACGGACGACGAGGTCGGCGGCGATGCCGAGGAAGGCGTAGATCAGCAGGCAGACGACGATGATGTCGGTGCGGAAGAACTCGCGTGCCTGGTTCATCAGGAAGCCGATGCCGTCGTCGGCGTTGACCGTCTCGCCGAAGACCAGCGCCAGCCAGGCGCTGGCCAGCGAGAACCGCAGTCCGGTCATGGCGCCCGGCAGCGCGCCGGGCAGGATGACGTGCCGGATCAGCCCCCAGCGGGTGAGGCCCAACGAGGCACCGGCCTCGATCAACTGGTCGTCCACGCTCCGGATTCCGGCGTGGACGTTGAGGTACAGCGGGAAGGCGACGCCCAGCGCGATCAGAGTGATCTTGGGTGTCTCACCGATGCCGAGCCAGATGATGAACAGGGGGATCATGCCGATGAACGGCACCGCGCGCAGCATGTGGACCGTGGTGTCGATCAGGTCCTCGCCGAGCCGCGACAGGCCGGACAGCAGCGCCAGTCCGATGCCCGCCACGGCGCCGAACGCGAGCCCTATGGTGACGCGTTGCAGTGAGACGGTCATGGCGGACGGCAGCGTGCCGTCGGCGATCAGGCCGCTCGCGGTGCGGGCGATGGCGCTGGGCGCGGCCAGGATGTTGCTCGGCAGCAGTCCCGTTGAGCTGAACAGTTGCCAGAGGGCGAGGAGGAGCGCGGGGCCGGTGGCCCGGCGTACGCCGCGAGGCAGCGAGCGGCGGCGGGTGGCGGCGGAGGCGATGGGCTCCAGGTCGGGGGCGTCGGCGCTTACCGAAAGCGCCTGTTGGGATATTCCGGATATGTCCGGTGGGGCATGGTCGACGGTCATGCTGGCTCCACGGCGGGCGGTGTGGTGGGGCGTCCCGGAAGGCGCGCGGGGCTGAACGGGCGCGTGAGCGTGTTCAGCGCGGCACGGGCAGGCGGCGTGGCCGCAGGAAGAGGACGGGTTGCGCTAAGAGGGCGTCAGCAGCCGCGACGACACGCGGAGGAGGCTACCCGCAGCAGGTCGATGTGACCGCGCGTGGTGAGCAGGGCTGAACGCGACATGCCGGAGAACGTAGCAGAGGGGGTCGGCCGACGGTCAATGGTGTCTCGGCAGTTGGACGTCGCGTCCCGTCAAGTGACGTTGCGGCGAGCTACGTGTTGGGCGCGGGGGTGACGTTGGCTGCGCCTCGCCCGATGGACTCCACCAGGGGCAGCGTCCGTTGCGGAACGCGTTCGCGCAGCACCACCTCGGTACGGGTGCGCACCACCCCCGGCATGCGGATGACCTGCTGGATCACATCCTCCAGATGCGCGTTGTCGCGGGCCGCGACCCGGGTCAGCAGATCACCGCCGCCGGTGATCGAGAAGACCTCGATGATCTCCGGGATGTCCGCCAGCCGTGTGCCGACGTCGTCGAGATGCCCCTGGGTGACCTCGATGTGCACGAACGCCAGCACCGGGTGGCCGAGCGCGGCGAGCGAGAGCCGGGCGCCGTAGCCGGTGATCACCCCCTCCCGCTCCAGTCGGTCCAGCCGCGCCTGGAGCGTTCCACGGGCGATCCCCAGGATCCGGGCGTACTCGCGCACGCTGGTGCGCGGCTGTTCCAGCAGCAGCCGCAGGATCCTGGCGTCCAGCGCGTCCACGGGCATGGGCCAGCGGCCTCCTCACGGTCGACGAAACAGCGCTTCGACTGTACCAATGGCACACTCCTAACGGGATCACTTGAGCCGTCGGGGCCGGGGATGCTTTCCTGGCTGTATCGATGGCGTTGCGCTGGGCAGCGACAGCATGGCGACGAGGCCGCTGTCTCCCCCGCACCGCCGAGTCCCATGCCTTTTCGACCCTGCCGTGAGGGCCGCGCACCGGCGCGCGGACCCCGACCCGGCCGTCCTTGCGGCCGAACATGTGCGGCAGTGCACTGATGACCTTGGGGGGAAGCCACCGGTGAAGAGGATGTTCGTCGCACCCGACCCGGGTCTGGCGCGGCTGCGTTTCGCCGCGCGGGCGGTCGCGGGAGTCGCCGTCGCCGTCGCCGCGATCGGGTTCGCGGGGCTGCCGCTGCCCGCGGTGGTCGCGGGTGGACTGGCCGCGATGCTGGCACTGTTCACCGTGGCCGATCCCCGGGTGCCGCAGCAGGCGGTGACCACCGCTCTGCTGCCGGTGGCCGGATACCCCGTACTGGCCCTGGCGGCCTGGCTGCATCCGTATGTGTTCGCGCGGGACGTGGCCTTCCTCGCTGTGGTCTTCGCCGGGGCGTACGCGCGCCGCTGGGGGACGCGCGGGCACGCGCTCGGCGTCTTCGCGTTCATGATGTTCTTCGCCGCCCAGTTCCTGCGTGCCGGACCGGTGCTGCTGCCCGAGCTGTACGCGGCGCTCACCATCGGGCTCGGCGCCGCGGCACTCGTCCGGTTCGGGCTGTGGTGCTACGAGCGGCGTACGCCGGTGCCGCACACCGTCACGCCGCCCGAGCAGCCCGCTGGGCTGCGCAGGCCCACCACCCGGCAGGCGTTCCAGGCGGTGGCGGCGGCCGCGTTCGCGGTGATCGGCGGTGAACTGCTGTCGCAGGACCGCTGGTACTGGGCGGTCGGTGCGGCCTGGTGGATCTTCGTCAACACCGCGTCGCGTGGTGAGACGCTGGTGCGCGGATTCCGACGGGTACTGGGCACCGTCGTCGGCATCGTGGCGGGCCTGGGCATCGCACTGCCGGTCAACGGCGCTCCGGTGCCCACGGCGGTGCTGGTCGGCGTGTGCGTCTTCGGGATCTTCTACACGGCGGCCGTCTCCTACAGCTGGATGATGTTCTTCGTGACGGTCCTGGCCGGACTCCTTTACGGGCTGCTGGGCGTGCTGCACCCCGGGCTGCTGGTGCTGCGGCTTGAGGAGACGGCGGTCGGGGCGGTGGGCGCGCTGCTCGCGGTGCTGCTGGTGCTGCCGGTGACCACGCACGCGACCACCGACGCGTGGATCCAGCGCGCTCTGCACGCGGTGCGGGACGCCACGGGTGCGGCGGCGCGGCACATCGGGGGCGCCGAGCAGTCGCTGGAGCGGCACGTCGAGGAACTCGACGCGCTGCTCGGGCGGGTGCGGGTATCGCTGGCACCGCTGGTCCACCCGCTCAGCCCGCTGCGGTCCCGCAGGGCGCGGGCGACGCGGGTGCTGGCGCTGCTGGACGACTGCGTGCGGCAGGTACGGGGGCTGGCGGAGGTCGTGGCTCATCCGCACGCCTCGCACGACCAGCGGCTGCTCGCGGCGTGCGGGCGCGTCGAGGCGGCGGTGCAGCGGCTGGTCGCGCGGGGTCCTGAACCGCTCACGGTTCCAGACACCGTGCCGTCGGGCGACGGCTCCGTGGTGGAGCGGGCGTTGGCCCATGTGCACGGGCTGGAGCGGTCGTTGGCGGAGCTTGACGGCCATCTGCGGGAGCCGGTGCCCGCGTAGCGCCGTCCTGGCTGGTCTGGCACTTCCGGTGTGCGCCCTTGTGGTTGCCCGCCGTCGAGGCGGGATTCGTTTGGCGGGCCTGCCCCCGATCTCCCCGGGTCGACCGCGCTATAGCGTTGCCGGGGTAGTGACCTGGCGGCGGATGGGAGTTGGATGTGGCTGGCGTGCGGCGCGCGTACATCGGATCGTTCACCTCGGCGGGCGGGTATGGGATCACCACCGCCACGGTGGATCCCGACACGGGCAAGCTCACCGAGTCGGGGCGTACGGACGCCGTGGCCGACCCGTCGTTCCTGGCGCTGTCACCGGACACGACCGTGCTCTACACGGTCAGCGAGCGCCCCGAGCACGGCGGCGCCGCCGCGTTCTCGCTCACGGACCCGGACACCCCCGCGCAGTTGGGCGCGACCGTGCCCGTGGGTGGGGGCGCCCCAACCCACCTGTGCCTGGCGGCAGGCCACCTCCTCACCGCCAACTACGCCTCCGGCAGCGTCAGCGCGCTCCCCGTGGGCCCGGACGGCGCGCTCGGCGCGCCGCGCCACGTACTCCGGCACACCGGCGGTGGGCCGAACCGGGAGCGGCAGGAGGCACCGCACGCCCACGCGGTGCTGCCGGACCCCAGCGGCCGTTGGGTGCTCTCCGTCGACCTCGGGACGGACTCGGTACGGGTATGCGCTCTCGACCGTGTCAGCGGCGAACTGGGCGTACACCACGAGACGGTGCTGCGCGCGGGCAGCGGGCCGCGCCATCTCGTCTTCCATCCGGGCGGCCACCGGGCCTATGTCGTCAACGAGTTGGAGTCCTCGGTCACTGTCCTGGCCTGGGACGCGCAGACGGGTGTGCTGACGCCGCTCGGTTCGACGGCGACGCTGCCCAAGGAGGCGGCGGACCAGCCCAACTACCCGTCCGAGGTCGTCATCTCACCGGACGCGCGGTTCATCTGGGTGGCCAACCGGGGCCACGACAGCATCGCCGTGCTGTCCGCCGACGGCGACCGGCTGGAACTGCTCGGCACCCACCCCTGCGGCGGCCACTGGCCCCGCCACCTCACCCTTGACCCCGAGGGGCGGCGTCTCTACGCGGCCAACGAGCGCTCGGGGGACGTCACCTGGTTCGACCTGGAGCAGGCCACCGGCCGCCCGCGGCGCGCCGGCTCACTACCGGTTCCCGCCGCCTCCTGCGTCGTCTTCGGCTGAGGCGCCTGGTGGGGCCGCCGGAGTTGGACCGCGACCCCACCAGGACGGGCCGAGCGCTAGCGCAGCGGGGCGCCCTGGGGCTGCTGCGGCGCGATGCCGATGGCCGTCGTGTACTTGGCGAGCACGAGCTTGCCGACGGTGGGGTACGGGCCGAGCGCCTCGGCGGCCGAGCACTCCACGGCCTCGGTCGCCTTCTCCAGCAGGCCGGAGGGCAGTTCGGGGCCGATCAGGCAGGGTGCGATGGCCAGGCGGGCGGAGCCGGAGGAGCGCAGTTGCTCGGCGGTGCGCTCGATCGCGCCGTCCATGTCGAGACCCGCCGCCAGCACCGGCACGGCCAGTCGGGCGGCCAGCAGCAGTCCCGTGACACCCGCGGCCTGAACCGCCTCCTCGCCGCCGACGGTGGCCAGGATGATGCCGTCGGCCGCCGTGGCGACGGTGAACAGCCGGGCACGGTCGGCGCGCGCCAGACCGGCCTCCGACAGCCGCACGTGCAGGGCCTCCGCGAGCAGCGGGTGCGGGCCGAGCGCGTCGGTCAGGTCGGCGCGGACACCGCTGTCCGCGATGGCCTGGCGTATGTGCCCCAGCACGGTCTCGTCGGGACTGGCCAGCAGCGGCACCACCACGGCGGCGACCTGGTCCTCCGCGGCCCCCTCGGCGCGCGACTTCGCCAGTACCTCCGTCAGCGACGGGTACTCGGCGTCCTCCGCGCCGCCTTCTATGTAGCCGACCACGGGGTTGAGCCCCGAAAGCTCCCAACGGGCGATGCTGACGATCTCGTCCACGAGAGCGCGGACCGCGGCCGAGGGCGTGCCGGGAACGGCCAGGACCAGCGGCGGCGCGTCCTGCGGGGCGGACAGGGTCTCGGGCCTGCGGTGCCGACCGGGCTGACGTGGACGCGGCATTCGTACGGGCAGACCGGGTGCGGGGCCAGTGGCTGAGCTCATGGCGTCGCATGCTAACGGTTCACCGGGGCGGGCCGCGCGGTCGGGTGACGCCATCGGCCCTCCCGTCATGGTATGTCTGTTTGGCGGCCTTACCTCGCTGATCTGGGGAAATGCCGTTAACCAGCAGGGTGGTTTGAGACGCTTCACGGCGCTTGGCGGGCAGGCGACGGTTAACGGGGTCGCCATCAGTCGACGGCGAGCAGTGTCCCGTCGACGGGCAGCGGCAGTTCGTCGCGAGACAGTGCCGCGGCGATCCGCAGCGCACCGTGCAGCGGCTCGCCGTCGGCCGCCAACAGCTCGGCCCCCGGCAGCAGTTGGGGCGCCTGCGCCCGCAACGGGCCCAGCAGCGGCTCGCCTACGTTGAACAGGCCGCCGGTAAGGGCCACTTCACCGGCCTGCGGGTCGGGCCGAACGGCGGCGGCCGCCTCCAGGATGTGCCGGGAGGCCGCCCGCAGAATGCCCGCCGCCACCAGGTCGTCCTGCGCGCAACGAGCCACCTCCGGCGCGAACGAGGCCAGTACCGCGGCCCGGTCGTCGCGCGGGTACAGCCGCCCCGGCAGTGTCGGCGCGGGGCCGAACACGGCCTGCGCCCGGGCCAGTAGCGCGGCCGAACCGCCCGTACGCCCGTCGTACGCGCGCAGCGCCGCCTCGAGCCCAGCCCGGCCGATCCACGCACCGCTGCCGCAGTCACCGAGCAGGTGCCCCCAGCCGTCCGCGCGCCGCCAACCGGAGCCGTCCAGCCCGGTGCCCAGCGCGATCAATCCGGTGCCGGCCGCGACCACCACGCCGGCGCGCATGCCCAGCGCCCCCGCGTAGGCCGTCACCGCGTCCGCCGCGAGCGCCAGCCGTGGCACCCCGAACTCGGCGCGCAGCGCGCCCGGAAGCCGGTCGCGCAGGTCAGCGCCGAGCGACGCCATCCCGGCCGCCCCCACGCAGGCGGCCACCACCTCGCCGCGCCCCGCGAAGTCCCTGAGCACGGGGGCCACTTGGGCCAGCAGGTGGCCGGCGTCGATTCCGTCAGGGCCGGTGCGCACCGGCTCCTTGGTCCTGTGGGCGAACTCCGGCGGGCACGGCTGGCCGTCGTCGGCGACGCGCGCCAGCGCGAAGCGCACCCCGGAGCCGCCGGAGTCGACGCCCAGTAGCCAGTGGTCCGCGGCCGACGGCCGCCGCCGCGCGGTCAGTTGGTGCCCTGCTTCAGCGCGACGTCCACGGTGAGCGCCGAACCGACGACCATGCTCAGCAGCGGGTCGGGCAACGGCTGGTGGATCTGCAGGACGTAGTTGTCGGCACTGGTGAACATGGCCTTGGCCAGCCCCTGCCAGGTCTTGGTGATCCGGGCGACCTCGGTGTCGGTGTGGTCGACGATCGCGAAGTCCCAGGCGCGGAAGTTCTCGGCCTTGATGGCGCCGATCTTCTGGTCGCCCACCATGAAGGCGAAGTGGATCCTGCCGATGGCGTTCTGCTGGACGATCTCGCCGATCTGGGCGCCGTCCGCACGCTGCACGATCATCTTCGACTTGAGGAGCTTCGCGGGCCGGGTCAGGTACAGCACCGGCTGGCCGTGTGCGTCGCGCACCTCCAGGCGGTGGGTCATGAACTGGCCGTACTTGGTCAGGGCGCGGACCGCCTTCTTGGCGGTGCTCTGGCCGATCTCGGCCACCGCGCCGATCTGGTTGCCCGCCTGGTCGTAGACGCTGTACTCGTCGACCATCTCGACGAGCTTGGCCTTCTGGTTGACCACCAGGATCGGCTCGGTGAACAGGGTGCCGCTGCCGCCCGCGGTCGGGCCGACGCCCGCCTGGTGCTGGACCTGACGCTGGATCCTGGACGGGTCGTGGAACCCGTTGACGCCCTGCGGGGCGTTGGGCGCCTGCGGCGGCATGGCGTGCTGGGGCATGGCGTGCGGCGGTTGCGCGGGCATGGCCTGCTGCGGGGGCACGGTCTGCGGCTGCGGCGCGTGGTGGACCTGCTGCGGGGGGACGTGCGGGTGAGGCTGCTGGACCTGTTGCGGCTGGGCGGGACGGGGGTCGGCGTGGGTGTGCTCCGTCCACCGCGAACCGTCCCACCAGCGCAGCAGGTTCGGTGCTCCCTGGGGGTCCGCGTACCAGCCCGCAGGGACATTCGATTGCGTGGTCACGGCGGGCAGACTATCGCGGACACCTTGTCAGGGCAGTTGCCAGTTCACCGGATCCGCGCCCTGGCGCGCCAGCAACTCGTTGGCGCGGCTGAACGGCCGCGAGCCGAAGAAACCGCGGTCGGCCGACATGGGAGAGGGGTGCGCGGACTCGACCGCGGGCAAGCTGCCCAGCAGCGGACGGAGGTTGCGGGCGTCCCGTCCCCACAGGATGGACACCAGCGGCTTACCGCGGGCGGCCAGCGCCCTGATGGCCTGCTCGGTCACCTCTTCCCAGCCCTTGCCGCGGTGCGCGGCCGGTTTCCGCGGGGCGGTGGTCAGCGCCCTGTTGAGCAGCAGTACGCCGTTGCGGGTCCAGGGGGTCAGGTCGCCGTTGGACGGCTGCGGCAGGCCCAGGTCGGTGCCGTACTCGCGGTAGATGTTGAGCAGACTGCCCGGCAGCGGGCGCACCTCGGGGGCCACCGAGAAGCTCAGACCCACCGCGTGGCCCGGCGTGGGGTACGGGTCCTGGCCGACGATCAACACCTTGATGTCGTCGAACGGTTGCTGGAAGGCGCGCAGCACGTTCTGTCCCGACGGCAGGTAGGTGCGTCCCGCGGCGATCTCGGCGCGCAGGAAGTCGCCCATCGCGGCGATCCGGCCCGCCACCGGCTCAAGGGCCTTCGCCCAGCCCTCTTCAACGATCTCGTGCAAAGGTCGTGCAGCCACGGGCAGTCACTCTACTGGCTCAAAGCGTGACGCCCCCAATCGGGCTCAGCCGACCACCGCCGCCCGTACGCACAGCACGTCAGGCAGGTGCGAGGCGACCAGCCGCCAGCTGTCGCCCTCGTCGGCGCTGGCGTACACCTCGCCGTTGCGGGTGCCGAAGTAGACCCCGGCGGGGTCGTTGTCATCGGTGCGCAGGGCGTCACGGAGCACGATGCCGTAGTGGTGTTCGGTGGGCAGCCCGCCGCCCAGGGCGGTCCAGCTCGCCCCGGCGTCCTCGGTGCGGTACACCCGGCAGAGGTAGTCGGGCGCGTAGCGGTCGGAGCCGTCGTTGACCGGGAAGACATAGGCGACCGAGCCACGGCGCGGATGTGTGGCGATCGGGAAGCCGAAGTCGGCGGGCAGGCCCTTGCCGATCTCGGACCACTGCGCTCCGCCGTCGTCGCTGCGGTAGACGCCGCCGTGGTTCTGCAAGAAGAGGCGGTCGGGGTCGGTCGGATCCTGCGCGATCTTGTGTACGCACTGGCCGAACTCCGGATAGTGGTCCGGCAGGAAATCAGCTCTGATGCCCGAGTTGCACGGCTGCCAGCTAGCGCCGCCGTCCGATGAGCGGTACGCGCCGCCGGAGGACACCGCCACCATCAACGTGTCCGTGCTACGTGGGTCGGTGACGACGGTGTGCACGGCCTGGCCGCCGTAACCGGCGCCCCAGTGCGGGCGTTGCGGGTGGTCCCACAGGCTGCGTACCAGGTCGAAGGTCTCGCCGCCGTCCTCGGAGCGGAACAGCGCGCCGGGCTCGGTTCCGGCGTACACCACCGCTGGCGCGGCGGGACCGGCTGGGTGCAGCTGCCAGACCCTCACCAGCGAGGTGCCGGTGTGCGCCGGGAACTTCACCGCCGGGCGGCTGGGTTCGTGCCAGGTCGCTCCCAGGTCGTCGGAGCGGAAGACGGACGGGCCCCAGTGTGAGCTGTCCGCCCCCGCCAGGAGACGGGGGCGGGGGCCTCTGGTGTCGATGCAGAGTGAGTAGACGGCTTGCATGGGGAAGTGCGGGCCGGTCACCTCCCACTCGGCCGCCGGCCGCGAGCGGCGGCGGCGTCCGAGGAACAGGCCCTTCTTCGTGCCCACTGCGAGTAGGACGGTTTCCATGGGGCGGCCCCCTCTGGGTGCGGGATGTGTCCTGTACCACAGAGAGTAGGGAATTCTCCCTTCCGCCCATCCGTTCGCCGCCCCTTCGGGCGCCGTTGCGCGCTGTTCGCCACGGGTTGGGACGTTGCCCAGCCGTGCGCGAGGGCAGGCAGGGGCGAACGGTAAACGAGTGGGCAGGCGGGGAAGGCCCGCCCGCCAGGTCGAACGGACGTGGAACGCCTCGCCCGGAACCGGAACCGCAGGCGCGTGCGGCTACGCTCGGGCGTACTGGTCGGGGGTGCGCGCCTGTGCGCCGAGCGCGTGAGCGGCCTGCCGCGCCCAGTAGGGATTGCGCAGCAGCTCGCGCCCCAGCAGTACCGCGTCGGCCTGCCCGTCCGCCACGATCCGCTCGGCCTGCTCGGGGTCGGTGATCAGCCCGACCGCCCCGACCGGCAGACCGGTCTGCTCCCGGACCCGGGTGGCGAACGGAACCTGATAGCCCGGCGCGGCCGGGATGTGGACCTTGGCCGCGTTGCCGCCCGTCGAGACGTCCAGCAGATCCACCCCGTGCGCCTGCAACTCCTTCGCCAGCTGTACCGTCTCCTCGGCCGTCCAGCCCTCGCCCTCGCCGTTCTCCTCCAGCCAGTCGGTGGCCGACACCCGGAAGAAGACCGGGAGTTCGTCCGGCCAGACCGCCCGGACCGCGTCAACCACCCTGAGGGCCAGGCGGATCCGGTTCTCGAAACCGCCGCCGTAGGCGTCGGCGCGGTGGTTGCTGTGCGGCGAGAGGAACTCGTGTATCAGGTAGCCGTGGGCGCCGTGGATCTCGGCCACCTCGAAGCCCGCGGCCAGCGCACGGCGTGCGGCGGCCGCGAACTGCCCCACGATCTCGTCGATCTGGTCGGTGGTCAGTTCAGTCGGAGACGGGTGGCCCTGCGTGAACGGGATCGCGCTCGGCCCGTACGGCTGCCAGCCGCCCCGCTCCGGCGGAATCGGGGCGCCGCCACGCCATGGCGCGTCCGTGGACGCCTTGCGGCCGCTGTGCGCGAGCTGGATGCCCGGAACCGAACCGTGCTGCTTGAGGAAGCGGGTGATCCGGCCGAAGGCCTCCTGCTGTCGCTCGTTCCACAGGCCGAGGTCGGCCGGACTGATCCGGCCCTCGGGCGAGACGGCGGTGGCCTCGGTGATGACCAGCCCCGTACCGCCGACAGCGCGCGCCGCGAGGTGCGCGAAGTGCCAGTCGTTCGGGGCGCCGGTGTCCGGCCCGTTCGCCGCCGCACTGTACTGGCACATCGGCGCCATCCAGATCCGGTTGGGGATGGTCAGCGATCGCAGGGTGTAGGGCTCGAACAGGGCGCTCACGGCACACTCCTCGTCGTCGGACTCAGCCGGTGTCCGGGGCTTCGTCCCGGCACGCTATGACGATAGCCGTCGTAGTACGGCGTCTGTCAAACTACGAACTCCCTCGTATTATGGGGGCATGTCGACTCAGCCCAGCACCAGCACCACCGCGGCCCCTTCCGGTCGCACCCTGGAGCACCCGGACCGCTCGGCGATCCGGCTCGAAGCGGTGCTGCACGCGCTCTCCGACCCCATGCGGTTGCGCGTGGTGCGGGCGCTGGCCTCGCACGGGTCCGAAATGGCGTGCTCCGACGTGGAGTTGGACGTCAGCAAGTCCACCTGCACCCACCACTTCCGGGTGCTGCGCGAGGCCGGGGTCATCAGTCAGATCTACCGCGGCACCTCGAAGATGAACGGGCTGCGGCGCGCCGACCTCGACATGATCTTCCCTGGACTGCTCGACAGCGTGCTCGCCGCCGCGGAGGGTGAGGAACGGCGGCTCGGCACCGCCCGCTGACACCTGCGGGCGGCGCCCGTCGACGCCCCGGAAGTGTCAGCTGCCAGGCGCTCCGCCTCAGGTGGCCGTCCGCGCCGCCGCCAGCAGCCCGGCCCAGTCGGGGATCTTCACCGGGCCGCGGTCCAGCGTCCGGCCCAGTGCCGCCTCGGCCGCCTCGATGCCCAGCCAGCCCGACCAAGGCACCGGATCGAGCCCCAACTCCCGCAGCCCGTCCAGTGGTTCATTCGGCAGCGAGCGGGACACCAGCCGGTCGGCGTCGTCCAGCAGGGAGTTGGCGGTCTCCTTGGCGCACGGCCGATTGGTGCCGATCACCCCGGTCGGACCTCGCTTGATCCACCCGGCCACGTACTCACCCGGCGACGGCACACCGTTGCGCAGCACCCGTCCCGCCGCGTTGGGCACGATGCCGCGCTCCGCGTCGAACGGCAGACCCGGCAGCGGTACGCCCCGGTAGCCGACCGAACGCAGCACCAACTGGGCCTCGATCTCCTCGAACCGGCCGGTGCCCGCCACTGCGCCCCGGCCGTCCGGAACCGTGCGCTCCAGCCGTACCGCCTCGACCCGGTCGGTGCCGAGCAGCTCCACCGGCCGCAGGAAGAACCGCAGTTGGATGTGGCGCGGCAGATCCCGCGCGGAACGCTCCGCCCAGCCGCGCAGCGCCTCCAGATTGCGCCGCGCGACCGCGGGCAGCGCGGCGGGATCGGCCGCGGCCGGGTCCATCGCCAGCTCGTCCGGCCGCACGCGGACGTCCACATCGGCCAGTTGGCCCAGTTCGCGCAGCTCCTTGGTGGTGAACTTGGCCTGGGACGGGCCGCGCCGCCCCACCATGTGCACCTCGCGCACCCGGCTCGCGTCCAGCGCGCGCAGGGCCGCCTGCGGTACGTCGGTGTGCCGCAACTCGCCCGCGCCGCGTGCCAGGACGCGGGCGACGTCCACCGCGACGTTGCCCACGCCGATCACCACCGCGGACCGGGCGTCCAGGGTGAAGCCGTCCGGCGGGGTGTCGGGATGGGCGCTGTACCAGGACACGAAGCGGGTGGCGGAGACGCTGCCGGGCAGCTCCTCGCCGGGGATCCCCAGGTGCCGGTCGGTGGAGGCGCCGACGCAGTAGACGACGGCGTGGTAAAGCGACAGCAACCGGGCCGGGGACACCCCCGTGCCGCCCACCGGCACATTGCCGAGGAACCGCACACCGGGCTGCTCCAGCACCCGCCGCAGCGCGCCCTGCAAGGACTTGATCTTCTCGTGGTCGGGCGCCACCCCGTAGCGCACCAGGCCGTACGGGCACGGCAGCCGGTCGAGCACGTCCACCGCCACATCGGGCACCGCGGTCTGGCGGGTCAGCGACTCCGCGGTGTACACCCCGCTGGGGCCGGATCCCACGACTGCCACTCGAAGCACCTGCGGCTCCTTCCCGTCGGCCACCGGAAGGCCCGCCGGTCGCGTACCCGTCGGTCACTTGCCGGTCACCTAAAGGATCGCACCGCGAAGCCGTGTGCGGGACTGTGCGTCGCCGCTGGTGTGTCAAGTGCGTCAGGCGCGGGGCGGCGGAGCGCCCTCCGGGGGGAAGCCCAGCTTCCAGTCCAGCCCGTAGCGCTGGAACAGCTCCGCGCGCAGGCTGCCCAACGGCATCGGCGCACCCGGCAGCAGCAGTGCGACGACGGCGCCCATGAGCAGCGCGCGCAGCATGCGGTAGTCCTCCGGCGGCTTCTCCGCGCCCCAGCGGGTCACCGTCTCCTCCAGCAACGCGGCCAGTTTCTGCTGCTCGGGGCACTGGATGAAGCCCTCGTTCTGGAGGATCGAGGCCATGTGCGTGCGCATCAGTGTGGTGTGGGTGCGCGTGAGGCCCAGGATCGCGTCTATCGCCCGGGCCAGGCGCTCCGCGCCGTCCTCGGTGCGCGGTTCGCGATCCAGCGCCTCGGCCAGCGTCAGATGCATCAGCCGGTGCACCGCCGACTGCACGAGTGGACGCTTTCCGGGGAAGTAATAGGAGACCAGTCCGCGGGCCGCACCGGCCCGGTCCGCGATGTCCGCCAAGGTCGTGGCCTCGTAGCCGCGCTCGCCGACCAGCTCGATCGTCGCCTGCAGCAGCCGCTCGCGGGAACGGCGCCGCAATTCTTCATTGACCGATGCGCTTCGCGGGGACATGCTGTAACTCCTGCGTTGACTGGCTCCGAGCCAATATACTCAGCGCAGTACCTCCTGCGACCCCCGCGGTAGCGGGCGCGGAGGTGCCGGGGGCGCGCCTTGGTACTGGGCGACGCGGGGGATCGTCCAGTACCGGGGTCGCGGCCCGGAAGCCAGATGACCTTCTCTCTCTTTCTTCCTGCGGTCCTTCACGTGACCGTGGCGCTACGCCGTGATGACGTATCGGTTGTCGCCCCAGGCGGCGAGCCACTCCCGCTGCCAGTGGGCCAACTCCAGCCGTTCCTCGGGGGACAGGCCGCCGCGCGTCGTCAGGGCCCGGATGGCTGCCTGGGCCCGTGCCAGACGCACGGAAGCGGGCGCAGGCGTGACCTGCGGCGGGGAGGTCGGGGACATGCGAACCAAGATAGCCGCGGGCACTGACAACCAGCGTCGTCAACGCTTCACGGCATGCCGGATCCGTCAACTGCGGCTCGCGCCGGAGCACTTGTGGTCGCGCCGGGTGCGCCCGCCAGGCGGAATCCGTGTCGCCGCGCGCCGGTGCCGGAGCCGGGGCACACTGGACGGGCACCCTCCCGTCCGCGGAGCGCACGATGGAACCTCACCCACCCCCAGGCGGCATCGGCCGCCGCGCCGTCCTGCTCGGTGCCGCCGCTGCCGCGGTGACGGCCGCCGGGTGCTCCGGTACGGCGACGCACCGGCCGACCGCCACCGCTTCCCCGTCCGGTCCGGCACCGTCCGGCGGTGGGCTGCCGCGCACCACGCTGTGGCGGCCGAGTCCCGCCGACATCGATCCCGCTGTGAAGCTGCGTGCCGTACAGCTCATCGAGTCCCTCGGCGCCTGGCCGCCCGGCGGCAAGGGCGTGGGGCGTGCCCGGGACCGTGTCTCGGTGCTGGGACTGCCATCCACGCTGGCCGACCAGGCGGGGCCCTTGCTGCCCGACACGGACGAGGCGGCGCTCCAGGTGATCGAGGCGCAGTACGGCGGGATCCTGGCGGACTCCGGCAGCGTGCTGGTCGTCTGCCAGCAGTGGACCCGCAGCGGCGGTGGACCCGTCACCGCGGGCGGTACGACCGTTGACGTGCGGCTGAGCGCGGCGCGGCCGCGATGGGACGTCACCGCACTGCACCCGGCGCGGCCTGGCCCGGCGGCGGCAGCCCTGCCGGGGGAGGCCCGCGGGGTGCTGGCCGACTCCCGGATCTCGCTGCCGCCCGCCGGGGCGGCGGACATCCGTAGCGGCGCCGTCCACCAGAGCGCGCTGCGGGCCATGCTCGACCTCGCGGGCAGCTACCGGATGGACATCAGTGTCGTGCGCTCCGGCCATCCGCTGGACGTCTTCGGCACCACCCGGCCGAGCGACCATCCGCTCGGCCGGGCCTTCGACGTCTGGCGGATCAACGGTCATGCGGTGGTCGACCCGGCCACCTCACGCGGGCTGATCGAGTCGTTCATGCGCGATGCGGCGGCGGCAGGGTCGTACAACGTCGGCGGTCCCGTACAGCTGTCGGGCGGTGCCACCGCCAACCAGTTCTTCAGCGATGACACGCACCACGACCATGTGCATGTGGGCTTCAACTCCTAGAGCGGACCGGCGCTTTGGGGGCAGGTCCCCAACGCCCCTTTGGGTTTTGGGACCTGCCCTCCACAAGCCCCGCTCAGGCGGTCGCCGTTCCGGCCAGCAGGACGCGGTCGGGGCGTATCGGCAGGTGGCGGTGGCGTACACCGGTCGCGTGCCAGACCGCGTTGGCGATCGCCGCCGCGACACCCACGATGCTGACCTCGCCGATGCCCTTGATGCCTCCCACCGGGTCCTCGTCGTCCGGGTCGTCCACCCAGTCCGCCTCGATCAGCGGCACGTCGGCGTTGGCGGCGAAGTGGTAGCCCGCGAGGTCGGCGCCGACGAGAGCGCCCGACGCCTGGTCCCGGGCCGCCTCCTCGTGCAGTGCCATGGAAAGACCCCAGACCATGCCGCCGACGAGCTGGCTGCGCGCGGTCAGCGGGTTGACGATCCGGCCCGCGGCGAAGATACCGAGCATCCGCCGCACCCGCACCTCGCCGGTGACGACGTCCACCCCGACCTCTGCGAACTGCGCCCCGAAGGCGTGCCGTTCCCGCATCGGCAGCGCGCCCACCGCCTCGGCGGTGTTCGACCGTGCAGTGATCCCCTCCGGCGGAATGCCGTCGCCCAGCACCAACAGCTCACGCAGCTCGCGTACCGCGCTGGTGACCGCCCAGGCCCAGGAGCGGGTGCCCATCGAGCCGCCCGCGACCATCGCCTGGCCGAAGTCGCTGTCCGCGATCCGTACCCGAACGCGCTCCGGCTCGACTTCCAGCGCCTCAGCGGCGATCAGTGTCAGCGCTGTGCGCGCACCGGTGCCGACGTCCGCCGCGGTGATCCGCACGGTGAAGGTGCCGTCCGGCTCCGCTGTGACGGATGCCGTGGACGGGGCGACGCCCGAAGGGTGGGTCGCCGCCGCCGTACCGGTGCCGATCAGCCAACGGCCGTCCCGGCGCTGGCCGGGGCGTGGATCACGGTCCGCCCAGCCGAACCTGCGGGCGCCCTCCTGGAAGCAGGCGAGCACGTTGCGGCTGCTGAACGGCAGTCCGGAGACGGGTCCCGCGTCCGGTTCGTTGCGGGCGCGCAGCGCGATCGGATCCACGCCGCACTTTTCGGCGAGCTCGTCCAGCGCGCACTCCAGCGCGAACGAACCCGGCGCCGCGCCCGGGGCGCGCATCCAGGTCGGGGTGGGCACATCGAGCGCCACGACCCGGTTGACGGTGTGGTGGGCGTCGGCGTCGTACATCACCCGCCCCAACCCGGCGCTGGTCTCGACGAACTCATGCACCTTCGACGTGAGGTTCAGCGCCTGGTGGTCCAGCGCGCGCAGCCGCCCGTCGGGGTCGGCGCCGAGCCTGACCCGCTGCGCTGTGGGGCTGCGGTAGCCGACCAGCGAGAACAACTGGCGGCGGGTCAGTACCACCCGGACCGGCCGGTGCAGAACGGTCGTCGCCATCACGGCGAGCACCTGGTGCGGGCGCACCCCCTTGGAGCCGAAGGCGCCGCCGACGTGTTCCGACCGCACCCGCACCGAGGACGGGTCGAGGGAGAACAGGTTGGCCAGTTCCTCCGCCACCCACGTGCTGCCCTGATTGGAGTCGATCACCTCCAGACGCCCGCTGTCCCAGCGCGCCATCGCCGCGTGCGGCTCCAACGGGTTGTGGTGCTCTTGCGGTGTGGTGTACTCCGCGTCCACCACCACGGCGGACGCCGCGAGTTCGGCTTCGAGGTCGCCCTTGCCGGCTTCCGCCTGCATCCTGGGGTTGCCCTCCGGCGTGTACGTACCGGGGTGCCCGGCGAAGAACGCCACATCGTGCGGCTCCTCGTCGTAACGGACCACCAGTGCTTCGGCGGCCTCCCGGGCCTGCTCGGAGGTCTCCGCGACGACCAGCGCAACCGGCCAGCCCGCGAACGGCACGCGGTCGTGCTGGAAGACCGCCACGGTCGGGTCCGGCCGCCCCAGCAGGCCGGTGTAGTCGGCGTTGACACGTGGGGCGTTGCCATGGTGGAGGACGGCGAGCACGCCGGGCATCGCCAGGACGGGATCGGCCTCCACCGAGCGGATCCGGCCACGGGCGATGGTGGACAACACCAGCCAGCCATGGGCGAGTTCGGCATAGGGGACATCGCCCGCGTAGCGGGCCGCACCGGTGACCTTGTCCAGGCCCTCGATACGGGTGTGCGCGGTGCCGACGGCCCCCGTGACCGGGGTGGGTCCCGTCATCGTGGTCATCGGGCGGCCTCCTCGGTGAGCTCGGTCAGGACGGCGACGACGAGGTTGCGGAGCAGCGTCACCTTGTACCCGTTGTGCGGCAGCGCCTTGGCGGCGGCCAGTTCGGCGTCGGCCGCGGCGGCGAACGACTCGGCCGTCGCCGGTGCGCCGGTCAGCGCCCGCTCGGCCGCCCTGGCCCGCCATGGCCGGGACGCGACCGCCCCGAAGGCCAGGCGGACCTCGCGTACGACTCCGTCCCGCGTGTCGAGGGCGGCGGCGACCGAGCCGATGGCGAACGCGTAGGACGCGCGCTCACGGACCTTCCGGTAGCGGGAGTTGGCGGCCACCGGAGCCGGCGGCAGGGTGATGCCGGTGATCAGCGCGCCGGACGGGAGCGCGGTCTCCAGGTGCGGGGTGTCGCCGACGGGCAGATAGAACTCCGCCAGTGGCAACTCGCCCGGCCCATCCGCCGTTTCATAGGTGACGACGGCGTCGAAGGCGGTGAGCGCCACTCCCATGTCCGACGGGTGGACGGCCACGCAGTGCTCGGAGGCGCCGAGGATCGCGTGGTTGCGGTGCTCGCCGTTGACGGCCGCGCAGCCGCTTCCGGGGGTGCGCTTGTTGCACGGCTGGGCCGGCTCCGTGAAGTAGGCGCAGCGGGTGCGCTGGAGCAGGTTCCCGCCGACCGTGGCCATGTTGCGCAGTTGGCCGGAGGCCCCGGCCAGGACGGCCTGCGCCAACGCCGGGTAGCGGCGGCGCACTTCGGGGTGGGCGGCGAGATCGCTGTTGGTGGCGGTCGCGCCGATGCGCAGCCCGCCGCCTTCCGTGGGGACGATCCGGTCGAGGGGGAGTTCCCGTACGTCGATCAGTAATCCGGGCCGCTCCACACCGGACTTCATCAGGTCGACCAGATTCGTACCCCCGCCGAGATAGCGCGCCTCGGGATCAGCGCCCAGGGCGACGGCGCCGGGTACGTCGAACACGCGCTGATAGCCGAACTCCCTCATGCCACGCCCTCCGTTTCCTCCGAGCCCGCGAGGTGGCCCAACTCCCCGGAAGGTGACGGGGGTCGGGGGACACCGGGCCGCGCCGCCTCGGCGATCGCTCGCACGATCGACACATAGGCGCCGCAGCGGCAAAGGTTGCCGCTCATCCGCTCCCGGATCTCCTCGGCGGTGAGCGGTGCCGCCTCCGCCTGCGGGCGTACGTCGGCGGTGACGGCGCTGGGCCAGCCCGCCGCGTGCTCCTCGATCATCGCTATGGCCGAGCAGACCTGGCCCGGAGTGCAGTAGCCGCACTGGTAGCCGTCGAGGTCGAGGAACGCCTGCTGTACCGGGTGGAGCTGATCGCCGTCCGCGATGCCCTCGATGGTGGTGACCTCCCGCCCTTCGGCGGCCACCGCGAGTTGCAGGCAGGAGACGGCGCGGCGGCCGTCGAGCAGGACCGTACAAGCACCGCACTGGCCCTGGTCGCAGCCTTTCTTGGTGCCCGTGAGGTCGAGGCGCTCGCGGAGCGCGTCCAGCAGGGTGGTGCGATGGTCGACGGGCAGCGTGTGCTTCTCGCCGTTGATGTTCAGGGTGATGACGCTGGCCGTCGAATGGGACATGATCAGCCTTCCTTCGCGTAGGTGGTGCGCGGCGGGCGTCTGTCGCTATGGTGGGCCTAACCGGACAACTGTCCGGAAGCTTGAAGTTACCGGACACTTGTCCGCTTAGCAAGACCCGCCCGGCCGGGATTCCCGGAAGGAGTGACGAGTGCGGCAGAGGAACGATGCGCCACTGCGTTCGGACGCGCAACGCAACCGCGAGCGCATTCTGGAAGTCGCGCTGGAGGAGCTGACCCGCTGCGCCGACGCGCCGCTCAGCTCGATCGCGAAGAAGGCGGGCGTCGGACAGGGAACGTTCTACCGCAACTTCCCCAACCGCGAGTCACTCGTCCTGGAGGTCTACCGCTACGAGGTCCAGCAGGTCTCCGACGCCGCCAAGGAACTGCTCGCGACCCGCGCCCCTGACCAGGCGCTGCGGGAGTGGATGGACCGGCTCGCCCAGTACGCCATGGCCAAGGCCGGGTTGGCCGAGGCGATGCGCAAGACGACCAGTGCGCACGGCACCCTGGCCAAGCTGGGGCGTGGCTCGGTGGCCTCGGCGGTGGAAACACTGCTCAAGGCGAACGAGGAAGCGGGCACCATCCGGCCGGGCGTGACCCCGGACGACTTCGTACTCGCCATCGCCGGCCTCTGGCAGATCGATCCGCACGGTGACTGGCACACCCGCGCCGGGCGGCTCATGGACATCGTCATGGACGGGCTGCGCACGGGCGCGCCCGGGGCGTGAGCGGCACGGGTGGCCTCGGCCGCGCAGGCCGAACCACACCCTGGACTCGCTGCTGGCCCCATCACTCGGCCGCAGGCCGCCGCGGGAGAGCGGTGAGGGCGCGGCAGGTCTTCAAGAGTCGACGTGAACAAGGTCGTTCACGCCTCATCGGCACCCGCGAGCCCCGGTCCCGAGCAACGCGATCGGATCAGACGCTGGCCTTTGGATTCGCCCGCTGATCCCCAACTGGCCGGTGTTTCAGACCTCTTGACCGCCCATTGGCGTAGACCACATACTGCCGAAGCGGAGCCGGAAGCCCAGTTGGCCGGGCTTCACTTCGTGTACTCAATCGCAGCGCTACCGGGCTCCGTCCGCCCGGCTGCCGGTGTTCCCCCGCTGCCCGGCGGCGACGTCCCCACCCGAAGCGTCGTGGGTGTCGTGCTGCCCGAACGCGGTGGAGTACCGCCTCATACGGCGGTCGCCGGTGACCTGGTGTGGCGGTCGAGGATCTTTGGGAGCCGCATATGACATCGGACACCGCCGTGCCGCGCGCCTCTTGGGGCGTGCGTTCAATCCTCAGACACTGCCGCCGGGAAGCGGCGCTGGTGGGGGTGGGCCTGCTCGCGGTTTTCGCGGCCTTTCCGACCGCGGCCGACGCCGCGCCGGTGCCCGGGGCGCCTCCCGGGTGGTCGACCGTTTTCAGCGACGACTTCTCCGGCGCGGCGGGCAGCGGCCCGTCGTCGAACTGGATGTACGACACCGGCCCCGGCTCCAACTTCGGCACCGGCGAGATCGAGACCATGACCAACTCGCCCAGCAACGTCTACCTCGACGGCAACGGCCATCTGGACATCACCGCGCTGAACAACGGCGGCAACTGGACCTCCGGCCGGATACAGACGACAAGCCCCAACGTCGGCGCCCCGGCCGGAGGCAAGCTGGAGGTCACCGCGTCGATCCAGCAGCCCTCCCCGGCCAGCGGCTCCGGCTACTGGCCGGCGTTCTGGATGCTGGGCCCCGGCCAGTGGCCGGAGAACGGCGAGATCGACATCATGGAGGACGTCAACGCGCTCTCCGACGTCGCCGGAACCATCCACTGCGGCACCGACCCGGGCGGCCCGTGCAACGAGGGCAACGGCATCGGCAGCGGGCTGCGCGCCTGCCCGGGGTGCCAGAGCGGCTACCACACCTACTCGATGATCCTGGACCGGACGAACGCCTCGAACGAGTCCATCACCTTCTACCTCGACGGCGCCCAGTACTTCAGCGTCGACGAGAGCCAGGTCGGCGCCGCCACCTGGCAGCAGGCGTTCGACCACAACATGTCGATCATCTTCGACCTCGCCATGGGCGGTGGCTTCCCGAACGGCCAGTGCGGCTGCACCACACCGAACGGTTCCACCAGCTCCGGCGGGACGATGAGCGTCGGTTACGTCGCCGCCTACACGACGAACGGCAGCACCAGCGGCGGCGGTTCGGGTGGCCAGATCACCGGCTACGGCGGCCTGTGCCTCGATGACCGCTCCGCGAGTACCGCCAACTACAACCCCGTTCAGGTCTACACCTGCAACGGCAGCGGCGCCCAGCAGTGGACCTTCGTCCAGGCGGGCACCACGCTGCACGTACTGGGCAAGTGCCTGGACGTCTACGCGGCCGGTACCACCAACGGCACACCAGTGGACCTGTACGACTGCAACAACACCGGATCCCAGGTCTGGATACCCCAGTCCAACGGGGCGTTGTACAACCCGCAGTCCAACAAGTGCCTGGACGACACCAACTGGTCCACCACCCCGGGCACCCAGGTGCAGATCTGGGACTGCACCGGAGCCGCCAACCAGGTTTGGAAACTGCCCTCCTGAGAGAGCGCGGTACGGCGTAACCGGCCGGTGACGGGTCGGCCTCGCCGTACCGCGCCCCCAACGCGGCGCGGACTGGCGGTCACTCGTCGCGCGGTACCTCGGCGATCGTCGGCCGCGCCGCCCTGCCGACCATGGGCGGCCTGGCGGCCACCCCGGCGCATCCCCGAGGGGTTCGGCCCCATCCGAAGCCGGTTCGCGCTGAACGGGCCCCGGCTCCGCCAGGTGCCTCACCAGGCGACGGTCTGCCCCAGGTAGTCGAGGAATCGGAGACCGGTACGGCCGCGTTGGGCGTCAATGGTCGTGACGAGGTTGGGGATGCTCTCGTTGACGGTGAGCCGGGCGTTCGGACCACCCAGGTCGGTCTTGACCCAGCCGGGCGCCATCAAAAGCAGTGTGCGGGGGTCGTCGCGGTGCCGGGCCGCGTAGCTGCGCATCAGTTGGTTGAGGGCGGATTTGCTGGCTCGGTAGATCTCGAAGCCGCCGCGTTCGTTGTTGGCGATGCTGCCCTGGCCGGACGACATGATCGCGATGGTGCCGTCCGGCTCGACGAGCTCAGCGAGTGTTTCGATGACCCGCATCGGGCTCAGCGCATTCGTGATCATCAGGCGGGTGAACTCTTCGGTCGTGACGTCCGCGGTGGTCTCCTCCGGGCGGTTGGCCACACCGGCGTTGACGAAGAGCAGATCAAACCTGCGGGCGCCGAGCCGGTCGCGGAGAGCGTGGACCTGCTCCGGCGCGTTGATGTCGACGTGCTCGATCTCCAGCCGCCCACCGGCGGTCTGCCGCAGGTCGTGCAGCGCGGTCCGGGCGGGACCGCGGACGGTCGCCACGACGCGGGATCCCCGGTCGATGTACTCAGCGGCGATCGCATAACCCAGGCCGCGAGACGCACCGATGAGGAGAACGGTCGTGTTCTGTGAAACCACACTCATGACTGCTCCAGGAGTCGCGTTGTCTGATCGTCTGATCCGGACGGGGACGGTTCGAGGCGGTAGAGCGCCTGTGCGTTGGCATACGCGACCTTGTGCTGGTCCTCACGGTCGGGGAGCGTCCCGAGGAAGTCGGCGATCGTCGCGGCGTCGAGTCGATGGAAGGGATAGTCGCCCGAGAGCAGGATCCGGTCGACGCTCGTGAAGTCCAGCGCGTGTCGGAGCAGACGGGGAGTCAGCATGCCGCTGGTCGCGACGTAGACGTTGGTCCGGAAGTACTCGGCGACACGACGGTCGAGGCCGGTCGCGACGTTCGAGAGGCTGTCGACCCGATCAAGGGCGAACAAGAGCATCTCACCCCAGTGCCCCAGAACGATCTGCAGGTCCGGGTGCCGGTCAAACGTGCCACGCAGGATCAGGCGAAGCGCCGCGAGTCCCGCCTCGATGTGCCATCCCCAGCCGAAGGTGGCAAGCGCGAGCTCGACGGTTGGGTCAAACCCGCGGTAGGAGGCGTCTCTTACCGCGCTCGACGGGATCTGGGGGTGGATGAACACCGGCCGCCCCATGCTGGCGGCGGCCGCGAGCAGCTCGTCGTAGACGGGATCATCCAGCGGACGGTCGCCGCTGCGACCGTAGGACATGATCCCCACATGCGCGGGCGCGTTCGCGGTCCGCTGAAGCTCGGTCACAGCCGCATCCGGATCCGACATCGGCAATGTCGTCATCGCCCTCAGACGAGTCGGATGGCGGTCAACGGCCTCGCTGGCACGGTCATTCGCCTCGCGGCTCAGCGCGATGGCTTCGCGGGCCGGGAGGCCATGGGTCCCGGGCGGGGCGATCGAGAGGATCTGCAGCTCGATGCCTGCCGCGTCCATCGCCTCAACCCGGTGCTCGCTGATGTCGAGCAGACGCGCGGGGATGTCCCCTCGGTCGTTCAACGCCACGCTCTCGTCGCGCGACCGCGTCGGCTGCCCTCGCAAGGCCCGGTCGATTCCCGGGGTGGTCCAGTGCTCCTCGACTGCGATGACTCTCATCGTGCTCCTTCGGCCCACGTCGTCGTACCCGTGCAAGCCTCGGTCACGCGCGGTGCACAACGGCCCGGAAGCGGCGCTGTCTGTAGTATTGCTGCTATGGCACGCCCGGCAATCGCTGATTCCGTCACTCTTGAATCGGACGATGTGCGAATCCTTCGTGCCCTTCAGATTGATCCTCGGGTCGGATTCGCGACCGTGGCGACGGTCCTCGGGCTCTCCGAGCTGACCGTCGCCCGCCGCTACCGCCGCATGCGGCGTGCCGGGGTGATCCGGGTGATCGGAGTAGTCGACCCGGGAGCGCTCGGGCAGAGCCGATGGATGGTGCGCCTGCGCTGCCGACCCGGCAGCGTCACGGCCTTGGCCGAAGCACTCGCGCAACGCGATGACGTCAGCTGGGTCGCGCTGAGCGCTGCCGGCTCCGAGGTAACCTGCGCCGTGCGCTCGCGCTCACAGGAGCAGCGCGACGACCTGCTCGGCCGCCGCCTCCCGCGCGCCGCCGCCGTGCTCGATCTACAGGCGTCGGTGATGCTCCGTCAGTTCCTCGGCGGACGCGGGCACTACTGGGCCGCACTCACCGGAGCCCTGACCCCCGAGCAGGAGTCCGCCCTCGGGCCCGGCGACCGGCCGTTCACCGAACAGCCGGTCGTACGGAATCAGCCGTGCCAACTCAGCGGCCATGACGAGAAGCTGCTCGCCGCCCTCGCCGCCGACGGACGAGCCAGTCTCGTCCAGCTCGCAGCCGCGGCCGACCTCACCCCGGGCCGAGCGTCACGACGTCTGCACGCACTGCTCTCCGGCGGAGTGGTCCACATCGACGTGGAGATCGCACCGACGGCCCTGGGATACCAGGCCCGCGCGAACCTGTGGATGCGAGTCCACCCAGCCAAGATCAAAACCGTTGGACGAGCGATGGCGCAGATGCCCGAAGTGGGATTCGCCGTCGCACTGTCCGGGCCGAACAACCTCCACGCTGTCGTCCACTGCCGCGACCTCGACGAACTCTTCGAGTTCACCTCCGACCGCGTCGGAACCCTTCCCGGCGTCGAGGCCATGGAAGTCAGTCCCGTCTTCCGCCAGATCAAGCAGGCCGGAACCCGTGTGGACGGCGACCGCCTGATCGATCCGCCAAGCGGTCGCAGCCGCTAGGCAGTTCTGTTCATCGTCGCGGTGATCGGGGGCCGCTCCCGCCGAAGCACTCCCGACCGCCGCCCGTGCCGGGCACCAGGCAGACCTCCACGGGCTGCCCGGTACTGTCCGCGACCATGGGCGTGAACACATAGCCCTGCACGTCGTACTGATCGGACACCGCCGCGCGGTAGGTACGGCCGTCGGGCGCCGTCACCTCCACCTGGTCACCGATCCGCGCGTGCCACAGTCGCGCCCACGCCGCCCCGCACTCCTTGCTGTAGCGCGTCTCCAGCCGTGCCCCGGTGCGTGCCTGGTACGCGCCGAGCGTGGTCGGACGCGCCGCGCAGATCATCGACTCGGGGCCGCGCCCCTCGCAGTCGCGCCCCCGGCAGCCGGGTGTGGGCGGTGCGGCGGCGGCCCCCATGTGCGACGCCGTCCGGTCCGGTGTCCCCTGCCAGAGCGCCCAACCGGTCACCGCACCGCCCACCAGCACGGCGGCGGCCACTGCGCCCCACCATCTTCGGCGCCGCCCGGCCGTCTCAGACCGCGCCGACGGCGCGGGAGGACCGGGCGGCTCCTTCACCGGATCGGATTCCGGGGCGCGGGGCGGAGCCGTCATGGCGCGGCCTGACCAGGCGGGTTCGGCCAGCTCCCACAGGGCGACCAGACGGCCGGGCGGCTCGTCCGCCAGCCGGCACAGGTGCTCGACGGCCTGGCGCGGCGGAAGGACACGGCCTTTCAGATAGCGGTCCCAGGACGACTTGCTGTACGGGGTGGCGGCCGCGAGTCCTGCGAGGCTGAGCCCGGTTCGCTCCTTCAACTCGCGCAGTCCGGCGGCCAGTCGCTCGCATTCGCGGACCGTCATCCGCGCAGCGCTCCCCAGGTGTGCGGGCCGACCTTGCCGTCCACGACCAGCCCGAAGGCGCTCTGGACGCGCTTGACGGCACGCTCCGTCAGATCGCCGTAGATCCCGTCGATCCCGCCGGGCGGATATCCGGCCCGTTGCAGCAGGCACTGGGCCTCCGCCACCTCGGGGCCGACCATGCCCTGTTGGAGCACGGCGTCGTCGGTGGTGCTGTTTCCGGCGTACCAGTGGCCCGCTCGATGCTCGATGTGGCACGTGTACGTCGGCAGGGCGCCGGGCGCGGTACGTGGTCGGCGATCCTCCCACGGGCGCAGTACCGCCAGGAGCGCGGCGCCCACGGCGACCGCCGCCACGACCACGGCGACCACTGTGCGCCGTCCGCGCCGCCGCGCCGGGGATGTCGGGGGTGCCGCCGCCTTGGCCGCCGCGTCCGGCACTGAGGGTTCCGTCCAGGCCTCCGCCGCGACCTCCCGCAGCGCCAGCAGCCGGGCCGGGTCGGCTCCGACCGTGCGGGCGAGCTGTTCCACCGCCGCCTCCGGCGGCGGCAGCCGACCGCCCAGATACCGCTCCCAGGACGACCGGCTGTACCCGGTCTTCGCCGCCAACTGCGTCAGGCTGAGACCGCTGTGATCCTTCAACCCACGCAGCCGCACGACGAGTTGCCGGGCCCGCGGGTCAAGTCCTTCGGGTAGTTCCTTCCAACGCGACATGCTCCACCCCGTCAGCATCCGCAGGCCCCGAGGCCTTCCCCCTGTCGATATGCATCGCAACCTCAACTCGTCCGGCCCGCAAGGTGCTCACCGGCCATTTCCGCCGTCTCCCGCGTCCCGTCCCGTCGTCACCGCGGGCACCGTCGTAGCAGGTCGCAAGCGGGGTCGTCCCGTGGTGTCGGCACTTGGCCGGCAGCTGTGGCCTCGCCCGGCTCGCCGCCGCCAACATCGGTGGGGCAAGCCCGTGGCGTTCCACCAGCGCCGCCCGTCGGCTCGAAGGGAAAACATCACGATGAACCGGGCACAACGCGTCGTCCTGGCGTCAGCCGCCGCGGTCCTCGGCAGCGGCCTCGCCATCGCTCCCACCGCCCACGCGGCCACCGAGGCGCCCGCCGCCTCGTACCACTGCACGGGCCTGAAGTCGCAGTACAGCTGGCAGACGATGGCGGACGGCAGCTCGGGCTGGACCGCCGGGTTCAGCCGGACGATGACCGCGATCGTCGGCTCCGGCAGCCAGGGCAGCGCCACCGCCGAGGCCCAGTGCATGCTCGTGGGCTGGCACTGCAAGCCCGGCACCGTGGACGGGATATACGGCGCGAACACCAGAAGCGCTGTTGTCGCCTTCCAGCGGAAGAACGGGTTGGCCGACGACGGAGTGGTCGGCCCCAACACCTGGCGCAAGCTGCGGGTGGCCCCTTCTTTCTGCTGACCCGCAGACGGCCCGCCCGCACTCGGGGGAGCGGGCGGGCCGTCGCCCCCGGCCGACCGATCAGACATGGCCCGAAGGAAACACCAGCGCAGTTAGCCCAGGCGGATTGCGACGGGAACGTGGTGGAGGCGCCAACTACCCGGAACCACATGTCTGTTCACCGATGGACGGTCAGACCCCGCTCCCAACATGGCGTGCATGAGGGGACCGCAGAGCAGCCCGGCCGCCCATGTGGTGCGCGCCCCGCGGTCTCCACGTTCGCCTCGACTAGCCCAGGAAACTCAACCGCACCTGCCGGTGCGGATTATCCACGTTGGTGTCCGCCAACCTCCGTTAATGCAACTCCCATAGTAGTACGCGACCTGCAGGATCAGCCGGCGTCGGCGCTACGTGCACCTGGCTGTTGATGCATTGGCGCTGGCCGGAACGCGATCACCAGAAGGCCACGTGCGCGGCACCGCCAACCGTGCAGTGGAGTCAATCGGCGCCGCCTTCGCCGTGTCGAGCCCTGTCGTGCTCGTAATCGGCTGGAAGCGTCACTGAAAGTGACACGGCATCGCTGCTGGTGTGAAGTTGGGCCTCGAGCTGTGTGAGCTCGAAAGGCTGGCGCCGTCGCTGGACTACGCCGATACCGTTTGGGTGACAGTTCTTCATGCGCGGGGCGGTTTGTTTGGTAGTGACTGACCCTGGATGGGGGCTTGGGGGCGGGGTCGCCAGTCGGGCCAGGCACGGACCTCTTTGGCGAACTCGGCCATCGGAAGCCGGGCCGTCGGGGTGAGTCGGGTGCAGCGCTGCATCAGCGGGTCGGTTCTGGGGCTGCCGCTGGGCACTCGGAGCGCGAGGCGAGCCGACGAACACGTCCGCCACCCCTCGCCCGACGGCCTGGTCCAGCTCACCTGCAACGAGATCCAGCGCGCGCCGCGACGATGACGGCGCCCGCTACGCAATCAGGCTTTTCGGTACCGGGAAGATCCTCGCGGCCCGAATGTCCCGCTTGCATGGAGTCGCATCGCCATTTGCCCCGTCACCACCGCGTTTGATGTGCCGTGGAATGGGTGTAGTAGCCAAGTCCTGCCTCGGACATGTCCACTAGGGACCGGGCCCTGCTGCGCGACCCGCACTACCGGGCTGTCTCCACACCAGTTGGACGACCTAACCCAGACCCTGAATCCGGACGATGATACCGCACGCGGCCGACCGCCCCCCGACTCGTCTTCTCCGAGCAAGTCCTGGCCACTGTGCTACACCTGCGCGTCAATCTGGCCGGGGAACCTCTCGCCCTACTGTTCGGCAGCAGCCGGACCGCCCCGCATCCCGCTGGCCTGTCCGGTGCCGCACCCCACCATCTTGATCAAGCTGGTGGGCCGCAGCGGAATGCAGACGGCAACGCGGGCCCGTACCTGCATGTGCTAATGCACACCAGGCACCGCTGACTCATCGTCAACACAGGTATCACCTGCCCCTACCTGCACGTTTATTGGACGTTGATCACATTACGCTGACATGATCTCGGCGCCGGCGAAGGTTTCTCAAACTCATCCGAACGTCCGAGAAGAGTCTCTACATGGAGGGCTCCTATGGGTTTAACAACCTGACGCAACGAAGTGCTTTGGTGCTGGTGGTCGTGTTTGAGGGCTGGGTTGAGTGTTGTCCGGCTCGGGGGGCATCACCTCGTGGATCGTGTCGGATGAGCAGTGGGAACGGATCGAGCCGCTGCTGCCACGCAAGGAGCACCGATTCCGTAACCGGGCCGGCAGGCGCTCTGCGAGACTCCGTACGTGCTGTACAGCCGGTTCCAGTGGTGCTGGCCGAGCTGAACGCGGCAGCGAAGCTGGACTGGTCCTGCTGTGTGATCGACTCCAGCCACGTCCGGGCTCAAAAGGGGGCGGCGCATGGGCCTGTCGACCGGGGTCGGGTCGGGTGCGAACATCACTTGATCACGACGGCCGCCGCCCCGCTCGCCGGCCTGCTTGCCGGCGGTAACCGCTATGACGTCACGCAGATGCTGCCTCTGCTCGACGCGATTCCGCCTCTGGGGGACAGGTCGGCTGTCCCCACTGCTGGCCTGGCTTGCTCTTCGTAAGCCGCGGCTACCACCACGACGTCTATCGCGACCGCGGGCAATAAGGGACCGTGCCAGCTATCGCTGGACGCGGCACGGGGCTGGACACCTCCAAGTGGTGATCGGACGGAGCTTCGCCTGGCTTCACGGCTTCAAACGCCTCCGCATCAGCTGGGAGAGACGAGCAGACATCCACCAGTCCGTCCTCCGCCTCGCCTGCCGCCTGATCACACTCGGACAGACCAACTCATTGTGTGAGGCGCTGTTAGGAGGCGCCGAAGAACAACATGTCGGCCAGCGGCGGGCCGAGCGGCACTGTCAACGTCCAAAGCTCACAAGTTAATTCTCTGCAAGCCCTTAGACGCTGTAAGAGAGTGGAAACATGAGGGAAAATACGGAAAATACAGAACTTCGCCTCCTTGGGCCGCTGGAGCTGCGCAGATCGGGAGTCGTGATCTCGCTGGGCGGAGAGAAGCAGCAAATCCTTCTCGCCTATTTGTGCCTCAACGCGAACCGGCAGGTTTCGATCACGGGCTTGGTAGAGGCGATTTGGGGAGAATCGCCACCCTTGAGCGCAAAAAAGAATGTGCAGCTGTATGTGAGCCGCTTGCGGCGACTCATCGCAGGGACTAAAGAAGTTCGGCTCGTCACCGCAGCTGACGGCTACCTGATTTCCATCACACCGGATCAACTGGATGTCGAGCGGTGTCAGAGGCTGTTACAGCGCGCCCGTCTTTGCCTGCAGCGGTGTGCCTCCGAGCAAGCCTGTGCCCTATTCGGCGAGGCTCTGCAGTTGTGGCGGGGCAGACCATTGAGCGGCCTGAGTCAGACCTCGGTCATGCAGGCTGAGATCGCACGGCTCGAACAGCTCAGGCTCGCCCTGCTCACGGACTACTATGAGGCCGAGCTCGCTGTTGGGCGATATGCGGGCGCCATTCCCGACCTCGTGCGCCTGGTGGCGCTTCATCCGCATCAGGAGCGATTGCGTGGCCACCTCATGATGGCTCTGTGGAGATCCGGCCAACGGGAAACGGCATTGGCCACGTACCGCCAGGTGTACCGCTTGATGGCTGACGAACTGGGGATAGAGCCAAGTAGACCATTGCAACTACTGCACCAAGCGGTCCTGGCTGATGATATCGAGGCAGGGAGCAACAGTTACTCGCAATGGATATCTTCCCCAGAAAGAGGCGATATCGTCTCTGACGGATAACCTGCAATCTGGCGTCAGAGACGTAGGTGTTGGCTGCGTTGGGAAGTGGCGGCTGCGGCGCAGGGCCGCATCAGGAGCCCCTCTACCGCGTTCCGCCGATGGATGTTCCGGAACCGGATAGTGTGTCTAGGGTGAAGCTTCGACACTCCGTCCGGGCGATCATCCTCGACGAAGACGACCATATCCTGCTGTGTCGGCTTGTTATTCCGGAACGGTCGGGGACGATCGTCGTGTGGGCGGCTCCTGGGGGAGGTCTTGAACGCGGCGAGACCCTGCTTCAGGCCCTGCAGCGGGAACTGCACGAAGAGGTGGGACTCACTATTGACGCTGAACCTACCCACGTGTGGCATCAGGAGGTCGTCGACTCCGAAACTGCGGCGGGCTACGATGGTGTGGTCAACGACTACTTCCTCGTCCGTACTGCCTCCTTCGATCCTCGCGGTGCGATGACGGTTGACGAGCTCGCTGCTGAGAACATCAGAGGTGTGCGGTGGTGGGGGCCGAAGGAGATTGCCGACTACCGCGGTCCCGACTTGTTCTCGCCGCGAGACCTTGCCACACCGTTGACGGCGCTGATCGTCCAGGGTGTCCCGGCCACGCCGGTGCTGCTCGGCCTTTGACCCTGGAGTCCGCTATCGGCACCCAAGTCCCCTTACGCCTCGCCTGCCAGCGCCATCAGCGTTCTGTTCGCCATGCTCGGCGACGGCACCTCCTAGACTAGAGTCTGTCTGATAGGTCAGTGACGAGTCAGACTGCCGATCGTTCGGCGCTGTGTGAGGCGGCGTGATCTGGCCGACTCTGAATGGGCCCAGTTGGAACGTACTTGCTGAAGAACTCCGGTCAGGGCGGACGTTGGAAGGGCCACCGGCAGGTGTGCTGATTTGCTTGGAGGAGGCTCCAGGCGTTGGCTGTGCTGTCATGGAGTACACGCAACTCGGACGCACCGGCCTTCAAGTCAGCCGGGTCGTCCTCTGCACAGGGAAATTCGGGCCGGCGATCAGCGAGGCCGACAGCTTTACCGTCATGGACGCCGCGCTCGGCGTGGGTATCAACGTCTTCGCCAACGTCTACGACTGGGGGGAGAACAAGGGCCAGACAGAAAAGATCATCGGGAACTGGTTCGCCCAGGGCGGAGGGCGGCGCGAGAAGGTCGTCCTGGCCACCAAGCTCTACGCCAGCATGGCCCCCGACAACGATCCCTCGCCCAACATGGGCCGACTCTCCGCGCTCAACATCCGCCGCTCCGTCGAGGCCGGCCTCGAGCGCCTGCGCACCGACTGCATCGACCTGTTGCAGTTACACCACGTGGACCGGAACACCCCATGGGAGGAGATCTGGCAGGCCATCGACGTCCTCGTCCAGCAGGGCAAGATCCTCTACGCCGGGTCGTCCAACCACGCAGGCTGGCACATTGCCCAGGCCAACGAGACAGCAGGGCGGCGCGGTTCGCTGGGGCTCGTCGTCGGGGAGTGCCTGTACAACCTCGCCGAGCGGCGCGCCGAGATGGAGGTCATCCCGGCCGCGCAGTCTTACGGGCTCGGCGTTTGGGCCCGGTCCCCGCTCCACGGCGGCCTGCTCGGCGGCGTGCTGCGCAGGCTGCACGAGGGTGGGGCCATGCCCACCGCCCGGGGCCGCGCGGCGAGCGCAGCGAAGGCGCTGGAGAACCCCGCCATACGCGACCGGGTCCAGGCATACGAGGACCTGGTCGACCAGTACGGCCTGGACCCCGGCGAGGTCGCCCTGGCCTGGCTGCTCACCCGACCCAGCATCACCGGCCCCGCCATCGGGCCCGGCAGCGTCGAATGCCTGGAGACCGCGGTACGCGCGGTGCAGCTGCAGCTGCCGCAGGAGTTGCTGACGGCGTTGGAGGAGGTCTTCCCCGGTCCCGGCCCCTCCCCGGAAGCCTTCGCCTGGTGAATTAGGCGCGGAGGCGGGTGCGGGCGGTACTCGTGGCGGGCACCGCCCGCACCCTGATCACTCCGCCGATCTCCCGGGCACGGTGCTGGTGCTCTTCAGCACTGCGGGCCGCCCCAGCGGCCGTCTCCGGGCCGGCACTTGGGGAACCAAGGCGAGTAACTTTGGAGTCCCCGAGCAAGGGGTGACCGAGTTCAAGGACCGCCAACAACCCACGCGGAGCCCCAACGACACAAGCACGTCTGAGTCACGTGACCTGTCGGACACTGCTTAGAAGCCTCATGGAGGTCTTGCGTTCTGGCCCCGCCGCGTGAGCGGTGGGGCCAGACTGTTTTGTCGTGGGGTCGCGGGTAACGTGATCAGCGGGTCTGCTCTGGTGCACTTCTTCCCAGGTGATTCGTCCGACTGGGAACAGTGAACGCGAATCCCTCGCTTGGCTCGCCGTGCGGTGCGGTGATCAGCGGCTACACAGAGTTTCGATACGCCAGCCTAGGTTCTATTTCCACGCCGTTATGAAGGGCGAGCGGTTGCCTATACTCGCCGAACCGGGCCAAAATGCCACCGAGCGAGTTGTGCCTGTTCCAGTGGGTCGGGGCACAGACGCCCCATTCGATCAGGGCGTCGATGAGGACTGGATCGAGTGGCACCCACTGCCCTGCGATCAGGAACTCTGCCCAGAAGTGGCCCGTCGAGAACGGCGGCGTGAGCGCCCGGCCGGACGACATCCTGGCCGGAATGCCACGGTCGAGCGCCTCCTCAACCATGAGCTTGGCCACCCCGCAGCAATCCCCAATACCAGAGACACGAATGAAGTCCGTATCCCACCGCAACGGTTCATGCAGCCGCACAAACCGGATGTCGGCGACCTCATCGACTAACCGGCGCAACGGCGCAGGCAGCGTCGGCCAGCGCTGGCTGAGCTGGAACGACAGTGAATGCAGCGGCTTCCTTGACTGCGGCTCGCAGGTCACCTTGATGCGTCGGCCATCGCGATCGAGGAGACTGTAGTGGCACGAACCGGCGTGCTCTGGCAGCGGGCACCCTGGAAGGTAGTCCATCCGGTAGTGGACGACCTCTCCGCAAGGCCTTTCCAGCGCACGTATCCACCAGCCGAGCACTTTCCGGTGTCGCGAGCCGATGTCCAGGTGCAGGGCAACGTTCAGCATATCGGCCAGGTCGTACAGCCAGCAGTCCGCGCCGGGCTGGGCAGGCAACCCATTCGCCCGTAACAGGTCGAGCAGCTCCTCTGGCACCTGGTAGTCGGCCAGAGCACCTTCCGGCGTAACGGTGAACTCCCGTTCGCTGTCCGGGATGCGAAGCAGCTTCTCCAGCAGCACCCCTGCGTCGGCACCCATCTGCATCTGGTCCACGGTCAGACGATCCCGTACGCGGCTAGCTCCTCGTGGATGCGCTCATACTGATCGATGGATAGCTGTCGCTTCGCCACCTCGCCGGCTGTCTGATCCTGCCGACCGACTCCGTACCAGATCTGCCCCGTAGAGGGGTCTGTGCGGCGCGACCGGGGTTTTTCGGCCGGGCCGCGCAGCAGTAGCGTGACGGTTTGCGGCGAGGTGGCCGTGCTGTGCACGGTGGTGTGCTGGATCGTATACGAGTCGCCGGCTCGCTCCGTGGTCCGGAACCTCTCGGCAACCTGCACACGCTCGTCCGGCCCCGACGTCTTGTTGCCGTCGGGCGCCCTGAGCACCTCGAAGAGAGTGTGGTCGTAACCGCCCCTGAGCACCAGGGTCGTGAAGGACCAGCGGTGGTCGTGCGCCGCGGCCACCTCGTCATCGAACCAGCGGTGCAGCCGTAGCCGGAAGCCCCGCTCCGGGGCATCGTGCAGGACGAGCTTGTCGAACAGTCGGTTGTGCTCGCACATGTCCCACAGGGTCGGGTCCTCACGCACGCGGTCGAACAGTGTCCGCATCCCCTCCCGGTCAGCCGCCAGACGGCGCAGGAACCGGGAGTTCTGCTCGTGTGCCTTGTGGAGATCGTTCCATTCCACGGAGTAGTGAGCGAGTTCGGTGAGCATGCCGGTGTCCCTTCTCATCTCGTTCTGCCGGGCAGAGTGCGTCTGGTCTCCTCGGTTGCGGTACGTGGTCATCGCTTCCTGCCGTCCAGGATTCGGGCCAGCCCGGCCGCGGTCACCCGCAGAGTGCTGAGGCTCTGCCGCACTTCGTAGCCCGGCAGCTTGGCGGCGATCAGATCGGCACGTTCCGCGAGCCCGACCGGGTCGGGGAGGGCGAAGTGCTCAGCCAAGAACGTGTCCTTGACCGGCGGGTGCAGCAGCTGCGCCCGAAGCCGCGCGCCCGTCTCGGCGGGAATCAACTTTGTGATCGACGATTCGTTGTCAGAAGCGAAGCTCGGGAACACCAGCCCGACCACGGTGGCCGAGGCCACCAATTCGGTGGCGAAGAGGCTGCTAATCTGCGACGGGAACAGCAGTCGAGCCCCGTTCCGGTAGGCGTCGAACGTGTCGTTCGCGGGGTGGCTGGCCTCGTCCGGCATCGCCCCCCCTAGGGCCGCCAGCGTGTCCTCCCGGATCGAGACCGACCTTGGCCAGCCCACTCCAACGCAGTCCTGCTCGCCGACGTGGAGGGACAGATCGTCGTTGCTCACGAAAGCAGCGCCGAGTGCGGCCGCCCCGAGGATCGTCGACGTCTTGCCGGACCGCTTGCCGCCGAGCACTGCCAGACCAAGGCCGGACCGAGCAAACATACCGCCGTGTACGAAGAGCGCAGACGGGTCGCTTTCCAGGGTGGCCAACCGCAAGAGCGAGCGGACGACCCGCACCGTGTGCACGGCAAGGTAGCGGGACTCGGACGCCGCCACGAGCCGGACCACCCGCGCACGCGCGTCGACTCCGATCCGGACCGCCGTGTCGTCATGGCCGCCGTAAGACACCAGCCCGTCGTCGTTCGCAGCCTCCTCGATCGAGGAGATCACCCGCCAAGGCGCTGCGCGGCCAGTGTCACTAGTGACTGCGACGAAGGGGTGAAGCAGGGACAGCACCGTCCCGTGCAGTTCCTTCGGCACTTCCATGTCCACCGAGACCCCAACGCCGGGCAGCTGTCCGGCCGCCGCTGTCGTTGTGCACCGCGTCACGGCCGTGGCCGGGCTCGTCATCCGAACCATCCCCTCTCTCCGAGTCTGGCTTGCCGCCGACCTCATGTGGCGGAGCGCTCCGCTTCAGCGCTCACCGCGTCGCTCCGCGGCACTGCTTCGTAGGCGCGCGCCTGGAGGGCGTACAACGTGCTGTAGCGACCGCCGAGCGCGAGCAGTTGTTCGTGCGTTCCCTGCTCGACTAGCCGCCCTCGCTCCAGCACTAGGACCAGATCCGCACTGGCGACCGTGGACAGCCGATGTGACACGACCAGCGTCACGGTGCCGTTGAGCGCCGCTTGCCGTCGTGCCTGGGCCATGTACCGCTCAAAGATGGCGTGCTCGCTCGGCGCGTCGAGTGCGGCGGTCGGCTCGTCGAGCATGAAGAGCAAGGGCCCGGTCCGCATGCACGCACGGGCCAGCGCGGTCTTTTGCCACTGCCCTTCTGACAGTTCCACGCCGCCGTACTGTGGACTGAGCCGGGTGGAGATGCCGTCGGGCAGTCGCTCCACCAGCCGTGTGGCATCGGCCGCGCGAATCGCCTCGTCCCTCCGTCGGCGATCCGCGATGTGCGCGACGTCCCCCAAACCCACCGCTTCGGCGAACGTGCTTTGTGGGTACCTTCCGAAATCCTGGTAGGCGGCGCTCGTACGGACACGCCAGGCCTCAGTCTCCACCGCCGCGAGGTCGACGCCGTCCAGTGTTATGGTCCCGGCCTGCGGGCGGTAGAACTTGCTCAACAGCTTCACCAGGGTCGTCTTCCCGGAGCCGTGCTCGCCCACCAGCGCGACCACCGCCCCGGCGGGCATGAAGACGTCAATGTCTTTCACCGCGGGCGACACCGTACCGGGATACGTGTAGCCGACCCCAGTCAGTCTGATGCCCTCGTGCAACGCGTCCGGCGCGGATTCGCTGCCGGTGCGCAGCCGGCGGTCGGCCGTCACGTAGGAACGCAGCCACAGGTAGGGCTCGATGAAGAGGCCAGCGCTCATCGTGGTAGTCCACTGGCCGACCATGGTCTGGACTGTCTGCTGCAAGGTGATGGCCAGTGTGACCACCATGACCACCTCGCCTGCGGTAGCCGCGCCGGTGGAGGCACGCCGCACGAGCAGGCCGAGGACGAGCACGAAGCCAGCCGCGAACACCGACCATCCCAGCGCGCGGAGACCGGCCGCCCGCACCCGCGCTCGGAACCGCCCGATCGTTGCCCGGTCCCAGGCTTCGGCCTGCCGATTCGCCACCGTGCCACCGACCCGGGCCACCTGGATATCCTTCGCCGGTCCTGCCTCGGTGGCGAGTTCGAACAGGTGGCGTTGGAGTCGGAAGGCGTCCGCGGTGTCCGTCTCGGTCCGGGTCTCGATCCGGCGGCCTGCCCAGTCACTCAGGAGTGGTGCGACGGCGAGCGCGAGCAACAGCAACAGCCAGGGCCCTACGGCTCCCAGTAGCAGCAGCGTTAGGACCACTTGCAGCATGGTGAAGACGCTCCGGACAGCGGTCCACATGCCGCCGACGAGCCGCCGCGCTCCGCCTTGCAGCAAAGAGATACGGTCCAGGTACTCCGGCCTCTCCAAGTGCTCGATGCCCTCCAACGCCGCGATATCGGACATCATCCGGGAATCGAGGACGACGCCGAGTTTCTCGACGATTAGGAAGAGTCCGACCAGCCCGTGCAACCGGTTCGCGACCAGAGCCGCCGCACAGGCGATCGCCGCGCCGCAGGCAGCGCCGATCGCCAAGGGTTCGCGATGGTCAATCAGGTAGTCCACGGCGAAGCGCAGCGACAGCGCAATCACCACGTTAGCCACGACGGAACCGGCCTCCAGGGCGAACACCAGGGCGGTCAGCCTCCGTTCTCGCTGCCAGGAGAGCTTCAACAGCTCCGCCCACAGTCGTAGGTAGCGCGTCATACCGGCTCCTCCTCGTCCAGCTGGTCGTTGAAACCCTGGTTAAAGCGCTCTGCCTGGGTTGTGAACAGGTCCGCGTACAGCCCTTCGGCGCTCATCAGCTGTGCATGCGTGCCGGATTCGACGATCCGGCCCCCGTCGAGCAGCACGATGCGATCCGCCAGTCGTACGGTGGACAACCGGTGCGAGATCAGCACCATCCCGGCACGGTCCTTGAGCGCGGCTAGACCGTGGAAGACCTCGAACTCCGCCCTGACGTCGAGGTGTGCGGTCGGCTCGTCCAGAACCAGCAGCCGCGCGCCCTGGCGAAGTGCGTACATCGCGCGTGTCAGCACGACCTTCTGCCACTGGCCGCCAGAGAGGTCGACCCCGCCGGGGCGGGTCCGGGCGAGCGGCGTGTGCCAGCCGTCGGGGAGCCCGGCGACGATGACGTCGAGTCCGGTGTCCCGCGCCGCAGCGTGCACCAGCGAGGAGGTGACGGGTACGCCGCCGTAACCTAGGGCGATGTTGTCGAACACCGGCAGGTGGTACTGGACGAAGTCCTGGAACACCACCGATATCCGCCTGCGCCAGCTGTCGATGTCGGTGTCGGCAAGGTGGATGCCGTCGACCGTGATCCGCCCCTCGGTCGGCTGGTACAGCCCGGTGAGAAGTTTGATGATCGTCGTCTTCCCGGCGCCGTTGAGTCCCACGATCGCCAGCAGCTCGCCGGGCCTGACCTCCAAGTCCAGCCCGTCCAACACCTTCTGCCCGTTCCCGGGGTAGGTGAACGACACTCCCTCGAATCGGACGAGCGGCGCCCGGCCGCCGTGCTTGTCGCCCGACTTGAGGAGCTCGTCGGTTCCCACATCGGCGCCGGGTAACTCGGCCATGAGACGGGCGAACGCCCGCACACCGGGGACTGCGCCCTCGATATCCAGGGCATCGGTAAATCCGAGTAGATTCAAAATCGACCAGCCACTACCGAGCACCGCGGCGGCCGAGGCGACGCCGCCGCCCGTGCCATCGGCCCGCCACACGACCAGTGCGAACGCGATGACCAAGGGAACCCCGACGACCGCCGCGATCTTCCACTGCTCCAGCACACTGCGCGTACCAGCCAGCCAGCGTGGCCGCAGCATGTCCAGAGCGTGGTGCCGAGACCGGTCTACTGCCCACGATCCGAAGCCGAATGTCCGGCTTTCCTTACCGTCGGTCCACTCGATGGCCGTACGCTTCCAGTGCTCTGCCTCGATCCCGGTCACCATCCCGTCTCGCTCCAGCTGGATGTGCTCCAGGAACTGCCGGCGCCAGATCGACCGGATCGCCACGGCCGGCACCAGCACAAACGGCGCCAGCCACCAGGCAAAGCTGGTGAGCACCACAGCGGACACCGCAACACCCGCCCAGCGGACGAGCAGATCGAGCTGTGCCGTCGCGCCCTCGCCCGGCGTGCGCTCGGCCCAGAACTCCGGATCGGCCCTGGCGACGCGGACCAGCTCCCGCGTCGCGGGCCGTTCAAGGACATCGGCGGTCGCACCGGCCGTCACGAGCCGGATCAGCTGCCTCCGTCTGGCCCCGTCGATGCGCTGCGTCACCAAGTAGGCCGCTGGCCCTAAGGCGGTCTGAGCCAGTCTGCCGAGCAAGATGAGTGCACCGAAGGCCAGCAGCGGCAGGGTTGTCTCTCCCCGGGCGGCCAGTCGCTCGACTAGGAACTTGACGGCCAGGGCGGTTGTGGCGGGCATTAGACCGGACACCAACTGGATTCCCAACAGGACGGCGACCGGTGCAACGCCGCCGTCACGCAGTGTGCGCATCAGCGTGATCCGGTCCCTGAGTATCGTGCCCCTGTTCATTGGCCGCCTACTGTCCCGCCGAGCCCGACGGCCAGGCCGGACCCACTGCGTCGGCTATGCCGGGACAGTAGTGTGGCGGCACCGTCGTCGCAGTGCAGAACGGGATCCCACACCACCTGCGCGACCGGCAGTTGGGCGACAATGGCGGCCGCCAGCGCCCGCGGGTCCGCCGTTGTGGCAGCGTCCGGTTGGGCGGCGAGCCAGCGACTCCGGTAGGCCGGGTCCGGCGACAGCAGGTGCTCGGCGAGGTGCCCCACCGCCTCGGCCGGGTCCACGTCGGTGACGCGCGGGGACACATCGGGAGAAGGCTGGAGCACGAGCAGCGACTCGATCGGTGTCGTCGGCGTGAACCCGCAGCCGAGCGCCGCGTAGACCTCGGCGTTGCTGAGTGACAGCTTGTCCGGCCCGCTCTGCGGAGTGCCGGGCTGCGACAGCGTGCTCCTGATCGGAATGTGGCCGTCCATGGCACTGGCGATACCCAACGCGCTTGCAGAGCCCGGACCCAAGCGGGTGGACATCGGGAGCCCCACGGCGAACCACTGCCCGCCGTGTGCCAGCAGCAGTGTCCGGTCGGTGCCGACCACGAGCCCTCCGCCCAAGGCCGCACGCAGCGCCGCGGAGGTCTTTCCTGCGCCGGAGGGGCCCGCGAGAAAAAGCCCGTGCTTGTCCGAGAGCTCGGCCGCGCCAGCATGGAACATCACCGCGCCACGGGCCAGCAGGTCCTCCCGCACAATCTCGCGGATCGTCCGGGTGACCAACAGCCCGAGGTCCTGCGACCGCGCAGCGAGAACCACCCAGGACAGGAAATCCCGGGTGAGCAGGGCGTGGTCGTACATAGTCGGTCGATCGGCCAGCAGAGCCGTTTCGCTCGCGGCCAGCTGGGCGAACCGATACGACTCCCCGGCGAACGCTTCCCGTACGGCTGCCGCCCGGTCAGCCAAGTGGGCCTTGACATCGGCCAGCAGCGCGGCGTCTGCCACTGCGAACAGATCCACCGTGTGCGGTGCGACCCCGCCGAGGGATCGTGGCTCGACCAGGTGATGTTGGTCGGCGACGTAGTGGCGCACCCATGCCGAGCTGGTGTGGACCCGTACCACGACGGTGCCCCAGCGCACCTCGACGGGGTCGTGGGTACCGGTGCCCACGGCCTGCGCGGCGGCCCGTTCGTAGCGACTCATCGCGGCGACTCCGTACCGTCCAAGACGCCACTGGGTGTCAATGAACAGATCAGCACTTGCACTTCCGAGGCGACGGTGAGCGGTTGCCGATCGAAGCCGCCGTACGACTCCACGACATGGAGGGCCGACCGCTCCAGCAGAGACACCAGCTCCTCGAAGGGGTACATCCGGCTCACTCTGGTCGCGCGTTCGACGCGGCCGTCGGCGACGAACTCGTAATCGAGTTCGTCGGTGAGCAGCCGGGTCGTGGGGTCGTAGCGGCGGCGTCCGCTCACAACGACTTCACCGGTACCCGCCGGATCGGGGTACCGGAACCGCGGTCGCCAGGAGCCGTCTGCCGTCGAGGTCTCCCGTTGCGGTGCCGCGAGGTCGAGGGCGAACGTGCCTCCGGCCTGCAGGTGCCGCCGCACGGAGTCAAAGCAGCGCTTGGCGTCGTCGTCGGAGAGCAGATGGCACACGCTGCTGCATGCGAGCAGCACGAGGTCGAACTGTCGGTCCAGGTCGAAGTCGCGCATATCACCGGTCAGGAACCGGGCGCGCTGAGGTGTGGTCACCTTCGCTCGGGCCCGGGCGAGCATCGACGGTGAGATGTCGAGCGCGACGACGTCCAGCCCGCGAACTGCCATGGGAACGCTCAACCGGCCTGTTCCAGCTGCGAGTTCCAGAACGTCCCGGCCGACAGATTCGGCAAAGGAGCACCAGAACTCGGTGTCCCAGGTGTAGCCGGCATAGCGTCGGTCGTAGTGGATCCCGTCGTAGTAGCGGTTGTCCACGTGCGCGAAGGCGGTCTCGTCCACGGCTTCGAGTCGCATCGGGCTAGCCCTCGATCCTGATCGGTTCGGATGGTGGGCCATCGGAGCACAGCCGCCGCACCAGCGGCACCAGGCCCGGCGGACGAAACGTCTCGGAGGAGTCGGCCAATCGGTCCAGCGCCCACCAGCCCATCTCCTTGATGACCGTTCGTTCGCTGACCGTCATGTGCTCCCGACTCGTCCTCTTCTCCCGGCTCTGGCATAGGAAGTAGCGCTCGCGGCTGAGCACCGGGCCGCGCTCGGGGAGGACGAGTTCCAGCTCGCGGAGCCAGACGCAGGCGCCCACCACCACGTCCACCATGCCTGTCTCCTCGTAAAGCTCTCTGACGAGCGACTGCTCAGGGGTCTCGCCGGATTTGGTCCCGCCACCAGGGGTCACCCAGTAACGCAGTAGGTCCGGATTCCTGGGGTCGACCGGCTCCTTGTCCTCGCACCTCAACAGCAGGATCTCGCCGTCGTCGTTGAATACGACGCCGCGGGCCGAGTCCCGAATCCGCATACCAGCTCCCCACTCGCGAATGACCTGGGCTTGCTATCGACCGAGACGGCCTAGTTCATGTCATGTGCTTCTTGAGCCAGCTGCGGATCTCGTCGAGGTCCGAGAAGCCGACCTCCCGCCGCTGGTAGAAGACATCGCCCTGACGCGTTGTGTACCGGTCCGGAATGCCGATCCGCCGGAACGGGACACCGTGGCCGGACTCGGCGATGGCCTCTGCGGCCGCGCTACCCAGACCGCCAATGATGTTGTGATCCTCGTAGGTGAGGATTGGCAGTCCCTGCGCGGCCATCTCCTGCACTGCGCTGTAGTCGAAGGGTTTGATGGTGTGCATGCTGACCAGACGCATCCGAAGCCCCTCCTCCCGCAGCTTCTGGACCAACTCCCACGCCTCTGGCAGCAGGTGACCGGTGGCGAGCAGGACTGCCTGATCGCCCTCGCATACGACGCTGGCGCGCCCGAGCACGATGTCCCGGCCGGATTCGTGCAAGGCGGGCATCTCCTCGCGCTCGACTCCTAGTCGCATGAATACCGGACCGTCCACCGTGTGGCACTGCTGCAACAGGCTGGCCATCTCATGACGATCGCCGGGGCAGACGATGGTCATGTTCGGCATCGAACGCAGCGCACCTATGTCCTCGACGGTGATGCCGGCCATACCCATAGGGCCGCGGGTGTAGCCGGAGCTGGTCCCAATCAGCCGGATTTTCGCGTTTCGATATGCTGCGTCCCACCTGATCTGGTCATAGGGCCGGAAGACCAGGAACGTGCAGGTGTTCCAGAGGTAGACGGTCTTGCCGGTCAGGGCCATGCCGCCGGCGATGGACATCGCGTTCTGCTCGGCGATCCCGGCATTGAGGTAGAACTGCGGGTAGTCGTCGACGAAGGAGTCCGCGCCAGGCAGGGTGCCGTCTGCCTTGATGAAATAGACGTCACCGGACTCCTCCGCGCAGGTGCGCAGGAAGCTGCCGATGAGCGCACCGGCCGAATGGGGCGGCACGGGGTTGTTCATCGCAGCTCCCGCATCGCAGTCACCAACTCGGAGAAGGTCAACGCCCGGTAGTGCCAGCCGACCTCATGCTCCATCATGGACAGGCCCTTGCCCTTGACCGTGTGGGCGATGACGGCCTTGGGACCGCTCTGGGGCGCGCGCAGCGCCTCCTCCAGCGCGTCAATGTCGTGGCCTTCAACGTCGTGCGCCTCCCACCCGAACGCCGAGAAGCGCTCGGCGTAGTTCCTCGCGTCCATGACGTCGGCGATGGTGGAGGAGCCCTGAAGTCCGTTGTTGTCCACGATCACCGTCAGGTTGTCGAGTCCAAGGCCGGGGGCCAGCATCACTGCCTCCCAGATCGATCCTTCCTGGCACTCGCCGTCGCCGATCAGTACGTAGGTGTGGAACGGCATCTCCTCGCGCTTGGCCACCAGCGCCATGCCGAGGCCCACGGACGGTCCCCGCCCGATCGACCCGGAGGACATCTCCAGACCGGCGGCGCTATTCGAGTCCGCGATAGACGGGAACGGGCTTCCTTCGAGGTTGTACTCCTGCAGCGCGGCAGCGTCGAAGAACCCCCGTGCGGCCATTACCGTGTACGCGGCTGCCGCACAGTGCCCCTTGCTCAGCAGAAAGCGGTCACGATCGGGTGCATCCGGTTCTGTCGGATCAATGTTCATCACGCGGAAGAAAAGCGTATAGATGATCTCGATCGTAGACAGGTTCGGTGCGATGTGAAATCCATTGGACTTGGCAATCATACGGACCATGTCCTGGCGGATCTTCGCTGGCGCAAGCATCAGCCGGTCTTACCCCCTCCTGATGTGGACGTACCGGGCTTTAGAGTCGATAACAGGTGTGCCAGCTCCGAACGCGACCGTATATGCAGGCAGGGAACCTGTCGCCGGGCCAGGAAGGCAGCAAGTTCCGCATTCCTCTCCCGCACCCTGGAGTGCTCGCGAAGCGCCCAAGCCAGCAACTGGAGCGCCCCGGAGAGCCGTTCGCGGTTGGCATTCCACAGCTCCTCGTGGGAGGCCAGTCGACGGATGGTGCGTTTGGCCAGGCGACGGAAGGCGACCGTGGCGCCCGGATCGAGCCAGATCACCAGGTCCGCGCGCTCGCGCAGGATGGGATGCGCCAGGTCGTACTGGCCGTCGATGATCCAGCGCTCCGCCGCGGCCGCCTGGGTCACCGCGCTGCAGAACTGCGTCTCCGGAGCCCTTCGCCACTGAGGCAGCCAGAAGAGGCGGTCCAGCTCGGTGTGCGGCAGGCCGAGCCGTTCGGACAACTCCCCGCAGAGGGTGGACTTGCCAGCGCCCGACGGCCCGACGAGCCAGATTCTGCGTCCCCGCAGGCTGGTCATCGGGACGCCGCTCCACGCAGCCGCTGCGTGACACTCAGCGCCTCGTCCCAGTTCAGGTCCTCCGTCACCTCGAAGAGTGGAGCGCGCAGCCCGTCGACATCCACGTCTGGGTCGTCCGCGAGCTCGGCGACCGCCCCGGCGGGATAACCCTCGGCCAGCAGGACCGCTCCGAAGGCAGTCTGCCCGACGGGGACCTCGGCATCGGGCGCGGAGAAGTAGCGCCGCACCCCCACCATTCCCTCCACCGGACCGGGGGACATGTGCACGCCGTTGCGGCGGGTGCAAATCGACGAGAGACCGAGATCGCGCTGCTCATCCAGCAGGATGCGCTTGAGCGATCCCGGCACGGCATCGCGTGGGTCGGTCGCACCAATTGCCTCCCGGCGGACGTCGGCGAAGCGGTGCGACGACGTGCCCTCCAGCACCACCACTGCCTTGCCAGGCGCGGTGAAATGTTCGCACTGCAATGGATGGAATGGATTGAGCACCACGAAGCGCTCCCCGTCGAGGAATGCCTCGATGCCGTAGATGCCAGAACCGAGCTTCTCGACCATGAGGTTACGGGTCAGTAGGTCCAGCGCGAACGGTGAGAGCTCGGGGTTAGCCCTGAGGAACTGATGGCCACCCAGCACACGCTCGGGTGCTGTCTCGGCGAGGGGGAACGCCACCACAAGCCGCCTCCGCGCCGCTGGCGGCACCGCAGCCAGGCCCTGCTGCGACACACGGAACAGCGTCCCGTACTGCTGTTCCATGATCCCCCAGCGTGCCAGGAAGCTCGACGACAGCACACGGACCGCACCGATTCGCACGTGATGTGCCGCCAGCACGCCCAGGGAGCGGGAGATTGCCGCTGTGGCCGGTCGGCCGCTCCGTTCGATGAGCTCCGGTTTCAGGATCACGATGAACTGATTCTGGTGTGTCCGCATAGGGGCCTGGTAGCGGCGGACCCAGAAGTCCGCCGGCTCCGCAACCTCCTCGATGCACGCCGCCACGGCGTCGCGGATCTGATTCGTCAACACGGCGGTCACCACATCGTGATTCCGGTGAAGACCAGCTCGCGGGTCACGTCTCCCATAGACCGCAAGCTGTCCCGGACGATCCGTGTGACCGCCTGTTCGTCGCCGTCCGCTCGCTGCCAGTTGCGGAGCCGTACCACCACCTCGTCGGGTTGGTCGAGGGGGGCTTCCTTCGAGGTGAAGATGTGGGTTTCGACCGGTACGCCGATCGCCTGGTGGATCTGGGCGGCAAGCCGGTGGGCGAGGATGCCATAGAGCTTGCCCGTATGGTCGAGCGGGTTCTTGCCTGCGGGCGCCTCGATGCTCATCGAGCGCATCGGCGTGATCAGGCCGTTGAGCCGGTTACCGCGGCCGACCACTCCGACGTCGCCTGTGTCCGCGACCGACCCAAGCGCCGTCAGGTATGGCCGCCCATTGCGATCGGTCGGGTTGACCAGCAAGTCCACCGGGCATTCGACCACGGACTCGGCGAACTCGCGTATACGAGCCGAGCACTCGGCCTTGCGGGCGAAGTAGTGGTCGAGCGACTCGATCCGGGCCCCGAGGAACGGCATGTTGACGATCAACCGGAACCGGCCGTCTCGGCGGCTACCGAAGACCTTGACGTCCCAACCAGTATCGGGGTTCGTCGCTTTGAAGTCGCTGCCGTTAACTAGTTGCTCGACGTCCAGCACGACACGCTCCAGACGGCTGAACGGCGCGTAGCCGTGCAGCAGATTACAGTCGTTGGAAACCAGGCGGGGGTCTCCGATCTGGACTAGGTCGTCGAGCGTCTGAGGCCGGTACCGCGAGCGGCCGCGGCCCGCCCCTTGGTGGTCGACGATCTCGCACTGCAGCTTCAAGTGCTTCTCCGCTATGAAACCGGTGGTCACTGCAGCGAGCGTGTCGGCCGTCGCCTGGTACAGGATGTCCGGCAGGGGAATTGGGGTGCCGCCGAAGGCGTACGCGCCCTTGCCGGAAAACAGCACGGTGTAGGGCCTGGTCAGCTCGCCCCTGCCGTAGTCGATGTCCGCTTCTCCGCCGTAGATCATCACCTTGTCAAACCAGTGGTGAGCCACCCGGCCGAACTGCTCCATGCAATACCGGGCGTAGTAGCTCGAAGCTCGCTCGGCGATGGCGTCGCACATCGTGTCTGGGTGGCCCTCACCCTTGCGCTCCACCAGTTCGTAGGGCAGCGCCTCTATCCCCGCGCTGCGGTCCTGGTGGATGCTCAGGTAGTCAAGGGCTGTGTTGGTCACGGAAGTTCCTTTCTCAGCAGGGCACGGAGCAGCGAGACAGGGGGAGGATGGGACAGGGGCCATCACCTAACGGCCAGGATCGGCGTCAGCAGGGGGCGGACCCGCGCCGCGCTCGACGAACTCCAGCCCAGATACCAGTCCAGCATCAGCCGGTCGTGCTCTGCCAATGCCCGCAGATAGCTGCAGGAAGGCAGGAAGTACAGCTCAAGGAATGGAATCACTGCGGCGATCTCCGCCGGTATCATCGCCGCCGACTTGGTGGCGCCCTCGATGAACCTCGGGACCAGATCCTGGTAGACCTCGATCGCACCGCGCGCTCGGCGGGCGAAGAACAGGCTGCCGCGCGCCACGTCGGACACCCGCGGCCTAATCTGCACTGCGTCCCAGTCGACCACGCAGGCCACGCCGCCGCCATCGAAGAGGACGTTCGAGCTGACGAACTCGCCATGAGTGATCCGCCGCGGGAGCGCGAAGTACTCCTCAGCGGACAGGTCCTCCCGGGCGTCCGCCCACACCGCCTGATAGGTGCGGCAGATCTCCGGTGCAGCATGGGGGGCGACCTCGCCAACCGTCCGGACCAGCTCCGCCATGTCCGCGTCTTCAGCCCACAACCAGGGCTCGACGTCCTGGACCGGGCTGGCCGGAGGGTCCTCCGCCGTCCGAGGCGATAACTCATGCAAGGCATCGAGGCAGCTCGCGGCTGCGTCGGCATCTGCCTCACTACCCGGCTGGAAGGGGCGGCTCTCCACGAAGCGGGACACCTGCCATTGCTGCCCCTCCGCGATCGCCGTGCCACGGCCGTCCACGGATCTCATTAACGGCTCTACCGGAAAACCGTGGCTGTGCAGCGCATCGATGGCCCCGGCCTGGTAGTCCAGCCATTCGGGCGTGCCGGGACGGCCGAGGCGCTTGACCACAACGTCACCGATCGCTGTCCGGGCGCGGAAGGTGCCGTTTACGCTCTCCCGGTCGAGCCGCGCGACGGACGCGGCCACCAGCCCGTAATGGTGTGCCAGAACCCCGGGCACGAGCGGATCGTCGGTCAGCACCCAGCGCATGCCTGCACCCTCTCCTGTATCCGGTGGCGCATCAGGCCAACCCCTCGCGACGGGCCCACCGCACTAGCGCACCAGCGTTCCTGCCGACTTTCTTCAGCGCCGCCACGAACAACTCCTGGGCCGAGTACTCGTCCTGCGGGTAGGCGGGGAAACGGAGCACCCGCGATACGTAGGCCTCGCTCCTAGGTAACTCTCCGTCGCGGTACACGCGGTACTCCACGCCCTGAAATCCGAAGTGGCCGTACGTGCCGAGGCCGGTGTCTCTCCGCTGGAACGCGGGCATCCGATGTAGCGGCGGGGTCTTCGCCCGCGCCACCGGCACGCCCTCGGCGGCGGCCGCGCGCACGAACAGCTCGATCGGCAGTCCGTCGAGCTCCTCCGGGTGGTAAAGCGGCTGGTAGCCGTAGGGCGAGGGGCGATCCACGTGCGCCTCGCGTACCGGTGGCTGAACCCCGTCGATGCCGGCGAGCAGTGCGTCGAGCTGCTCGGCGTTTCGGCATCGCTGGGCGATCACCTCATCGAGCCGCCCCAGGCTCGCCACCGCGAGTGCTGCCCCCACCGGGTGGATGCGATTGTTGAACCCGAATCCGGTCGGCACGAAGGGCAGGTACTCCACGCTGCGCACGTCGCTGCGCGACCGGTCCAGGAAGTGTCCAAGGAGCACGGCTCGCTCGTGGACGCGCGCGTCGTTGGTGACCAGGATTCCCCCAGTGCCCGCAGTGACATGCTTGTTGGACTGAAGGCTGAAGGCTGCGGCATCGCCGAACGTGCCCACCTGCTGCCCGTTGGAGACTGCGCCGTGGGCGAGCGAGCAGTCCTCCACCAGTTTGAGATCGTGCTTGCGGGCGACGCGCACGACCGCGGCCATGTCAACCGGGAAGCCGTTCATATGAGTCACAACGATCGCCCTGGTGCGCGGAGTGATGTGCGCTTCGAGCAGCGACGGGTCGAGGTTGCCCGTCCACTCGTCGGCGTCGATGAGCACCGGGACCGCATTCACAGCGAACAGCGGCGTTACCGTGGACATGAAGGTGTAGGTGGGTGCGAGGACCTCGTCACCGGGCCTCAGCTCGATGCCGAAGTATGCCGAGTGCAGGGCATTGGTCCCGCTGTTCACGGCGAGTGCGTGCGATACCCCGAGGTAGTCACAAAAGCGCTCCTCCAGGTCGCGGACCTGGCCCTCCTGGCCGACGTAGGCAATCTCCGCACGGCCGAGCATCTCGGTCACGAGCTTGATATCCTGCTCGGTCACGATCGGCCAGCGGTACTCTGGAGGGGCGGCGAGCACCGGGTCTCCGCCCATCAGCGCTAAGGTGTCCGTCATACCGCATCTCCGTCGCAGCGCAGGGCAAGTCGGCCCGGTTCCAGTACAGCCAGGAAGTCGGCGAGTGGTCCGTCGAGCAGGATGGAAGCACTCGCTGCCGCTGCCGGTGCGCAGTCCGCCACGGCCACTCCGACCGCGCAACGGGAAAGCAGCAGCGCGTCGTTGTCGCCATCGCCGAAAGCGATCACCCCGGACAGGTCCTGCGCGTTAAAGCGCCGCGCCAGATGGGCAGTCAAGCCCTTCAGCTTGCCGCCGTGTAGCGGGCGCAGTACGGCGGCTCCGAAACGGCGGATCGGGGCGACCTCGACGCCGAAGCCGTCCGAGGTACTAGCGAGTTCCGCACCCGCCCCGACCACCACGATTCGAGTTGGCTGACAGTCCGTCAAGAGCGGTAAGGACAATTCGATGCTGGATCGCGGGAGTTCATAGGCCATGCCGAAGGCGAGTGCGGCACGCCTGCCCGTGGCATAGTGCTTGCCCTGCCATTCCAGGACGAAGTCCTCGTACCCCTGTGCCATCAGCCTGGGTGCGGTGTCGGCGGGCATGACCACTCGACAGTCGAGGGCACCGGAGCGCCGGTCGAGGATCACGTCGCCGTCATCGAGCAGCACGTGATCGTCCCAGAGCGCGAGGAAGTGGTCGGAGAAAGCCAACTGGCGGAAGCTTTCGTACGACCGTCCGCTTACGACGATCGGCACGATGCCGCGTTCCCGCAGCCGGCGCACGCCGTCGGCGACGCCCTTCAGCAGTCTCCCCGTCTGGTCGAGGAGTGTCCCGTCCAGGTCGAAGGCTGCATAGCGCAGCGCCGTCCCAGGTACGTCTGTCCAACACGGTGACAAGGGCCGGCCGCCTCAGTCTCGAGCCGCTGCGGTGCGGACGAAGTCGGTGAACATCCGGAGACCGGTCGACTCCGTCGCTCCGGTCCGTGGGTTCTTGAACAGGAAGGGGCACACCGCGTCAACCACACCGGCCATCGACAAGTCCCGAGCTACCTTGGCGACACGGACCGCGTTGGCGAGCACCCCGGCCGCGTTGGGGCTGTCCTCCACCTGCAGCCGGACGTCCATCACCAGCGGTGAACCGAGCACCGAGGTCGCCTCGAGGCGCAGGAAGCACGTTTTGGTGTCGCCTAGGTACTCGACGTAGCCGTTGGGGCCGGCCGAGACATGGCTTGCGTCGATCCCAGCGGCCTGGAGGGCGCTACGCTTCGTGCGCACCTTGCCCGCGGCCCGTCGGGCATCGGACAGGTTCAGAAAGTCGGTGTTTCCACCGATGTTGATCTGGTAGGTGTTGGTGATGGTAAGGCTGCGCGTCCTGAGCAGTTCGATGAGGGCGGTGTGGAGGGTCGTGGCACCAAGGTGGCTGCGCAGGTCGTCACCGAGCAGCGCCGCACCGTTCTCCTCGAACAGTCGCACCAGCTCGGGATCGTTTGCGACCGGTTCGGGCGTGGCGTTCACGAACCCGACCCCGGCCAGCGCGGCCGCTCCCGCATAGGCCTGCACCGCGGCGGTGGAGCCGGCGGGCAGCAGGCAGACCAGCACGTCCGCCGCCACCTCGACCAACTGCGCGCTGACCTGCTCGATGGTGACGCCAGCGCAGTCCGGGTGCGGCTGGATGAGGCCGGAAAGATGGCCATCGAGACCGTCGAGAAGCAGCCCGCACTGAACGGCCAGCGCCATCGGCGCGACGTCGACGTGTGCCACGGCGACGGTCGGAGAGATGGAGATCGCCTTGCTGAGGTCTGCGCCAACCTTGTTGCTGTCCACATCGAAGGCGGCAACGAACTCAAGGTCGGAGAGCCTGTAGCCGCCGATCTCAGCGTGCATGATTCCGGGCAATGCGCCCGCCCGCTCGCTGGCCAGTTCGACGGCCTGCACCAGGCTGGATGAGACCGAGCCGACGCCTGCCAAAGCTACCCGGACCTGGGCGCCGGTGGCGCCATGGTTGTTCATCAAAATTCCCCTTCCAGGACGACAGGGCAGGTCAGCAGAAGTCGTTCGGCTAGGACTGACACTTCCGATGATGGCCTGTCAGCTTGTTGCACGATGCTTCTTGATCTCCCGGGCTGCCCGCGTCCGGCGCAGTGACTCCGCCAGTGACAGCGGATGCGCGTCGTCCCACGCGATCGAGTTGCGCATGAGGTCCTGCACAGCCGGGGACAGCATGTCCAGGTAGCCGTCTGCGCGCATGAACCGCCAGGAGGTGTGGCCACCGGTGGGTTCGTCGAACGGCTGCAGTGACAGGTGCAGGGTCTGCCGAAGCGTGCCGACTTCGCAGGAGCCCCGGTGCAGCGTGTGCGCGTTCATGAAGAGCACGTCACCGGGCTCGCACCGGGCTACGACCTCACCGGGCAGTGCGTCCGTGCCCCTTGCAGCCTGCTGCTGGGCCTCCTGAGCGGTCAAGGGCCTGCGGTGTGATCCGGGGATCACTCGGAAGCATGCGTCGGCGAGCAGGCAGACGTTGAACTGAACGTGCGTGCTCTCGCCGTTCGGCTGGAAGAAGTCGTAGTCCCCGAAATCGCGGTGCCAGTTCAGCTCGTACCTCACCGAACGAGGCGCCCACAGCGCATGACCGCCCCAGAACCGAAGGCGCTCGCCGAGCAGGGCGCGCGCGAGGTCCATTACGTCGGGCCGCTCGAAGACCCTGCTGAACTCGCCCTCATAAAGTTCCGGTGAGAACACGTGGTTGACGCCCCAGGTGTCCACCGTGGTGCCATCGTCGGTCGTGAACCGCGTCTCGTAAGCGTGAGGCCGGTCATCCACCTTCTGCCGGACTCTCGCCAGCGCGGCGCGCAGCGGGGCCAGTTCCTCCTCGGAGAAGATGCCGCGCACGATGACGTATCCGTCGTCGATAAAGCGTCGAATTTCGCTTTCCATAGCACCTATCACCTACAGTGGCATCCTGATTCGTCGGCGGCGTTCGAACACATACCATTCGCGAAAACCCAGCCTGCGCAGCTCGTCGCGCACGTTCTCGTGCTCGTCACCGACCCGTTCTGGATCATGTGCGTCCGAGCCGAAGGTGAGCTTGACGCCGTACTTGCGGGCGCGCTCCAGGATGTCGCCCGATGGATACCAGCCGCCGCAGTCTTTAGTCTTGCCCGAGGTGTTGACCTCGATGACGGTGTCGGCATCCGCGATCGCCCGAAGCATCCGGTCCACCGCGGGAGTGGCGATGCTGGCGATCTCCGGACAGGCCGCCTTGATGACGTCGATGTGGCCTAGGACGTCGAACATTCCCGCCTCGGCGGACTGCGCCACGAGGTTGCAGTACTGCTCGCGTGCCGCTTTGAGGTCGGCGTGGTCGGCTTGCTCCCAGCGTTCCTTCCGGAATAAGTCGACTCCGTCCAGCACATGCACAGAACCAATGAGGTAGTCCAAGTCGTAGCGTGCGTACACGTTCCGGTACAGCTCGGCGTGTTCGGGGAAGTAGTCCGACTCCACGCCGACTAGCACGTTGATCCGGCCCCAGTACTCCTCACGCAGTGCCATCGCCTCAGCGATGTAGGCGGCGAACGTGCTCTTCGGCATGGCCACGCCCGGCAGTGCGTGATCAGCAGCCTCGCCGAAGAACGGGGAGTGGTCGGAGAGGCCGATCGTGTGTAGGCCCTGCGTGATCGCGGACTCGACGTAGTCGCGCATCGTCCCGCGGGCGTGTCCGCATCGCTCGTGATGGGTATGGAGGTCAAACATGGTCAAATCGCCGTGTATCCGCCGTCGACCATGAGGTTCTCTCCGGTGACGTAGCTGGCTTCCGATGACAGGAGAAAGGCGATGGTCGATGCGATCTCCTCGGGATCGGCCGTGCGCCGCAGCATGTGCCGGCCGCCGATGTCGGGGTGCTTGTCGGCCTGCGCCCGGTCCAGGCCGAGCACTTCCTGGTGGTAGCGCTCGTTGTTCTTGTTCCACACGGTTCCGGGATTGACGGCGTTCACGCGGATTCCGGCGTCCGCCAAATCCAGTGCCATGCACCTGGTCATGTTGACGACTGCCGCCTTGGTGGCGTTATACGTCAAGTAGCCGGGCTGCGCGATGTGCCCGGAGATGGAGGCTACGTTTACGATCGCGCCGCCACCTGCCGCCTTGAGATACGGCACCACGTGCTTGACGCACAGCGCCTGCCCCATGACGTTGACGTCCATGATCGTGCGCCACTCCTCGACGGTGGCTTCGATGCCACGCATGATGAAGACCGCCGCGCAGTTCACCAGGAAGTCGATGCCGCCGAAGCGCTCCGCCGTGCCCTGGACCGTGCGGGCGACCGACTCCTCATCGGCGACATCAGTCTTGCTGTACCAGGCCCGGGCGTTCGTCGAACGCACCTCTGCGGCCGTTGCTTCACCGAATGCCTCGTTGGTATCGGCAATCGTCACGGCGACGCCTTCGGCCACGAGCCGGCCGACAGTCGCCTGTCCGATCCCCTGAGCGCCGCCGGTGACAATGGCCGTCTTGCCAGCAAGTCCGCGCATCCGCACGCCCTTCTCTCTCGCGTTCGACCGGCCCGCTCAGACCGGAAACCCAGTCAGACCAATGACTTAGAGTGGGGGATCGCCTCATCAGCCTGTCGACTAAAGAACCGCTGTCCGAATGGCCGTGTCCATATCAGCGGCTCCGGCCCATCCCACTGCCCGTATTGATTGAGGAATGTGTCGACGTCTGCACAGGAGCGACCGAATTCAGTGAGGACCTCCGGTGGGATCTCACCGGGGAAGAGAAGCTCGACGTGTGCCAACGCGTAGAAGACCGGCAGGACTATACAGTACTCTCGGGCCCGTTCAACGAAATTCCCCCATGGAAACTTGCCGCCACGGGTCCGAAGGTACTCGACGACATCCACGTATTTGAGCAGCCGACGGTGCTTGCGAAGGTTCATGAATCGCAGTGCAGTGGAATTCTTGTAGATATGGAGACATAGATCTAGCGCACAGTCCACCGGCGACAGGAACCGCTGGGGGCGACCGCCGACCTCGCGCACGACCGAACGCTCCATTAGATCTGAAACGGGTACCTCCCCGCTCTTTCCGGGCAGCACCAGGGAGATGTTGACGTCGATGTCTATCACTGGCAGGTAGGGATTGTCGGTGAGCTTGTTCAGCTTCGGCACGTCGCTGCCGTAGAGCCGCCAGAACAGGGCTTCCCGGCGGCTCAGCCTACGGACCTCACGCCCCTCAAGCACTCCTTGCTGGTAGCCGCGGTCCTCCAGCAGTGCAACCAGGGTCGACGCTTGCTCACCGGGCACGAGCAAGTCAAGATCTCCGATCGGGCGCAGCCCTGAATTCATGTAAACTTCCTGCGCCAAATGTGCACCTTTACGCAGCACGATGTCAAGAGATGCGACTTCCGCGGCATCAAGAATTTCGTAGAGTTCGGCCATCGCGGCCCGATTGCGCTCCAGATGGAACAGGTAGAATGCTCTGAGCGTGGAGCCCATCCCGCGGTCGACTCTAAGCGGCCGATCCTCCGCCGCCAGCCTGTCTAAGCTGCTCGAAACAAGTGGAGCCACGCGATGCTGGATAGCCTGGTCAAGGAAATGAGGCCAATCGATTGATGCTGTGCCATCGGCGAGGAGCATGCGTGCCGTATCCTCGGACGTCCTGTCTAGCAGTTGCCGACTGAGCGCGATGAGTAATTTTCCCTCGTTGTCAAAGATTGACATCCTCCCCCTTGCATCGTGCAGTGTCTCCTGCATCCCGCCGTCTGCACTTGCTGGCCGAGTATCTAACTGTCTCGAAGCACTCAGGTCAAGACTCGATATACCCCTGATATACCCGAGCTGGCTGCCACCGGAAGAACTCGCTGACCTATGATAGGTTCCACCGCGAGCAAAAAATCGCCTGGTTGCAGGCGTGAGGCGAGTACAATCTGATGGCAGTCTAGGGGCCAGTGGCACACGGCGATGTCCATCGGCAAGGGTGCTGTGCGGACTCGGCCCCCATCGCGGCCGAACCGACTTGGGCCGGTTCATCAGGGGCCCGGAATGCAAGACGACGCCGCATTGGCAATTACCGCAATTACCTAGAACCTGATTGCGCGTCAGGACCTTTAGTTAGCGTCCACTCGAGTTCAGGCAGGAACGATGGACTACACGAACCTCGGCCGCAGCGGACTCAAGGTGAGCCGCCTATGTCTCGGCACGATGAACTTCGGGTCGCGGACGGCCGAGCAGGACAGCCACGCCATCATGGACCATGCCTTGGACAATGGCATCAACTTCTTCGACACTGCCGACGTGTACGGCAGCAGGAGCGGTCGGGGTGGCACCGAACGGATCATCGGAAGGTGGTTCGCTCAGGGCGGAGCGCGTCGTGACAGGGTTGTCCTCGCGACCAAGGTGTACGGCAAGCACAGCGATTGGCCGAACGACCGGGGTCTGTCGGCCCGGCACGTCATCCAGGCGTGCAATGCTTCCCTGCGGCGGCTGGGTACCGACTGGATCGATCTCTACCAGATGCACCACATCGACCGATCGACGCCGTGGGAAGAAGTCTGGCAGGCGATGGAGGTCCTAGTCCTCCAAGGCAAGGTCCGTTACGTCGGCTCGTCCAACTTCGCCGGCTGGCACCTCGCGGCAGCCCAGGCCGCCGCGGACAGGCGGCACTTCTTCGGCCTAGTCTCCGAGCAGTGCGTGTACAACCTAGCGACCAGGCAGGTGGAGCTAGACGTGATCCCGTCCGCTATCGCACACGGTATCGGCATACTGCCCTGGTCACCTCTGCATGGCGGCTTGCTGTCCGGTTCGCTCCGCAAGCAACGTGACGGTGCCGTTGGGCGGTCGACCACTGGGCGTTCCACGGCCGAACTAGCCAAGCGCGCTGAGGAGATCGAGGCGTACGAGCGGCTCTGCTCTGAAGGCGGTTATCACCCGGCCGATATAGCGCTGAGCTGGCTGCTGCGCCAACCAGGAGTCACCGCACCCGTCATCGGCCCGCGGACGGTGGCACAACTCGACCGGTCGATCGGTGCACTCGCGGTCAGAGTGGACCAACACCTCACCGCCAGACTGGGAGCACTGTTCCCTCCGCCGGAGAGAGGAGAGGCCGCACCCGCGGCAAAGGCATGGTTACGTCAAAGCGAGCCCAATGGACCAGCGGACACGACCGACGCCGCGTCAGGCCGGTAGCGCGCACCCTGACTTGGACATTTCGCCGGTGTGCGATCCTGTGCATTCGCATCGCAAGCAACGGAACAGGGTCACTGCGGGTCAGAGGGTGGTGCCTGCGTGATTGCCCCGCTTGCTGCACCACCAGCTGGGTGCCTCGTCGTTCTGCTGGAAACCACACCGAGGGTAGCATTCCCGTGACCTTGGTAGCGTCCGCCAAGGTCACTTCCTGCCGTTCCCGGTCGGCGAAGTGGCTAGGACGAGGCGACCGGTGCGCTAATACCGGATGCCGAGCGCCCCACCTCCGCGAATCACCATGCTCGACTGCAGGTTGGTCCCCCTCTCACTGTGATCACCTCAGCCAACTTGATCCTCGTCTTGCGCGAGGCACGGTGGTGCGGTGCGGCCCCATCAGTATCTGGTCGAACGAGCCGGCCTCTGCCACAGCCTGGTGAGTAGAGCCGATCCACCGGCCTATGCCCGCGTGCTGTACCCGACCCGCTATTCCAGCGACCGAAAGTTATGGACCAGGAAATGACGACACTGCTGCAGCGGTTCGAATCCGCCTTCCGTCCGAGGTGTCGGCGGCTGGACCCGACCGAACCGTTAGACCTTGACGCCTCACTGGTGTCGCTCGGAGTGGACTCCATGGAGGTAGTCGAGCTCATCATCGCGTTGGAGGACGAGTTCGCCATCCAGTTGCCCCAGTCGCTGCTGACGCCCGAGACGTTCGCGACCCCGAGCACTATCCTGAAGGCTTTGGGCTCTCTGGTGTCGGCATGACGACCCCTGATCAGCAGCGTGCCGATCAGCGGTGCCACCGCAACTCCATCGGCTGCAGCCGAACGCGACAGTCAGGAAGGTGAGAGCCCAAAATGAAGTCATGGGGACACGTCGAAGCGGTGGCGGGACGCCTGAGCACTCTGGCCAGGCAGCAGCGCTACAACGTCCACGAGGAATTCCGATGGCCGCAATCCCTGCCCTCCGACGCCTACTGGATGAGTCCTGAGCTGACCACCTGCTACGGGACTTCGGTCTGGGATCGCCTCAGCGAACCAGAGCGGCTCCGTCTTTCCCAGGCCGAGGCCGTGAATTTCTTCAGCCTCAACGTGCACCTCATCCGTGGCCTGATTGGGGAGGTCGCCGATCGGATTTACACCACGCGATACCCCGGGCTCTCGGAGTTCTTTCACGACTTCATCCATGAAGAGAACGAGCATATGTGGTTCTTTGCACGCTTCTGCGAGCTCTACGGCGGCAAGGTCTATCCGACGCGGGCCGTCAGCAGCCACGCGTCCGCCGGCCATGAGGCGATCCAGGACGTCGTCGTTTTCGGCCGCATCCTGATCGCCGAGGAGCTGTGCGACGTTTTCAACGCTCGAATGGCGACGGATGACAGGCTGCCCGAGATCGCCCGGCGGATCAACGCCGTACACCACCAGGACGAGTCCCGGCACATCGCCTTCGGCCGCCAGATGATGACGGCCCTCCTCCAAGAGGCGCGAGAGCAGGCCGCACCGTCCGAGTTAGAGGCCGCGGGGGCCTACCTCTTCCGCTACATCTCGGCCTGCGTCCGGTCGTTCTACAACCCGTCGGCTTATGCCGACGCAGGCCTGCCCACGCCGCTGGAGCTCCGCGGCGAGGTCCTGAACCACCCGTACCGGTCGACTTTCCACCGGGAGATCCTCGGTAGGACGTGCAAGTTTCTAGCGCGCATCGGCCTGCCGGGCGAGGAGGCACTTGTCTGGTGACTGTCGTGCCGAACCGCGCCACTACTGCATGGCGCCTGCACACCATCCTTGACGAAGCGGCCGACCGACATCCTTCTGCGGTCGCGGTGACGGAGGGCGGGCGGTCGTCGACGTACTCCCAGCTCCGGGCGTGGAGCCTCGCCCTCGCGGCATGGCTGTCGGTCGCAGGGGTGCAGGAGGGTGACCGGGTAGTCATGAGGTTACCTAACTCACGACTGTCGGTGGCGCTCTTCTTCGGGGCCCTTCGGGCTGGCGCCATCGTAGTGCCGATCAGTCCTGATCTCCGCCTCTTCCAACTGACCGCAGTCCTACGGGACTGTGCGCCGCGGCTGGTGATCGTTGAGGACCGCGAGACCGCAGCGCTTCGCGCCGTTTGCCGGGTGGACATCCGCGGGCTGTGCGAGCTGCCCGGCGACGCCCCCGTCCGAGCGGTCGACGGCGAAGGCCTCGGCGCCCGGATGCTGGCTCACGCGCCGTGGTCCGGTGCCCCAGCCCTCCTCATGTACACCTCGGGCAGCACCGGCGTGCCCAAGGCCGTGGTCTGTCCGCATGCGCAGGTGGCTTTCGCCGCCTCGGCGATCGCCGCCGCCCTCGGCTACCGGGCGGACGACACGGTCTTCTGCTGCATTCCCTTCTCCTTCGACTATGGCCTCTATCAGGTCCTGCTCTGCGCCTTGACAGGTGCAGAGCTGGTCCTAGCGGGGGGAGGTGGCTTGGGGCTCCGCCTGCTGAGCGAGCTACGCGCCTGCCGCGCCACCGTGGTGCCCCTCGTCCCCAGCCTTGCGACGCTGCTTACCAGGCTCGCTGAACGCGAACCCGGGGCCCACCGCGTCCGGCTCTTCACCAATACCGGTGAGACGCTGCCGGACGACCGACTGCGCGAGCTGCGGCGCCGCTTCCCCGGTGCGGCGATCGTTCTGATGTACGGGTTGACTGAATGCAAGCGTGTGACGATCGCGGGGCCGGACGGCGATCTGACTCTGCCAGGCACAGTCGGACGGCCCCTTCCCGGCACGATTGTGCAGGTCGTCGACGACCGGGGTCGGCCGCTGCCGCCCGGCCACCCTGGCGAGATCACGGTGCGGGGCCCGCACGTCATGGCGGGTTACTGGAACGACGGCCAGCTGACGGCGAGCCGCTTCCGGACCTCCGCCCCCGGGGCCGAGGTCGTCCTGTACACCGGCGACCATGGACACGTCGATCCGGTCGGGAACGTCTACCTGCTCGGCAGGAATGACGGCATCTTCAAGCAGCAGGGCATGCGAACGTCCACGTGCGAGATCGAGACGGCGGCCCTGGACGTTCCCGGTGTGACCGCGGCGGCCGCCGTTCCCCCCTCGCCCGGGCACGGTTCCGTCCTCTGGGTGACGGGATCGGCGTCGTCTCAGCGAGTCCTGGAGGGCCTCGTCCGCCGTATCGGACCGGGCAAGGTGCCGGACACCTGCTTTGTCCGCGACGAACTGCCACTGAACCCGCACGGCAAGACCGACCGTGCCTGCCTGCTCGCCGAGCTGCGACGGAGTCCGATCGGGTCCGGCCCGCCCACCGCACCCAACGAAGTGGTGCCTCGCTACCAGGAGACCGATGAACACTGCTAAGAACGCGTCGGAGGAGTTCCGGCAAGCAGCAGGTTTGCAAGAGCGGCGCAGTCTCCAGGATTGGTTCCTGCGCGGACTGGCTCGCAACCCGGATGGAGTCGCGCTGCGGATCAACGGGAGCGAGTGGAGTTACACCGATCTGCATCGGTTAGCTCTGGTCTGGTCGGGGAGCATCCTCGCCAGGCACCAGGGGCGCCCAAGGGCCGTGGGTGTGCTCGCATCCCGCAGCTTGGAGGCGTATGCCGGCGTCTTGGCCGCGCTCTACGCGGGGGCCATGGCCGTCCCGCTCAGCCCCGACTTCCCGGTCGGCCGAACGCAGCGAACGGTCCGAGACGCCGGGGTCGACGCGATCATCAGCGACAGGCGCGGTCTGTCGATGGTGCGGTCGCTCGCCGAGCAGTATCGGGGACTGACCGTGCTCATCCCGCAGGCTGACCTGCTCGTCGGCTCCGACATCGCGGCGATCGGACCAGACGAGGACTCTGCCCGCTCCGGTCCCGCCAAGGCTCAGTCCTCCGAGGTCGCATACGTCCTCTTCACCTCGGGCTCGACCGGTCGTCCTAAGGGTGTTCCCATCACGCACGAGAACATGGACCACTTCCTCCTGATCAATCACGACCGTTACGACCTGGGCCCGCAGGATGCGCTTTCTCAGACATTCGATCTGACATTCGATCTGGCCATGTTCGATCTCTTCATGGCATGGGGGGCGGGCGCGACTCTTGTCTCGACACCGCCTCAGGCGTTCGGCGACCTTCCCGGGTTCCTCCGCCGAGAGGGCGTGACCGTATGGTTCTCCGTACCGAGTGCGATCTCGGTCGTCCGCCGCCGCGGCCAGTTGACACCGAAAAGCATGCCGTCACTGCGTTGGAGCCTCTTCTGCGGTGAACCCCTCCGCGCGACCGATGCCGCGGACTGGCAGCGGGCCGCGAGTGGCTCGGTCGTAGAGAACCTCTACGGCCCGACGGAGTTGACGATCGCGTGCAGCACTTATCGCCTGGGGCCGGAGCGGGCGACGGACGATTTTGTCAACGGCATCGTCCCCATCGGGTCGCTCTATACCGGACTCGATCACCAACTGATCCGAGACGATGGACAGCAGGCCACCGAAGGGGAGCTCTGCGTCCGCGGCCCGCAGATGTTCCCGGGCTACTTGGATCCCCGCGACGACGTGGGCCGCTTCCACGAGGCTGCTGGCACCCGCTGGTACCGCACGGGAGACCTGGTCGCCCGCTCACCCCGCGGCGACCTGTGCTACCTCGGACGGGTCGATCAACAGGTGAAGATCCGCGGGTACCGGGTGGAGATCCAGGAAATCGAGTGGCACCTGGAGCAGCACGCAGCTGTGGAGCATGCCGTGGTGGTGCTGGTTGATCACGGGGGCAAGTCGGAGCTCGCCGCCTACTACATGGGAGATGAGGTGCCACGATCGAAGCTCCGGCAGTTGCTCGCCCTAGTCGTCCCGCACTTCATGATCCCGCGCTGGATCTGGAGAGTCGACACTTTGCCACTCAACCACAACGGCAAGGTGGACCGGGGAGCGCTGGGGGCGATTGCTCGGCAGCAGGCGGCGGAGCCTTCAGCTGCAGCCGACTCGAGGACCGCTGGCAACGCGGCGCCGGAAGGCGGTGCGCTGTGACAATCAGTCAGGACGTGGCCGTAGCCACTTCGGCGCTCAGCAGGCTGTCGGACGCCGATCTCTCCTCCCTGCTAACCATCAGGCACTTCGAGTGGCAGCTCCTCGAACTCTTCTCCAAGGGGGGAGTAGCCGGGACTACCCACACCTGCCTGGGACAGGAGCACGTGCCGGTCGCGCTGAGCGCCTTGATGCGGCCGGAGGACTCCGTCTTCAGCAACCACCGGGGGCACGGACACTACCTGGCGAGGTACCAGGACCCGTTCGGGTTGCTGGCCGAGATTACCGGGCGTCAGGGAGCAGTCTGCGGGGGTGCAGGCGGGAGCCAGCACCTTTTCCGCGCCGGGTTCCTGTCCACCGGGGTGCAGGGGCAGCTCATGCCCGTGGCGGTGGGCGTCGCCCTCGACTTGAAGATCAGGGAGGAACCCGGTGTGGCGGTGGCGTTCATCGGTGACGGCACATGGGGCCAGGGGGGCGTCTACGAGGCACTCAATCTGGCGCAGCTGTGGCGCGTCCCACTCATTACCGTCGTGGAGAACAACGGCATCGCACAGTCGACACCGACGGATAGCCAACTGGCTGGCTCCATCGCCGGCCGCGCGGCCGGCTTCGGCATCCGGTACGTACGGGTGACCGGACTGGACGTCAATGCCATCCGCGAGCAGTTGGCCTCGCCACTCGAACAGGCGCGGGCCGGCGAGGGGCCGCTGGTCATCGAGTTCGAGACATACCGGCTGGGGCCGCACAGCAAGGGCGACGACACACGGGAGAATCTCACGGTCGCCCGACTGGCCGCACACGACTGGTACGCGCTGTACGGACAGCAGTACCCCGAACAGTTCCGCCGCATCGACGCGGACCGGCGCACCCTCGTGGCTGAGGTGGTCCGCGACGTTATGACCCGTCCACTGCTTGGAGCCTCCGATGCCTGAGCACCGCACCGAGCGGGTGGTTTCCGACCTGAACCGGGCCTTGCACGGCCTCTTTGACGCGGATGATGACGTGTTCCTGCTCGGCGAGGACGTGGCGGACCCCTACGGTGGAGCGTTCAAGGTGTCCAGAGGGCTCTCCGAGCGCCACCCCGGACGCGTCATCTCCACTCCGATCAGCGAGGCCGCGCTGGTCGGGGTGGCGGCGGGGCTGGCCCTACGGGGCCGCAAACTCATCGTCGAGATCATGTTCTCCGACTTCGCGACGCTCTGTTTCGATCAGATCCTCAACTTCGCCTCGAAGTCGGTGACGATGTACGGCAAGCGCATCCCGATGCCCATCATCATCAGGTGCCCAAGCGGCGGCAACCGCGGATACGGCCCGACGCACAGTCAGAGCCTACAGAAGCATTTCATCGGCATTCCTAACTTGGCCCTCTTCGAGCTCTCCCCGTTCCATGACAACCGGACCGTGATCGAGCGAATGCTGGCTCTGGGTATGCCGTGCATGTTCTTCGAGGACAAGCTCCTCTACAGCCGCCGCAGTTTCGGTGGGGAGCCAGGTGACTCGCTATTCGACCTGGACTTCCTGGACGACGGGCTGAACTGGGCGAGGATCTCTCTGGGGGTTCCGGAGGTCGATCACCTCCTGATCACTCCGGGAGGTGTGGCCGACCGCGCTCTCTCAGCCATCAAGTCAGCATTTGTCGAGCAGGAGACGGCCTGCCAGCTGGTCGTTCCATCGCAGCTCTATCCGATAGACATTGCGTCGCTGGTTCCGCTTCTCCGGAACGCCGGTCAGATCTGGGTGATGGAGGACGGGCCGGCGGGGGGCACCTGGGGCGCCGAGGTGGCGCACCTGATCCACGCGGCCCTCTGGGAGTCGCTGAAGGGACCGGTTCGGTTACTGCACCCGGAGTGCGAAGTTATCCCTGCCGCATCCCACCTGGAGCGTCACCTGCTTCTCCAGGCGGACGACATCCGATCCGCACTGACGGGAGTGGTCAGTGCCTGACGTCACGGTACCGAAGCTCAACAGCAACGACGCCTCCTACACCCTCGTCGAATGGTTGGCCCCGGAGGGGCATCGCGTGTCGGAAGGCGAGGCGGTGGCGGTGATCGAAACCTCCAAAGCGACCACTGATCTGGGGGCCACGCACAGCGGCGTGCTGCGCCACCACGCCGCGCCGATGCAACAGATTGCGCCTGGCGAGGTGATCGGTGCGCTATTGAGTGAGGAGGAGTACGCACGGCAGCCGGTCACCGTCGGCTCTGAGCGCGCGGCCTCGGCACACGAGCCCGAGGTGGTCATCACCAGGCCTGCAGCGGAACTGATGGCCCGTCATGTTGTCAGCGAGGAGTCCGTGCGCGGCTTGGGCAAGCGGATCGTGCGACGGTCGGACATCGAGGCCATGGTCGAACGCGGAGACCTATCGGGGGGGAGTTCCGTCGACGGGGTAGAGATCCGAGCCCTATCCGCCGGCCAGCGGGCAGTAGCCGTCAACGTCGCCAAGTCACACCGTGGGATCCCGTCCGCGTTCACCGTGATCAAGGTCTACGGTGATGGCCTGATTCGCGCACGGCAGCGAGTGGCCGAGGGCACGAGCGAATTCCTGGGACTCGTGGAGTTCGTTGTTAGGGCGATTGCCAGGCAGCGTGCGGACTTCCCTGAGGTCTTCGCAGACCTGCGCGCCGATTCAACGCTCTCCATCGCGCCGGGAGCCCATGTCGGGGTCACCGTCGATGTGGGTCGGGGGCTCTATCTGCCGATAGTCAGGGATGCGGCCGAGAAGTCTTTACCGGAGATCTCGGGGATGCTCATGGAGTTTCGCGTGAAGGCTCTCCGCGGGCGATTCAGCGAAGCCGATTTGACAGGCGGCAACATCGCGCTGGCGGTCCACGTCGAGACAGATGTGGTCGACGCTCGGCCGATCATATTCCCCGGTCACGTCTGTGTGCTGTCGCTCTGTTCGATGCAGGAGGAGCTCCACCGCACCACGGAAGGCTCCATCGAGACGCGGAGTTTCTTCAATCTCGGCCTGACATACGATCACCGGGTCATCAACGGGCGCGAAAGCATGCGTTTCCTTCAGGCCGTCAAGCGGGACCTGGAGAGCCTTTCATAACGCATCAGGACGCCGACCATTGGTCAGTTTAAGCGGGCCCTAGGTGGGGGAGTCGGACGTTCCCACCGTATGGGGAGGAACAAGTGGGGTGTATAGTTCTGGAAGGCTTGTGGGAGACCGTGCCCCCATTACTACCGCCGTCCAGGGCGGACGCAGGGTGGCGGTACGCACAACACGCCTGATGCAGCGGTGTTCGTGGCCATCCTCTACGTGCTGGTGAGCGGGGTGTGCCTAGCGAGTTCTGTCGCCCTGCAAGTCGACAGCGCACCGCCGGTTCATCTGGTCGTGGGTCTGCGTATGGAGCCGGACCGGGGTACAACTGTCGCAAGATGTATGACCTGTCTGGACCTGCCCCCCGTCGTCGGTGTCTCAACTGGACCCACGACAGCGAGGGTCTCAAGCCCAACCAGAGCGGCTCTCCAAACTAAGGGCTGTCCCGTAAATGCTCTCGGACGTGCGTGCTGGGCTGCTGGTTTCTTGGTCAGCCAGCGATGGTGAGGTTGTGCAGGCGGGCGATGCCGAGCATGGCGTGGTAGACGCCATCGCCTTTCAGGCGGCAGTCGCGCAGGATCTTCCATCCCTTCATTCGGGCGAAGGCGTGCTCGACGCGGGCGCGGACCTTGCGGTGGGAGGTGTTGTGTTCCTCTTTCCAGGCCGGGAGTTCGGTCTGGCCACGTTTGCGGCGGTGCGGGATGATCAGGCCGGTGCCCCGGTAGCCGCCGTCCGCGATGACCGTGGCTTTGCCGACGGCGTCTTTTGCGCCGGACAACTCCCACGCCTTGCAGTCGTTGCGGTTGCCGGGCAGCGGTCGGCCGACAGCGACGACCAGCCGGGTGTCGGCGTCGATGACGACCTGATGGTTGGTGGAGTACCGATAGTTCTTCGACTGCTCGGCGACCGCGTGGTCACGCGTGGGCACCAGGGTGCCGTCCACGATCAGCACGGCGTCCCGGCGGAACCGCTTACGCGGCTGCAGTGCCAGCGATGGCCCGAGGTGGTCGATGATGCGGTCGGCCGCGGACTTCGAGATGCCGAAAAGCGGGGCGAGCTGTCGCAGCGTCAGGTTCATCCGCCAGTACGCGGCGACCAGCAGGACACGGTCCTCCAGTGCAAGGGCCCACGGCCTGCCCTTGCGAACCGGATCCGCCCCTTCCCGCCGCAGCGCGGTGACCAGCTTGCCGAACTGACGTGGACTCAGCCCAGTGAACGGGGCTATCCAGGACGGCTCCGACGCCGTGATCACACCAGACACGACAAGATCATCTCACCCGTGACCAGCAGTTACGGGACAGCTTTTAGGGGCGACCTCGGGTGGCTACGGGGGAAACGCATCGGCGCTCGCATCGGCCGTAAAGACGTCGATACCGGCGAACGGTTGGGACGCCATCACCGGGTCATCGAACGGCAGACCCCTCGCCGCGCGGCAGACCCAACATTCTGGCTGTTTGGCCACTGCAGACTCAGTCCCCGCTTCGAACGCCCCCGCAACTACCTGGCATAGCTCGGAATCCCAGTCTCGATCTGCTGGTACGAACGACTCCTCCGACTCACCACATAGCACACGCTCTTAGACAAATCGCGGAGACGGCCTCGACGTTGCTCGACTGGAGGAGGATCAGAACCGCAATTGCCTTAGGCGGCTAAACTCACACAAGAGATCGCAGCCGTCCCATACCGAATCGAAGTTGAGAGCCTGTCCAACGGGGACGATTCTGTCAACGCCCAGGGATCCGAGTTCCTGGGCGAAGTGGCGAAGCTCGTCGTCGGAGAAGCCGAAGTGGGTAACCGTTTGGTGACGCGGTTTCACGGCGCGACTGACTTGAGACAGCGACGGAAGGCACACGCGCCCGAAACTACCGATCCCGGACCACTGGTCCAGCGTCGAACCGGCAGGAGCCACATCAAGCATTACGACCTCGTTGCCGTAGAACTCTGCCTTGGATATGAGCCCGACCGCTGCCAGGCCGTGGACGAGGACGGCCTTCTCAATAGCTTCAGAAGCTTGGAGAGTTGACATCCGGCCACGCACTTCCCCGGCGAGGGCTTGGAAGAACTCAGTTGATGCCTCTTCGGCCACCCGGCGTTCGCCGATCCAGAAGATCGTCAGGGGTGAGGAGCATGCAGCCTGTCCGTACCAATATGCATCATTGCAGAACCGCGTCACCAGCGTCGCGCGAGCCGTCGCGCCGGATGCCTGCCAGGCCCTCGCAGAAAGGACGGAGAACGATGACCGGTCGGGAAATGTTAATTCCTTGGCGCCGGGCTGCAGAGGAAAATGTCTAATGTGTCGAATTGTTTCATCGCCACCCCAGATTACCCTCACTTGGCACGCGGAACTCAGTGCGGCGGTCGTCTTGTTGTCGTCCCGCGGATAAGAGATGAGCCTTTGCGTCGCGCCGACGACCGGGTCGGCCTGCTCAATCGACTCGCCTATGGCTTCCAGCAGCACCTCGTTGTTGCGGCCGACTGCCGAAGGAAGACGGACCACGTTGGTATTGCCGGCGAGTGCCGACATCGCCCAGGAGTAGACGTACATGGTGGTCACATTCGACGGAGAGATGTGCAGGGTCAGGCCACGAGGCACACGCAATACGTCCGAACGATTCCCCGATTGGGACAGGTAGCGCCTCAAAGAGGCCCGGCGCAGGAAGAATCCGAGTGCACCCAACTCGGGATACGCTCGTCCCACTGCAGAACGCGACAACGTGCTGGCAAGCACGGAGAAGAAATCAACCACACGCCGGTCCCCGAAAATCAGCCCGGCGCTGGACGCCGCAGGCACACTCGCGATCAGGTCAGCTACGGTGGTGGTGACGGAACCCTGACTCTTGACAGTAATCTCCTCGTTCATGACTGAACGGCCTCCTGGAAGGTATCGCTGCAGCCTCGCGGCGCGCTGCGCGGGAGTCGCCCGAGAACGCTGAATCGCTTGCCAGGAAGATCACCATCATCGATCCCGTGAACCACACCCATGTCTTCTGTAAGCAAGACATGTCCGGGATAGGAGCGCGGTAGAGCACTGATGATTTCGATTACTCCGGGTCGGCCCACCGGTGCTTCTTGCCATGTTTCCGGATCTCGGATGATCACATCTGCGTGTGCTGGACAGTACAACTGCCGTGTGCGCTCACCCTCGACGAATATGCTGCCGATCTGTTCGACCATTCCGTAGAAGTTGTATACGCGTTCCAGTCCCACGGCTCGGAAAGCGCGCCGGAACTCGTCGTCATTCACTGCAAGGTCGACCATTTTCTTCCATCCGCCGGAGTGCAGAAGTACTCCCTCAGAAAGATCCACACCTTCCTTGCGGGCAACCTCGTATAGTCTGGTCCAGACCAGATAGGTGAACCCAAATATCAGGAACGGCCGGTCAGCGTGCTGGTCCAGGAAGCTGTGCAGAGCCCCGGTGTCCGTCTTCCCGTGTTCGTCCATCAAAAAGGTGTGGTGACGCCCAAGCAACATCAGTCCCAGCGCGCCAGCGGCACGTGCGGAAAGCGAACCGCCTTCCGAAACGGTGCTGCGCTGGTCGACTATCAACATCGGAAGCCTCGATGAACCGACGACGGGGCGCAGTGACTCGAACATTGCGCGTTGGTGCGCAGCAGCTGCGGCCCGGTCCAGGAATATGCGGCTCGGCTGCCCTGTCGTTCCGGATGAGGTAAGGACCTTGAACACAGCTTCATTCCGAATGCTTTTGAGGCTGTGCGTCTTGAACAAGCGGACGGGCAACCATGGGAGATCTACTAAATTGGAGATCTCGCTCACAGCCGGGAATCCGAGCGCGCGGGAAATCCTTGCATACTCCAGACAGTTGGCCAGATGATGAGTGGTGAGTTCTCGGACTGATTCGAGAATATTCAATTCACGTTCGGGTCGTGAAGCCTGGCCGGTCATCTACAATCTCCAGGATCCGCTTATAGTCGATCTTCCCAGTGGAAAACCTGGGAAGTTCTTCGATCTTACGGAAAACTATCCCCCTCTCGTGCACGCCCAGCGCCATGGCCACACTTTGCCGGATCCGGGGTTCAAGGTCCGCGCCATCATGGTCTTTGTCCTCCCAGGCGATCAGGATCCGGTCGTCGAGCGGAGCGGCCGCGGCAATGAGACCATCAGCAGCGGCTATGTGCTCCACCGCATCGAGATTGACACGAACACCGAAGACCTTGCCCAGCCGGCTCGACCTCCCGTTCAGCCAAAGGCGGCCATCCTCGTCCAACCGCCCGAGGTCCCCCGTCCTCAAAATGCCGCCCTGGTCGTCGCCTCTGGCCGTATCCGCCGCGGTGTTGGCATAACCCCACATGACGCCGGGGCCGCGGCAGACCACTTCTCCCAGCTCCCCACAACCAACCGTTTCGCTCCCGTTGGCCCGGAGAATACTCAGTTGGACACCGGGGACAGGATGCCCGGCCGATCCCACACAAGCGGGCAGATCTCTGGGGTCGAGAACAGCGATTCTTGGACCTGCCTCGGTCTGCCCATACATGACATAGAGTCGCCCCCCGTGCCTCACAGCGTCCTCGTGGAAGTGCCTGACTGTCTCAGATCGCAGGCGCCCACCAGACACGGTCAGTACTCTCAACGAAGGATGTCTCGCGACGCTCCACCGGATGCTTCTCAACATCTCGAAGTGATGAGGAACACCTGCCAGTGAAGTGACCTCATGTCGATCGACTGCGCTCCAGAACTCTTTCTGAAAAATGTCTCCGTCTTTAATTACGAGGCCGGCACCGGCGAGCATGTGACTATTCAGTACGCTCAGCCCATAGCTATACCACAGAGGAAGCGAAGTGATCCCCATGCATTCGGAGGTCATGTGCAGCGACTGTCGAATGGCATGTCCGTTGGCCCGTACGGCATCGCGGGACAAACGGACGAGGCGTGGCTCGCCCGTTGTGCCGGAAGTGCTCAGGAGGACACCAAGCTCCGGATGGGGAAGTGGAACGTTCTCCACGTGCCGTACCCATGCCGGACGGCCTTCGAATAGTTCCATCGCGGCGTAGCCGTCAGGGGGATCGATGCGCGTTTCCTCAGAGTGGGATCGCACCGAGCCTATTACAACGGCGGGCGAGTATCGTCGAATCAATACCTCATTTGATCGCGCGGGGTCCAAAGGCAGAACCGGTCGTCGCGCACGCATGATCCCGAGATAAGAGACCACCGACGCAAGATTCCGCTCAAGGGCGATCACCACCAAACCTGGAGGCAGTCGCTTCACTGCTGCCGCCACCCTCCCGACCTCCCCGTCGAGGCGGGCACCGCTTAGATTCTGACCGGTCTCTCCATCGATCAACCGAGCCGTGGGTGCAATGAGATCATCCATCTGTCTTGCTCTCGTCAAGATTAGATATTCCTAGCTTCTGAAGAATGTTGAGGGCAGCCTCGAATGTGTCCATTTCGATCACCTGATCCGTGTCGAGTTCTACTACGAACTCCGTTTCCAGTGCGGCCACTAGCGCCATATGTCCGAGCGAGTCCCATTCACCTTGGCGCTGGCGAAGATCGTGCACATCATCCTGGTCCGAAAGGCCGAGCGCGCTGACGAACACTGAGCGCAGCCTCGTTTCCACCAAGCTCATCATTTTCTCCAGTAGATCTAGACCGCACTGACGATCAGCCCTTTTAGGCGTCTTGGAGGCGCATGAAGGGAAAGCACAGATTAAGGGTTTTCAGTCAGTTGCTTGCAAGTTCGGTCACAACGTCAAGCCGCCGTCAATACCAAGTGTCTGGCCCGTGATGAAGGATGCCTGGTCGCTGGCGAGAAACCGAACCAGACGGGCAACTTCGTCCGAGCGGCCGAGTCGCCTCAAGGGTGTCCGTTGGCGGGCTTCTTCCAACACAGCGGCAGGCACAGCAGACAGCAGATCGGTCTCTATGAGGCCCGGAGCCACCGCGTTAACCCTGATACCGTACGGGCCCAGTTCTCGTGCCGATGACCGCGCGACAGATGCCAGAGCCCCCTTCGCCGCGGCATAGACAACCTGTGAGGCCGCGCCGTCTCTCGCTACGATCGAAGAGAGCAGAATTACCGCGCCGCGTCGGCTGCGCATCATGGCACGCGCTGCTGCCTGCAACCCAGATACTGCACCGATGAGGTTGACATCAAGGACGTGCCGTACGTGTTCTTCACGCATCATGCCGATGGGGGCGCAGTCCATGACACCGGCGTTGGCCACGAAGATGTCGAGACCGCCCTGCGTAGCCGTAACCGACTTCACCACGCCAGCCGATGAGTCATAGTCCGATGCGTTCAGTACCAAGCCGCTAACTCGGGTATCGCAGGTTCGCGCGATCATCTCGGCCCTTGTCTCGACAGTCTCGGCATCCGTACCTGTGATGACGACCCTGGCACCGTAGCGCGCGAGTTCCTGCGCCGTGGCAAACCCGATTCCCTGAGTGCCTCCCGTCACCAGGGCAACTCGATCACGGAGATCATTCACGTGCGCCCCACTCCAGTAGGACGTGTCGGCCATGCGCACCCGTCCGCTCGTCTATCGAGCATGTCGCGCAGGGTCGGACCGAGCAGCGTTTCCATCAGTCAATCACCTGACTCTCGTAACAGCTCTCGGGTAGCCTTGCCGGTCCCTGACAGGACTCGACTGCGTCGGCGCCGCGGGCCGTCATACGGACTCGTCCAGGATGTGCGGAGTGTCAGTTGGCCCCCCATCGGCGAGCCTGTACTCGTACAGAGAATCGCCATCTGGTTCCGGCTTCACCTCAATGCTGCGAAACCCGAGATTCGGGTATACGTCGGCGACCAAGGAATTGCGTCCGGTGGGTATGTAGCGCCCGCGCAGAACGGAGCATCCGGCGGCACGAGCCGCCTCACCCACGTACGCTAGGAGCTTGCGTTCCGCCGTACGGCCGATGATTCGGCAGCTCAACAGCAGGGTGTCAATGTCCGCGACGTCATCGCTGGCGTGGACCAAGACGAGCCCCACCGTCCCGTGGTCGGCGAACCGATCGCGCAGCGCTAGCGTGAAACATATCCAATCAGACTGATGGAGAAGCCGCTGTAAATGTTCGCGCGTGTGACGGTGGCTCGTGAGGTTGAACTGGTTGGTTTTTTGCAGCAGTTGAGCTGCTCGATCCAAGGTATGGGAGGATAAGGGAAGGATCTGAGCCCGCATTCGGAGACTACTCAGGAAGGTGTCGAGCGAGTCCGAGGCCACCCGGAGTTCCTCGACCTCGGGAAGTCGGGCGTACGAGGAAGCACGGGCAAGTTCGTCCGCAGCAGGATGGCCCATCTCGAGGGTTGGTCGCCCCGCCAACGCGGCTACGAAATATGCGGGGTGGTTTGGCAGCGGCACGACGTCCACGTCCGGCAGCCGGTTGACAACCTCGGCCCGTTCCGCCCGGTTGTCATCGACGAATGCCAGGGCCTGCGGCCTCAACCCGAGACGTTGCGCGATCTCACGCAACTGTGCGGATTTGGGCCGCCAGTCGGCTACGACGACAGAGAAGTCGTCGCGGGTCAGTCGCATGCCGGGCACTTCCTCTAGCGCACGCAAGGCAAGGGCCGAGTCGTTCTTGCTTGCGACCGCCAGCGCCATGCCGCGCTGCCGCAGGCTCTGCAAGTAGAGTTGGAAGCGCGCGAAGGCGTCGGTGACCGTTACGCCCCCAGGTCCGTCTTCCCCCAGAACGCCTGCCCACAAGGTGTTGTCGAGGTCGACCGCGAGGCATCGGCGTGTCAATCCGAGGTCTGCTGCCAGGACACCAGCGACTGTCCTGGCCAGCAAGGGTAGCGCGCTCATGGCGACGGGCTGGCGCACGGTGTCCCAGTACCGGGGATCGTGCCAATTCCGACGTCCTGCCTCCGACGCCAACCGCTCGCAGTCGACGAACAGTGCCCCGCCTTCCTCACTTTGGCGCACAAGCTCGCTGTTGATCCGGGTGGTCAGCGACGTCAAGCTGGATAAGGACCACGAGGCGGCATTCCCGTAAACATCGTCGGCGGGGGACACGAAGAGGCATTGAACGACGCGAGCGCCGATGTCGTCGCGTATCTTCTGCCACAGCCCACTCCACCGCCTGACTGCTGCGTCTACGACTGCATCAGCCGGACCGTGGGTGAGCTGCAAATCTTCCGCCGTACCGCACAGCAATACGTAGTCCGGCGGGTCGATTTGCAGAGGGCCGGCTGGATCGAGCACCGCTGTGTCCAGCTGCCCGTAGGGGATCCGGCGCACCTCCAAATCGATGCCGACTGACAAAGCGGCTACCGGGAGAAAGCTGGCGAGGAAATCTGCAGTGTGTGTGGCAAGTATGGTCAAGGAGACTTGCCTCTGAGCGTGTCGACGGGCTTCGGGCTCCCTTTCAAGGCGGCGAGCCGCTTCCTGCCAAAGTCGGCGGTCGTTGCGGCCGCGCAGTGCGTTGAGGACCCCCGGCCAGTCCGGAGTAGCCATGGGCACGACGCTATTCACGCGGTCTCCTGACTCCTTCTCCATCATGGGCGCAACCTCCGCGACGCCGCTTCGGCAGACAATGCATGTTTGTCTACTTTCCCTCTGCTGTTCACAGGTAGCCGTTCCAGCAGCACGTAGTCATGGGGAAGCATGAAGGAAGGCAGCACTCTCCGGAGAGATTCGTTGAGTTGCCGTCTTGTCAGTCTAGAGCCCGCGTAGTAGGCCACCAGGCGCCGCTGCGCTCCCACTCCCACCGGCACGACGCAGGCAGCACGAACACCTGTGATCGAGCGCAGATGGTATTCGATCTCTCTGAGTTCTATGCGGTAACCTCGGACTTTGGTCTGGTCGTCCGTCCGGCCCAGGTAGAGCAGACCCGCCCCCTCCACCTTACGGACCACGTCACCCGTGCGATACCAACGTCGACCTGCGTGATCCATGAATCTCCTGACGTCATCACGACTGTCCAGATAGCCCGAAAACATCTGATCACCCGTGACGCATAGTTCCCCCTGCTCCTCATTCAGGTTGCCGGATTCGTCCCGCAGTAAGCACTCGAGACCGGGAAACAGATCGCCTATAGGGACGATACCGTAAGCGCCTGGTTGTACCCCCTCGCGAGGACAGCGAAAAGCGGAACAGGCAATGGTCAGCTCCGTGGGGCCGTACACATTCTCTAACTCAGAGCGAGGAGCGGCTGCTTGCCATGCGGTCACGTCCTGCCACAGAAGTGGTTCGCCGCAGAATAGGCTCCATCTGAGCGACGGCAGCGAGTCCGCGGCGAGTCCTCGCAAGCCTCGTACCACGGAAATGGCGCTCGGCACGGAGAACCAGACGGTTATCCCCTCCCTGGCTACAAAGTCACTTATCCGAGCGAACGCGGAGGGCGGGGTACGGACGGCTGTCCCGCCGCACGCCCAAGCCACGAAAAGGTCAAAGAACGCCAGATCGAATGTTAGATCAAAGGTCTGAGTGAATACGTCATCGGGTATGAAGTCATATCTGTCGAGAATGTTCGTCAGAAAGTGGTGCATATTATTGTGGGTGATTGGTACACCTTTAGGTCGCCCTGTTGATCCCGAAGTGAACAGCACGTAGGCAATGTCCATTGGTCGTCGACGTGGATCACCGACACGGCAATTGCGGGTCAGGACGCGTATTCCAGGCATGGTGAGCGATGCCGATCCGACTTCCGGCGCGAAAATGGGCGGCAGATCGCACATGCGGGCCAAATCAGCGAGCCGGGCGGCACCGTCTTCGTCCACGATCAGTGCATCCAAGGCGTCGCTTCGAAATAGGGCCTCGATCCGGCTGAGTGGCGTGTCCGGGGCTAGGGGATACACTGCTGCGCCCGCAACCATCGCGGCCAGAATCCCGGTATAACCTGTGAAGCTTCTGCCAGTGAGGACGCCTATGGCCCGCGGAGCGCTGTCGGGGCGGGCCGAACGCAGAACGGCAGCCCAGCGATCCGCAGTCTGCATCAACTCAGCATAGGTAACGCTACGGGTACCAATGCGGAGGGCGTCCAGGTCCGGGGACCGCAAGGCGACACGGCGCACCCAGTCCTCTAGGCGCCGCACCGTGCCTCGCGAGCCGAGGAGGTCTGCAGTCTCTGCCGCGCTCATGACGGTGTCCGCCGCGCCATGAGGTCCACCGAAGCCCTACGGGATCGGTCCGTCACCAGGGGCCTCGTGAGCGTAAGAATGCGGTCCAGGCGCCATAGCAAACCGCGTGGCGAACTGTTGAGAGGCCACCTGTCCGGATCCGCTATGCCCCACCGATGAAGTGTGTTGAGCCAATATGGGTCGGCGGCGTACCACCGCTTTCCGACTCCGATCTCGAACCACGCGTGCGGGATAGGGAAGGGACCTGCGACGAAGTATCCTGACGCGGGCTGTGCAGGCAGCCCGGCCGCCCGGGCAAAACGGACCAGGTAGCGGCTGGCCGAACGGCAGTCGGCGAGTCGCGTCTCCTCCAGGAACCCCATGTCCATGGCCAGCTCATGAGGGAGCCGGTGAAAGGTAAGCGACTGGGCCTCCAACGCTACCGCGCGGAAGGACTCGTCGAACTCCCTGGCATCGTTGGCCAGATGTGCTGTGACCAGCATTTCTTCGTTCGCATGATTCTCTTCCGAGCCGGCCACCCTTCTCAACTGCGGACTCAACGCGAACCGGCACTCACCTTCATGGCCGGGGTTTCGACATTTCCAGGAGATGTGCATTTCGCAACTGCTGTTCTCCAACTGTTCAGGGTTTTTCATGGACCTCGCCCATACCCGCATGGAAGCCCAGTTGGCCGAATGCAAGTGGAGATCCAGCCCAATGTTCTCCAGGTCGACCGGGTCGAAAATTGTGTCGCGCCTGCCACCTTTGTACGGAAGCCCCAAGTCCATGAGCAGATCCATCAAGTCTCCATCGATTCCAAACACCCGATCCGCATCCGCGCGCGTACAGGAGAAGCGCCGGTGCTGCGAAGGAATTTTCAGGAGTTTGCGGACGGCGCTCTGAGCGTCAGCACGGGTCATTCCCACCAACTCTATTCTGGGGACGGTGGCTGGTCTTAGCGGTGGAACACGGATCGTCGGGTACTACGGCTGCTGATCCGGGCAACTGTCCGTGAGACGGGAGACCGTTCTCCAAAGACTATCCATGGTGGTGAATGTTTCGAAGGACATGTCGTCGTCAGGAAAAACAACCCCGAACGTTTCCTCTATTTCAACGATGACAGTCACCGTCCCCATCGAATCGAGCCCGAGATCCTTGAGGACGTCGCTCGGCAATATGGGGGTGTCGTCGTCCACATCCGGGCAATTTTGCCGAACGATCATTTCCAGCTCGGAGTTCCACGGCACCTCTACCATGTCAGATCCACGCACTCCGATCCTCTACTGCAATTGTGTCGCATACCCATCAGGCCAGCTCCTGGAGTGGTCGTGATGGATCTCGTGCTGTTCCCTCCAAAATATTTTCGACGTAGTCGATGAATTGTTCGGACCAGGCGTCGCTGTACAGGTCGGACCGATAGAACAGCGATATCCACAGCTTCTGGCCGGAATCGGTACCCCATATGCGCAGCCCCCCTCTGGGAGCTGCCACAGGCCTTCTGACTAAGGTCACATCAATACCTCCAGGTCGTATCTCCTCCCGGTACACCTTATTTTCAATATCGAAATTCACGTATCTGGGAGCGGCGTCGATATTCGACACGTGGCGCACGCCGTATTGGGTCGGATTGAGATGTTTGATCAGCAGGGCGTGCGGCAACTGTTGGTATCGCAATGCCGTGAGCGTGGTCCTCGACTCCCGCTGGAAAAGTTCAGAAAGAGTCGGATTCCCGCTGAGGTTTGTTCTGAGCACGATGGGCGTGGCGAAATATCCGAACGCGTCCCGGATCTCCCGCTGGATGCGGTTGGCGGCGGACGCCATGATCGCCACGTCGGCGGCGCCCTCGGGGTCCTCCCCTGATTCCCGGCGCATCGCGAAGATGGCGGCCTTCACGGCAGCAGCGACCAGTGCGAACATGGTGGTGCTCGTGCCTCTTATATAAGCATCAAGCTGACGCTTCACCGAGCCATCGACACACGTATTGACGGCACGGCAATGGGGGATTCCCCCTGGGGCATTCGGGTCGATCAGGCGGGAAGACGGTATGGGATCCACGCCGGCCAACGAGGCCCTCCAGTGCGAGACCAAACGCGTGAGCCGGTTACCTGTGAGGAATTTTCTTTCCCACGCGGCGAAGTCGGGGAACTGAATGGGAAGATCAGGAAAGTCGTGCCGTATGCCCATGACAGTGGCATCATATATCTGCAGCATATCTCTGACGAAAATGTCACGGGACCAGCCGTCCCCGATGATGTGGTCCATGATGATGCCTAGCAAGAAGCAGTTGGCACTGACACTCACCAGCGCGACCCGGAAAAGCGGACCTACCACGAAATCGAAAGGTTGCTCCGAGTAGTCGGACAATATTTCGACGGCCCGCGCCACACGTTCGCTAATATTTCCCTTCGGGGGCAGTAGAAATTCTTGGAAGTAGTCGGAGGGGAGGTGATCCGCGATCTTGATCCTGGCTAAGGATCCGCTCATTGCGAATGAGATACGCGTGCCCTCGTGACGATTCACTGCAGCATCACACGCGGACCGAAGAGCAACCGTGTCAAGCGGACCGTCCAGCCGTAGGAATGTACTGACCGGAAAATGACGCCCACCGCCGGCTAGTAGCCGTTCCTCTTGTGTATGACTGACGGCAATAGTGGAATCCCGACCAGCCGGAACTAACGCTATTCCGTTCTCCGGAATTCCTCGACTCCCTGAACTCAAAGAGATGTACCTCCAAACGCTACGTCTCGAACTCGGGCCCAGTCGCGACACTAGGTCTAGTCGGCTCCAGCAGTTCGCTACTCCATACCGCAATCTTGGCAGAGCTGACAATACGAGTGGTTGAAGATGGGTATATCTTGCGGACGGGTAGTGCTGCCCCTCCCTTCGAGGCTCAGCCACGCACGAAAGGCGCTCTGTGCGCCCTTGCGGGCGGTAGGGAGCGCGGTCGCAGACAGGGGCGCTTCTGACGGTCTTACGGGAAATGGAGGTAAGGGCGGGCAGTGAATCAAGGTGTTGCTTCCCGCGTTCGGGCTCGTTCACGTGGTATATGCATCCCTGAAGAGACCGGTGATCAACTGGCCGTGAACTTCGATGGTGTTGTTCCCGCATCTGGACGAGCAGCAGCGTCGGCTGCTGATGGGAGTCGAGGATCGGGTTCTGGGACACGGAGGTGCCCGGGTGGTCGCGCGGGCAGCTCAAGCCAGAGAGACCACCGTCCGCCCGGGCGTGGACGGGTTGGAGGCGAGGCCGCGGCGGGACCAGGTCCGTGCCTTCGGGGGCCGCAGGCCCTGCCCCGACTCGTCCTCGGGGTACAGCCAGGCGGCCTACTGGTTGCCCTCAGCCTCGTCCAGCATGAGCTGCACCGACCAAGGTAACTCCGGGGTGCGGCACCAGATGTCGTGGAGGGGCGGGTGGAGAGCCTCCTCAGAACGCCATGGACGCAACCATCCCAAGCCGGGCGGGTCTGTTATGAACAGGTGCCAGGCTGCGAGCAGATCACGGACGAGGGCTTGATCGCGGCGGAGGACAATGACGTCGAGATCCCAATGCGGGCGCAGCTTACGGCCGACCGCGAGATGACCGGGGGCGGCTCAGGTACTGTCCCAGGCTCCATTCCTGCCCGCAGGCTAGACGGATGCCCTGCGCGCCGCGAGCGGATTCTCGCCCCTGTTCGAGTGGGAAGGCTGCAGCGCCAGCTGCGCGTAAGGCCGCCTCTCCACCGAAGAGTGGTGATCCGCAGGCCGGAGTGACCGGCATTCTGTCGATCGATGACATGGTCGATCTGTTGACCCCGCCGTCCGGTCGCAAGGGATCGCACCGTGCTGACGTGGGGCGCCTCACCCTCGGTCTGCCTCCCGAGGACGGCGGACTGTCACTGGTGGGCCCCTGGTCCGTGCCGGCGCGGATAGCCGTCCATCTGGGGATCAAGCAGCCGCCGGTCTCCCGCCATCACCAGGGCCGAAAGCAAGCGGTGGGCCGAGCTCGGTGGTTGCAGGCGGTGTGCACCGAACTGGTCGGTATCGCCGCCATCTTCGGCCGAGTGATGACCGCTTTGGAGGCTGCCCAGGAACTGCGTGCCCTGCACGGGGCCCAAGAACGACACCTCCGAGCGTGTGCTGTCCCGGTCACTGGCGGTCGTCCGCCCCATCGTCGAGGCGGTCCGAGATGATCGCCGCCCACTTCCCGGTGACCCCCGCCGACCTCTCGGTGCTGTTCCTGCGGGAGTTCAGGCAGCTCGTCGAGGAGAAGGGTCAGGACTGGCGGACGGTCCCGCGTGCCGACGCGGCCTTCGCGCCGGGCCGTGTGAAAGTGGGCCTCGCCACGTTCGTCCGTGTCGTGTGGCAGCGGGTCGCCGATGATCTCGCTGCCCGCTCCGCCGAGCCGCGCTCGGTACTCTCTCTCCACGACGCGGGCCTGATCGCCCGATACTGGGACGAGGGCGAGCGTACGTTCCTGGTCACCCTCCAGGCAGCCCCCCCGCTGACCGTCGGAAGGGCAGCACTGTCTGTGGCTCCTGTGCCCGATGGATTCCCGCACCCAGGACCTGCATCTGGACGGAAGGCCGGTCGAGGCACTGCGCAATGACGGGGAGCTGGCTTACCTGGACGGCGGGTTCCTCAGACTGTCTGCGTAGATGGCGAGAAGAGGCCCGCCTGTCAGAGGGAATGGCAAGAATACGGTCATGGTGGCGATCATGAAGTGCCGTGAATACGAGGACGAGTACCTGGAGTTCCTTGAGAAGTTGCATCAACCCCGACGGCATGACTGGGAATGGTCGTTCACGCGCCAGCGTGACCTGTGGTCCAAGGGCCGTCACCTGCTCCTGATCGCCTCCACGGACACCTACGGGCGGTACGAGATCACCCGCGTGGGGAAGTCCGTTCGGCGACGCGGGGCCAGGGACCAGGAGCAGCAACTGCGTGTCACCCATGTGCGCCGGCTGCGCAGGCCCCTCCCACTCGACGAGCTGCATGACCGATTGACCGCGGCCCAGCGGCGTCATCTGGTCGAGGAGGGCCAGCAGAGCAAGGGGACGGGCGAGGCGATACGCGCCTGGCTGCTGCGGCTCCGGCCGGAACTGACCGAAGCGGTCAAACTGATCGAAGGGGCCATCGAGTCCTGGGACTTCGGCGACTTGCGGGCGGCACAGGAAGTGGCACTGCAACGCGACGCGACACTGGCCGTCGCACGCATGGCCGGGATGCAGGCTTCACGGTTGGCGGAGTGGGACCCGCCCGCCGAGGAGCTGTACGACGACACGGTGCCCCCGCTGTTCCTCGACATGGCGGGCGGAGCTCGCCATCCTGACGAGTTGCTCGACCTTCCGGAGCCGCTTCTGCAGGACGCTTCCGCCCGCTCCGACATGCTGAGCGATCAGCCTGCACTCGAGGACCATCTCGTCATGCACGACACCCGTACGATGCACGGGTGGCTCAGCGACGAGACTAACCATGTGGCTTGGCGAAAGTTCCGCGAACACGGCCGCACACTGCTGGTCGCGAACGCCAACCGCACCCCGGCGGAGCAGGCCCTCGGCTGCGACATCATCTTCTATAACGTCACGCGCCACAGCCTCGTCCTCGTGCAGTACAAGAAGCTCGACGCCGAGCGAGGCGGCTTCTACTACCCGAACAGCGACCGGAACCTCGCCAAGGAACTGGTACGGATGAGGAGCCTGGACCGGTACGCGGAGATGCAGGCCGGTCTCGTCGACGAACAGCGGCTGGACCCCAGCCCGAGCTGGATCAAGCTCTGTCATCCGCGTTCCGTGCTGCCGCACACTACGGAGATGATCCACGGGATGTACTTCTCCCGTCGGCAGTTCGAATCGCTTTGCGACGACGGCCGATTGAAGGACGGGCGAGGCGGCGCGGTCCGGTTCGGCTATAAGAACGTCCCGGCCTACCTGGACAACACGCTGTTCACACGTCTGGTGGAGACGGGCCAGATCGGCACCACCGGTACGAGTACCGACCTCGTCCGCCAGCAGGTCCTCCGCAGCTTCCGAGGACAGCGCAGCCTCGTGCTCGCCACGCTGACTGGGGAGGAGGCGCCGCAGGCGGCGCGGAACGCGCAGCGCCGACAGGCACGCTGAGCGAAGGGCGCTCCCGGAGGCGGTTGCGGCCCCGCTCAGACAGGCCGCCTGCCTGCTCAGGGACCAGCACGTACGGCCTTCGGCTGCCCTGACGGTTGGCGCCGAAGCCCCCGCGCAGGGCATTACAGACTTCTGCGTGGCGGCATTACGGTGTTTCTCCGAGTGCAGCCCTGACCGCGTTCGAGGGGCAACCGATCCGTTGCGCAGGGCATCTGGAGTGAGGGGAGCCGCCGTGCAGGCGCTGTATGCCGTCAGTCGACATCCGGTCTGCCCAGGAGCAGCCGGGCCACGTCTATGAGCGCCTACGTGACCATCTTGCAGACTGGCTCAGCCACGGCGGATGGATACCGGCACCGTCGGTGACCGAATTCGACCAGGACGGACGGCCGGGCGGTGCTCGCCGGAAGGATTCCGAGCCACGGCGATCGCACGGTGAGGGACGGCGGCGGGCGACCCCGAACTCCGACGTTGGGGAAGGATCATCCTCGACCCGCTGGGTGAGTTGAAGGCTCGCCCCAACGGGAACGTGCCCCTCAGCGGTATCCACGGGTGCCGCAGCCTGCGCATCCCCTTCGAACAGGACAAGTGAGGGGTAAGACAGGTGTACGTGGGAGAACACGTTGCGGGCCCGGTCAAGCCTGCGGAGACTCGCTGATGCGAGACGGCGTACCACGATCTGGGGGACGCTTCCCATGCATTGCAAGGGTCGTCGGTGTTGGTAACCCTGGACTCCACGAAGACCACCGACTGCCAGGTGCCGAGGGCCAGTTGTCCGCCGAGGACCGGGAGGGTGGCGTGGGGGGCGATGAAGGCGGGGAGGACGTGGTCGCGGCCGTGGCCGGGGGTGCCGTGGCGGTGGTGCCAGCGGTTGTCGGCGGGGAGCAACTCCCGCAACTGGGCCAGGAGATCGGTGTCGCTGCCCGCGCCGGTCTCGATGATCGCGATGCCCGCGGTGGCGTGTGGGACGAACACGTTCAGCAGCCCGTCCCGGCCGCGCGCCGCCCGGGCGAGGAACGCGGCGCAGCGGTCGGTGATGTCGACCGCGGCCTCCTGCGAGCCGGTGGTCAGGTCGAAGGTGTCACTGGTGAAGTTGTCGGACATGCCTCCATGGTCCCTGACCGCGGGAACGATCCGGCGGAACATGGGGGACATGTGAGGGCGAGGAGAATTTTCCGCGACGCCGCGGAACCCAGGGCGAAGGTCATCCGTTGGACAGGTCGAGGCCCTGCGGTATCCCCCCGTCCGCAGGGCCTCACCAGTTCAACCAGTGGCGTCGTCGGCAAGGTCCAGAACCGGCCGCAGCCCGTCCGGGCGCTGCTCCACCGGCAGTGGCGGTACCTGTAGGAACGCGCAGCCCAGGGCCCTTGCGCCGCCGTCGGCCTCCTCGCTGTCGCCGATCATCAGGACGTCCTGCGGCGCCAGTCCGATCCCGTCACAGGCGATGCGGAAGATCCGCGGGTCCGGCTTCTGGACGCCGTGCTCATAGCTGAGCACGGCCGTGTCGAAGTAGCCGTCGACGCCGTGCCGACGCAGTACCGGACGTAGATCCCACCCGATGTTGCTCAGCAGCGCGACGGGGATGCCGCGCTCGCGCAACCCGGCCAGCACATCGACCGCGTCGGGGTAGGGCGCCCAGGCGTCCGGCGACATATGACGCTCGTAGAGCACGTCGTACAACTCGGGCCAGGGCAGCGGGACCTGCCGGGCGAGGCCGAGGTAGGCCGCCCGGTGCCGCGCCTGGTCCAGATCGCGTTCGTCCCACAGCCGCCGCAGGCCCTCGGGAACGGCGTGCGGCGGGGCCCCACCGGGCAGCGCGCCGACGTACTCCAGCCGCTCGGCGTAGTCAGCGATGTCGCCGTCCGACGCCTCGATGCCGACCTGCGCCAGCGCACCCCGGAGCCAGCGCTCGGTCGGCTCGACCCTGAACAGGGTGCCGGAGAAGTCGAAGAGACAGCCCTTGATCGTCATGGCGCCAGGTTAATGTGCCGGGCTGAACCGCGGGTTGACGCGCGGGGCACCCGGTCAGGCCAGGCAGAACTCGTTCCCCTCCGGGTCCTGCATCACCACCGCGTAGTGGTCTTGGTCGTCCGGCGCCAGCACCCGCAGCCTGGTTGCTCCCGCCAACTCCAGCCGCGCCGCCTCCGCCTCGATGCGCTCCTTGCGGATCGCCAGCGGTACCTCTCGGCCCCCGCTGGCCCGGATGTCCAGATGGAGGCGGTTCTTGCCCGCCTTGCCCTCCGGCACCGGCTGGAACCAGATCCGCGGCCCGCTGCCGCGTGGATCCACGATCGAGCCGCAGCCGTCGCCCGCCGGGTCCAGGTCCTCCTCCGGTACGCCCGCGCTGCGCCAGTACGCGTTCCAGTTGTCGAAACCCGCCGGTGCGGGCTCCGCCTCGTAGCCCAGCGCGTCGGCCCAGAAGCGGACCATGATGGTGGGATCGGCGCAGTCGAAGGTGAGTTGGAACGGTGTCATCGTCTCCTCCTGCGTCGGACCCGTCCGGCGGTGAGCGCGCTCGTCAGGTGGCTTGGGACGTCCGCCACGGGGCAAGGGCGGCAGCGGTCGCGGTGACGACGGCGGCGCCGAGCAGCCATCCGGCGAGCACGTCGGACGGCCAGTGCACCCCCACGTACAACCGGGTGAAGCCTACGCCGAGAACCGACACCGCCCCCAGTGCCACGACCGAGGTCCAACCACGGCCGCGCACCCCGTGCAGTCGCAGCAGCCACACCAGCGTCACACAGGCGATCGTCGCCGCCATCGCGTGGCCGGAGGGGAAGGAGGCGTCCGTCGCGGTGTCCAACGGGTGCCGCCAGTGCGGGCGGTCCCGGCCGACCGCGGCCTTCACCGTGACCTCCAGCGCCCAGCCGAACCCGCAGGCGGTCAAGGCCCACAGCGCTTGGCGGTGTTGGCGCAGCCGCAGCAGTACGGCCGCCGCCGCGACGGTGAGCAGCCGCGTCGTCGTGGGGCCCCACACCCAGTTGGTGAGGTCGAGATTCAGCCGGGTCCATCCGGGGTGGAACAGTGCGACGCCGTGCAACGCCGAGTCGATCCGGTGGTCGAGTGGCAGCGCGCCGCTGGTCAGGACGAACGCCAGCAGTACGGCGAAGCACGCGGTCAGCGCGGCGGTCCAGGCCAGGCAGCGGGTTCTGGGGGATCGGGCGGTGGTGGGCACGGCCAGGATCGTATGGGACCGGGCTGTGGGCCACGGGAGGCTACGACAGCGCGCCGAGCCCCGGGCCGAAGGTCACCAGTAGTGGTACGGCCGGTAGCAGCAGTGCCATCGCCGACATCCGCATGCGGCGGTTCAGGGGGAGCCGTGGTGCCGGGTCCAGCAGTCGGCGCACCCGGCCGGGGAGTTGGGCCAGCGGTGTCGGGCAGGGGCCGAACACCCCGCGGTGCTCGTTGAGTTCGACGAGTGCCAGGGCGGTGGTCAACCGCCCGAAGCGGCGCGAGGCGACATCGTCCGCGGCCAACTCGACCAGACGGTGCACCTGCTGGCGGAAGCCTTCGAAGACCGGTACCTGTGGGAAGCCCGCCGCGAGCGCGTACGCGCAGTGCAGCAGCCAGTCGTGTCTGGCGCGGGCGTGCCCCTGTTCATGTGCGAGTACGGCGTCCAACTGCCGCCCCCTGAGCCGCCGCAGGGCCGCGGTGGTGATCACCAGCTGGGGTCGCGGACCGGACAGCCACCAGGCGTCGGGTCGGCCGCTCTCCAGCACGACGAGGCGTTCGCCGTCGGACGGCAGCTCGCCGGGCAGCCTGGGGGAGCGTACGAGGAGCGCCGCGCGCCGTTGGCGGCGCCGTGCGCGGGCGCCGCGCACCTCGCGGGTGAGCATGGCAGCCGACCACGCACCGCCGCAGGCCAGCAGCACCGCGAGCGTCCCCGCCCAGGGGCCGTACTCGGAGAGCGCGTAGGCGTCCACGACGCCGCGCGGGGCGAGCGCGAACAGGTGCCAGCGCACCGTGGGCGACGCCGCCGAAGCGCACAACGCCATCGCCATGACGCAGCACAGGAGCACGGAGGCGACCACGCACTGCCACACCCACAGCGCCAGCACGGGTTCCCGCTCCGGCCAGTCGGCCTGGCACAGGAGACGGGGCGCCATTGCCGCCGCAAGTGCGCCGAGAACCAGCAGCACGAACGGGACCGTCATGGCGCACACACTAAGGCGCTGCGCTACTGATGGGTACGGACATTTCACGAAGGTGAGCTACGCCTCACGGCGGGTGGTCCGCGATCCCCCCCGGGGGCTCTGCCCCTGCGTCCCGGACCGGGGGGCGTTCGACAGGCTTCGCCCCAAGCGGCGGGCTGGGGTGATTTCCGGGGCCTCGCCCGGCCCCCGCCAGCCCCCGGGCCACCGGGTCCTGGGCTTCGCCGTGAGCCCCGGGGCGCCGCGCGGAGCTGTGCCCGCGGCGGCGTGCGATCCGGGTTTGCCCCGAAGGCCTCACATGGTCAGGAGCATGGTGAGCATTCCGATGCTCAGGGAGACCCGGCAGGCCGTGGCCACGCCAGGAGCCCCAAGCAGTGCGGGAGTTGGGGCCCCCGGTGCGGCTGGAGACGTCGCGGGGAGGAGGCGGACGGCCGTCCACAGGGCGTATGCGGCGAAGTAGCAGAGGAGCAGGGCGGTTACGGCGGGAATGCCGACCATGCTGTGGGGCATGTCCGCCATGCCGTCGGAGGCGCGTGACGGCATCGCCATCAGGGCGGCCATGTAGACCATGGCCGCCGCCTCCAGGGCGTGGTGGGCGCGGTGGGATTCGCGGCGGACCAGTAGCGCGGAGCGTAGGGCGATGGCACCGAAGAGCGCGGCGAACAGCGGTGGGCCCCAGGTGCTTTCGTGCAGGGCGGTGCCGGGAACGGCCATCAGCGCCATGCCCAGGCCCATGATGCCCTCGTCCCGCGCGGTGCGCCGCTCGCCCGGCGCGGCGGCGCACCGCGCTCTCGTACGCAGCAGGCACGAGACCCCCGTGGCAGAACCGATCACCACCAGCAGCCAGCCCACCAACGGTGGTCCGTGCATGGCGCCCCTCCCCGGTTCGTGCCGCCCCCGAAGAGGCTTCCCGCGAGGGCGGGCGCACACGCTGGCGCACGGTGGTACGGCGGGCGCGTGGAAGGGGCACCTGGGCGCGTTCGCTACGTCCCGGGCCGGTACCGCATCGGATGGTCCTCCGGCACCTCCACCACACAGATCCGCACACCGTCCGGATCCGCGATCCACATCTCGATCAGCCCCCAAGGCTCACGTTTCGGCTCGCGCAGCACCCGCACCCCGCGCCCCGCCAGGCGCTCGCGGGCCGCCTCCACGTCCGGCACCTGGAGCCACAGCTCCATCCCGGGCGCCGGGGGCTCCTCCGAGTGGCCGGAGACCTCCAGATAGCCGCCGCCCAGGAAGAACACCGTGCCGCGCTGCGGGTCCTCCCCGAACTCGCGGTAGATGGCCAGGCCCAGGTCATCGCGGTAGAAGGCGCGGGACCGCTCCAGATCGGTCGGCCGCAGCAGGATGCGGCTGCTCAGTACGTTGACCATGGGGCGGACAATACGCTTCGGGTTACCCTCGGAACCGTTCGCCACCCGCGCGTCGGAGAGGATTCGCGCCACCATGACCATTCCCGCCCCCGTGTTCCGTACCGCGACGCCCACGGACGTGCCCGCTCTCGTGACGCTCATCGAGTCGGCGTACCGGGGTGACTCCAGCCGCGCCGGGTGGACGACGGAGGCGGATCTGCTGGACGGCCAGCGCACCGATCCGGAAGGCGTCGCCGAGGTGGTCAGCGGCGTCGACAGCCGGATGGTGGTGGTCGAGGAGGACGGCGAGCCGATCGCCTGCTGCCAGCTCGAACGCCGCGACGGGCACGCCTACTTCGGGATGTTCGCGGTCCGGCCGTCCCGGCAGGGCGGCGGCCTCGGCAAGTTGATCATCGCCGAGGCGGAGCGTTTCGCCCGGCAGGAGTGGGACGTGGACGAGATGCGGATGACCGTGATCTCGGTACGCGACGATCTGATCGCCTGGTACGAGCGCCGCGGCTACCGGCGCACCGGCGAGATGACCCCGTTCCCCTACGGCGACGAGCGGTTCGGTGTGCCGCGCCGTTCCGACCTGCAATTCGAGCTGCTGGTCAAGAAGTTGGGGTAGGGCGGGTCCTACAGACGCCCCGCCTCGACGATCCGGCGCAGGAAGCGCTGGGTCCGCTCCTGCCGCGGGGCGCCGAACACCTCCTGCGGCGCGCCGCGTTCCAGTACCACCCCGCCGTCCAGGAAGCACACCTGGTCGGCGACCTCGCGGGCGAAACCCATCTCATGGGTGGCGATGACCATGGTCATGCCCTGTTCCTTGAGGTCCCGTACCACCGAGAGCACCTCGCCGACCAGTTCCGGGTCGAGGGCCGCGGTGATCTCGTCCAGCAGCAGCAGCCGCGGCCGCCCGGCCAACGCCCGTGCGATCGCGACGCGTTGCTGCTGGCCGCCGCTGAGCCGGTCGGGGTACTCGGCCGCCTTGTCGGCCAGGCCGAGCCGGGTCAGCAACTCGCGCGCCCGCTCCTCGGCCTGTGCACGGGGGACGCGGTGCACCCGGCGCGGCGCCAGGGTGATGTTCTCCAGCACGGTCATGTGCGGGAAGAGGTTGTACGTCTGGAAGACCACGCCGATCCGGCGACGCACCGCGTCCTGGTCGGCCCGCGGGTCGGTGATCTCCTCGTCGTCCAGGAAGATCGCCCCGTCGTCCACCTCCTCAAGGAGGTTGGCGCAGCGCAGCAGCGTAGACTTACCGGAACCGGAGGCTCCGATCAGGGCCGTCACCGTGTGCTCCGGAACCTCCAGGTCCACATCCCGTAGCACCACCGAGTGCCCGTAGGACTTGCGGACCGCCTCCATCCGCAGCACGACCCGCGTCACACCACACCTCCCTGGGACTGCCTGCGGTTCATCCGCGCCGTCACCCAGTCGGTGAAGCGCGTCATCGGAATGGTCAGCGCGACGAAGACCAGTCCGGCCACCACGTACGGCGTGTAGTTGAAGCTCTCGCCGGTGATGATCTGCGCCGCGTACACCGCGTCGACGGCGCCCGCGATCGACACCAGGCCGGTGTCCTTCTGCAACGACACCAGGTCGTTGAGCAGCGGTGGCACCACGCGGCGGACCGCCTGTGGCAGCACCACGTACCGCATCGCCTGGACGCCGGTCAGCCCGAGCGAACGGGCCGCGGCGCGCTGACTGGGGTGCACACTCTCGATCCCGGCGCGGAACACCTCGGCGACGTACGCGGCGTAGGTGAGCACAAGCGCGGCGCCGCCCAGGACCACCGGATTGTTGGTGACCCCCTGAAGCCGCAGCGCGGGCACCCCGAACACCACCCCCAACAGGCAGATGATCAGCGGCAGTCCACGGAAGAAGTCCACGTACGCGGTGGCCAGCGCGCGCAACGGGAAGAACACCGGTCCGCGCAGCGTGCGGGCGAGCGCGAGCAGCAGCCCCAGCACCAGGATGAGCGCCCCGCAGCACACCAGCAGCCGCACGTTCAGCCACAGGCCCTTCAGCACCTGGGGGAGCGCGATCCGCGCGTAGTGCGCGTTCAGGAACGTCTCCCGGGTGCGCGGCCAGCCGGGGGCATGGGTCACCGCGAGGTACAGCACCACGGCGGTGGCCAGTGTGCTGGCCGCGGCGATGGCGACGGCCCGACGGGTGCGGGCACGCCGCAGCCGCTCGCGCTCCAGGCGGCGGGCGGACGGCCGGTAGTCGTCCTGCGCCGGTGCGGGGTCCTTCGGCGGTGCTTCGGACTCGTTCAACACCTTTGGCCGGCCCCCTACTTGAGGACCGGGGCGTTGACGGCGTCGGACAGCCAGCGCTTGTCGAGCGCCGCCAGCGTGCCGTCGGCGCGCAGTCCGTCCACGGCCTTGCTGACGCACGGCGTCAACGCGCTGCCCTTGTCCAGGACGAAGCCGAACTGCTCGGGGCGACCGCCGGTGTCCGCGAACTGCCCGACCACCTTGGCGTCCGTCACCTCCGCGGAGGTGATGTAGAACGCGGTGGGCAGGTCCACCACGATCCCGTCCACCTGCCCGTTCTTCAGCGCGCTCTTGGCCAGGTCGTTCTTCTGGTAGATCGCGGGCTGCCGGGTCGGCTTCACCACGTGGTTGAGGACGTCCAGGCTGGTGGTGCCCACCTGGGCGCCGAGCTTGGCACCGCGCAGATCGGCGATGGACCTGGCGTTCGCGATCTTCGAGCCCTTGAGCGCGATCAGTGCCTGGCGCACGTCGTAGTAGCCGGAGGAGAAGTCGACGGCGCGCCGCCGCTCGTCGCTGATGGAGATCTGGTTGATGTCGAGGTCGAAGTTCTTGGCGCCGGGAGTGATGGCGTTGTTGAACGGGACGGTCTGCCAGGCCACTTGGGTGGGGCCGTAGCCCAGCCGTTTGGCGACGGCGTACGCGGTGGCGGCCTCGAACCCCTTGCCGTCGGCCGGGTCGTCGTCCTGGAACCACGGGGCGTACGCGGGCTTGTCGGTGCCGATCGTCAGCTTCCCCGGGGTGTGGGTACGCAGCGAGCCCGGCGCGCAGCTCGCCGTGGAGGGGGAGCCCGAGGCGGACGTGCTGTCCTGCTGCGGGGCGCAGCCCGCGGCCGCCAGGACGAGGACGCAGACCGCGGCGACCGTGGTGAGACGTGGACCATCCGGGAGCCGGTGCGGGGCGAAGACGGGACGCATAGCGGGAGACTGGCACCGCAAGCCGTCAACTGTCCAGGTCAGCACACTGGTTGACCGTATGTCGGACGTTTGTGAACGTCACGTTTCGGCTGCTGATCGCCCGGTGGGGCCTCGGGTGGGACCCGGTGCCAACCGGGCGGCTTCCTGCCCGAGGTGCCTCAGCGGTCGGCGGCTACCGCCCGCTTGATGTCGGGTACGTCGGTGGCCGCGCCGTCCAGGCCCAGCGCCCGGGCCAGGGCCAGATCGCGCGGGGTGTTGACGGTCCAGGCCATCACCTCCACGTCCGCGGCATGGCAGCGCTCCACCACGTCCAGGCTGAGCTTGCGCAGCTCAAGGCTGACCAGTCGGGCGCCCACCGTCCGCGCGCGGGAGACCAGGTCCGGGCCGGTGCGTCCGGCGACCAGCACGGTGCGCGCCTCGGGCAGCAGCTCGCGTACCTCCCACAGCGCCTCGTCGTGGAAGGAGAGCACCGAGACCCGCTCCAGCAGGGCCCGCTCGCGCAGCAACTCGGCGAGCACCCGGGCCGCCGCCACGTCCTTGATCTCGGCCTGGACGGGCAGTTCCGGCACCGCCTCCAGCACCTCCTCGAACAGCGGCACCCGCTCGCCCTGGCCGGCGTCGAGCTGGCGCAGTTCGGCGAGGGTGAAGTCCTTGATCGGGCCCTTGCCGTCGGTGGTCCGGTCGACCGTCTCGTCGTGCATCACGACCAGTGCGCCGTCCTTGCTCAGGTGCAGGTCGAGTTCGATGCCGTCCAGGCCCTCGCGGTGCGCGCGGACGAACGAGCGCAGGGTGTTCTCCGGCTCGACGCCCATGACGCCGCGGTGGCCGATGGTGAAGAAAGACACGGTGGTACTGCCCTTGGGTGCGGCTTGGTGTGGTGCGCGGTTGCGTGGGGCGAGCCTAGTGGCGCCCGGTGTCCACGGGGCGAATGCCGGGGGATCAGCGCGTGTACCGACGGCTGCCCCGGCAAGGGTTCTTCACAAACTTCTGTCAGTCTCGGGCCTGACAGGAAAAACGACTGTCAGATGGCGGCCTCGCAGGATAATTGTGTGAGAAGCCTCTTGAGTGAAAGAACCTCGCATGGATACGGTGTCTTAACGCAAGGTTCTCCTGTGGAGGAGGGGTCATGAGGGAAAATTTTCTGTCTGTTGCGACGGGTGGTGCTGACGGCATCGTCGAGCACCCGTCGTGGGCAGTGCTGAAGGCGGCGGTCGAAACCATTCGGCCGTGGCAGGAGAAGGATGGTTCCATCGACCTCTCCGCCGACGACGCGCCGGGCCGCGGCGCGGTGGAGGCCGAGGTGGCGCGGGTGATCGCCGCGGTGGAGGACCTTGCCCCGCTGCTGCCGCATGACGCTGCGTACCACACCGCTCTCGTGGCCGACCTGCGCCGCTGGGCCGAGACCGGCTTCGGCGTGCCGGACTTCCTGGACTCGCTGCTGGCCTTCCAACCCGCCGCCGACCGCCGGGACGGACTGGAGCACCTGGTCGTCTTCGCGATGTACACCCAGAACGGCAACCCGAACCGCAACCTAGAGGCGGTCGCACTGCGCGTGGTGTGGCCCGAGTGGCTGGCCGAGCTGGAGCGCACCCGCTACGACAACCCCATGTTCGTGCCCATCACCTTCCAGGACTTCACCAGCGGCTACGACACCAACTCGGCCGTGCTGTTCCCGGAGACGGTAGCGGTGCGAGAGGTGCCGGAACGGTTCTCCTGGGGTGGCATCTTCTGCGACCGCGAGGCCGCCCGGTTCCGCAGGGTCACCGACGCCGCGGTACGCACGCTCGGCCTCGACCTGCCCGAGGACGCCGCCCGGCTCGTCGCCGACCAGGACCTCGCCCAGCAGACCTTCGTCCTGTGGGACATGATCCACGACCGTACGCACAGCCACGGCGACCTGCCCTTCGACCCCTTCATGATCAAGCAGCGCGCGCCCTTCTGGATGTACGGGCTCGAAGAACTGCGCTGCGACCTGACCGCGTTCAAGGAGGCGGTCAAGCTGGAGGCCGAGGGCTACGAGCAGGGCCGCAACGTCCAGTACGCGATCCTCTTCGACCGCCTCTTCCGGTTCCCCGTCACCGGCGACCGGGTGCGCAACTACGACGGCCTCGGCGGGCAGCTGCTGTTCGCCTACCTGCACAAGCACGACGCGGTCCGCTGGACCGACAACACCCTGCGCATCGACTGGCCGCGGGCCACGGAGGCCACCAAGCGGCTGTGCGCCGAGATCGAGAAGCTCTACCGGGACGGCATCGACCGGCCCAAGCTGGTCCACTGGTTCGCCGCCTACGAGCTGGTCTCCAGCCACCTGGCGCCGCACCCGGCCTCCCGCTGGGCCAAGGGTCCGGACGCCCTGGACCTCAGTCAGCCGCCGCGCAAACTCGTGGACGACGTGCTGCCGGACGAATTTCCGCTCAGCATGTTCTATGAGGCCCTGGCGAAGAAGCTGCGTGATGTGATCGCCTCGACCAAGGGGATCACGGCGGACAGCGCGGTCCAGGTGGCGGCATGACGCGCGTGGCGGCCAAGGAGGCGAAGGCGATGGCAGAGGGCAACAACAACGGACCGCTGAGCGGCATGGTGATCGCGGTGGCCGGGGCGGGTGGCCCCGCGGGCAAGGCGACCCTGCGGCACCTGGCGGAGAGTGGCGCGCAGGTGGTGGCCGCGGACGCCAACCCGGAGCGGCTGGCGGAAGCGGTCGACGCGGCCCGCTACGCCGGGGGCGGCGCCTACATCACCGGGGAGTCGGTCGACCTGCTCGACCCGGCCGCCGCCCGGGACTGGGCGGACCGCACCGAGAAGCAGTGCGGCCGGGTCGACGGGCTGGTCCACCTGGTGGGCGGCTGGCGCGGCTCCGCGACCTTCCCGGAGACCAGCCTGGAGGACTGGACGGTCCTGAACGACCTGCTGGTCCGGACCGTCCAGCACACCTCGCTCGCCTTCCACGACGCCCTGCTGCGCAGCTCGGCCGGCCGCTATGTGCTGATCAGCCAGTCCGGCGCGACCAAGCCCACCGCGGGCAACGCCGCGTACGCCGCCGCCAAGGCCGCCGCCGAGGCGTGGACGCTGGCCCTCGCCGACTCCTTCCGCAAGGCGGGCGGCGACAGCGGACCGACCGCCGCCGCCTCGATCATCGTGATCAAGGCCCTGGTGCACGATGAGATGCGGGCACAGAAGCCCAACGCCAAGTTCGCCGGATTCACCGACGTCAACGACCTGGCCCAGGCCATCGGGGGCGTGTGGAGCCGGCCCGCAGAAGAAGTGAACGGAACCCGTCTGTGGCTGACGCCCCAACCATGACAGAACAGCACACCACCGACGCCGTCCGGCGGCACGACCCGGACGCACGCGGCTTCGCCAGTGACAACTACGCGGGCGCGCACCCGGAGGTGCTGGCCGCCCTCGCCCTCGCCAACGGCGGTCACCAGATCGCCTACGGCGAGGACGAGTACACCGCCCATCTGCAACAGGTCTTCCGCCGCCACTTCGGCCCGCGCGCCGAAGCGTTCCCGGTCTTCAACGGCACCGGCGCCAACGTCACCGCCCTGCAGGCGGTCACCAACCGCTGGGGCGCGGTGATCTGCGCCGCCACCGCCCACATCAACGTGGACGAGGGCGGCGCGCCGGAACGCGTCGGCGGCCTGAAGCTGCTGCCGGTGGCCACCCCGGACGGCAAGCTGACCCCGGAACTGATCGACACCGAGGCCTGGGGCTTCGACGACGAGCACCGCGCCCAGCCGCAGGTCGTCTCGATCGCCCAGACCACCGAGCTGGGCACCTGCTACACGCCCCAGGAGCTTCGGGCGATAGTCGAACGGGCCCATGAGCGCGGGGTGCTGGTCCAGCTCGACGGCGCCCGGCTGGCGAACGCCGCCGCCACACTGGGGGTTCCGCTGGCGGAGTTCACCAGTGACGTGGGCGTGGACATCCTCACCTTCGGCGGCACCAAGAACGGCCTGGTGTTCGGTGAGTGCGTCGTCGTGCTCAACCCGGACCGGGTGCCGACCACGACGATGAAGTACCTGCGCAAGCTGTCCATGCAGTTGGCGTCCAAGATGCGCTTCGTCTCGGTGCAGTTCGAGGCGCTGCTCGCCGGGGATCTGTGGCTGCGCAGTGCCCGGCACGCCAACGCCATGGCGACCCGTCTCGCGGCGGCCGTCTCCGGCATCGACGGCGTGACGGTGGTACGTCCGGTCCAGGCCAACGCGGTCTTCGCGACCCTGCCGCGGGAGGTCACCGAGCGGCTGCAGAAGCGGTACCGCTTCTACACCTGGAACCAGGAGACCGGCGAGGTGCGGTGGATGTGCGCGTTCGACACCACCGAGGCCGATGTGGACGCCTTCGCGGCGGCGATCGCCGAGGAGATGGCGGCGGCGTAATCTCCGCATAAGTATGCGGAGGTTCGGAAAGTGAATTGATCGATGGCGGGGTGGCGGTTACGGTCGGAGCATGACGACCGCACCGCCCCTCGCCCTCACCGTCAGCGACGAGGTCCGCGCCCTCGCGCCCAGCTTCACCCACATCGCCGTCGAGGCGCGCGGCCTGGTGAACGGACCCAGCGACGAGCGCAGTTCGGCCCTCCTGGCCGACGCCGAACGACGGCTGACCACCCGGCTCGCCGGACGCGCACCGCACGAGGACGAGCATGTGGCCGCGTGGCGCGCGGCGTACACCGCCTTCGGGGCCAAGCCCTCGCGTACCCGCAACTCCGCCGAGGCGCTGGCCCGCCGGGCGCTCGCGGACGGCGGGCTGCCGCGGATCAACCTTCTGGTCGACGCCTACAACGCGATCAGTGTGGCGTACCTGGTGCCGGTCGGAGGGGAGGACGCCGACCGGATCGAGGGTGGCATGCGGCTGGTCCGCGCCAGCGGGGACGAGCCGTTCGAGACGGCGGCGGGCGGCGAGCCGGTCATCGAGCGGCCGGAGCCCGGCGAGGTGGTCTGGCGCGACGGCGCCGGGGTCACCTGCCGTCGCTGGAACTGGCGGCAGGGGCTGCGGACTCGCCTGACGGAAGGGTCGGGCTCGGCTCTCTTCTTGCTGGAGCGGCTGGATCCCATGCCTCTGGGCGAGTTGACGGCGGCTGCCGACGAACTCGCCGACCACGTACGGCGGTTGAGCCCGGGGGCGGATGTCACGGTGCGCGGTCCGCAGTAGGGCGCGCGGTTGGTTCGGCACCGCCGGGCTTCGCCGGTGTGGTCGCTCGCCGTTGCGGCGGCGGAGGTCTTCGCCGGCCCTACGCCAGGCCCGGTGTCGGAGCGGCGGCTTCCTCGGGGGAGGGGGCCGTGCCGCCCAGGTGGGCGGGGAGCCACCAGGCGCCCTGAGCATCCTTCGGGCGTACCGGGTAGGCCTGTTGGGCCGCCTCCAGCAGGTCCTGGACGCGGCACCGCAGCCGTTCGGTCAGCGACTCCGCGTTCTCCTCGGGGGCCGCGGCCAGCGGCGCCCCGACCCGCAGCGTGATCGGGAAGCGGTGCCTGCCCAGCCGCCGCGGACGGCCCTTGGTCCACATCCGCTGGGTGCCCCACAGTGCCATCGGCAGCAGCGGAACCCCCGCCTCCTGAGCCAGCCGCGCGGCGCCCGACTTGAAGTTCTTGAGGGTGAACGAGCGGGAGATCGTGGCCTCGGGGAAGACCCCGATGATCTCGCCGGACCGCAGCGCGCTCAACGCGTTCTCGTACGCGTGCACCCCGCGCTCCCGGTCGACCGGGATGTGCTTCATCGCCCGCATCAGCGGCCCGGAGACCTTGTGCCGGAAGACCGACTCCTTGGCCATGAAACGCACCAGACGCTTCGCCGGGCGGGCGGCCAGCCCGCAGAAGACGAAGTCCAGGTAGCTGATGTGGTTGCTGACCAGCACCGCGCCGCTGCGCCGTGGCACATGCTCGGTGCCCGCGATGTCGAAGCGCAGGCCCTGCACCTGGAACATGGTGCGGGCGAAGCCGATGACCGGCGGGTAGACGAGTTCAGCCACGTCGGGGGACACCTCTTGGGTCAGCAGTTACGCGGCCGTAGGTTAGGGCCGTCGCAGGATGGTGCCCCGTCAACGCGTGCGTTGTCATCCGCAGTGCCCGGAACATTAGGAGATTCTTGTCACGTGTGGCCCGGCGCGGCAGCAGGTACACCTCGCGGACCGGCCGAGGAACGCGGCGCCAGCGCAGCCCGTCGCGGCCGGCCCCAGCCGCGGCGGCCCCGCGGTGCAACCGGCGTGGCCGACGATCGCCGCGCCGAGGCGCTGCCTGCGAACGTCGATGCTCCGCGAACCCATGGCAGCCGCTCTCCTCGGCGTTCGGCCCGATGCCCGGGAATCATCGCGGTCCGATGAGCGCTGCACTCCTGCGGGAGGCGAAGATGGTGGGGACGGTGTTGTGCCTCACGGTGCTTGCCGCGGCAGGGCTGTTGGGACTGCTCCACCGCTGGCATGACGGAAGGATGCGAATGCGGGAGAAGGACGGCGCCCAGCGGCTGACGGCGGCCGAGATCGGCGAGCCGCTCGGCGCGCGGGCCACGCTGCTCCAGTTCTCCAGTGCCTTCTGCGCACCCTGCCGGGCCACCCGTCGCACACTCTCCGAAGTCGCCGCCATGGTCGAGGGGGTGGCGCATGTGGAGATCGACGCCGAGGCCCGTCTCGACCTGGTGCGCCGACTGTCGGTGCTGAAGACACCCACCGTCCTGGTGCTCGACGCCCGCGGTGTGGTCGCCCGGCGCGCCGCGGGGCAGCCGCGCAAGGCCGATGTGATCGCGGCGGTCGGCGCGGCGGTGGAGGCGTGAACCGACCGGTGCCGGGACCCGCCGTGATCCACATCCCAGATAACAGACCGCCCTTGACGGAGTGCGTCCTGAATCGTCAGCCTGACGTTATGTCGAAGGTCGTCCTTCTCTATGAGCGAGCCGATGTCGACTTCGGTCGGCACGCGAGTGCGCGTTGTCCAAGCCGTTGAGCGCCTCTGACTCCCATTCAGTTCCGGCTCGACCGCATCAGAAGGACAACTCCATGACTGCTTCGACCGATCTCGGATCCGCCCCTTCCGCGACCGATGTCTTCCGCTCCGTCTTCCGTCGGCACGCCGCCGGAGTCGCGGTGATCACGGCGGACGGTGCCCGTCCGGTCGGCTTCACCGCCACCTCGCTCACCTCCGTCGCCGCCGAACCTCCCCTGCTCTCCTTCGGCATCAGCATCGGCTCGTCGAGCTGGCCGACGGTCGCCGCGGCCGAGCACGTCGGAGTTCATGTCCTCGGTGAACACCAGGAGGAGTTGGCGGCTACGTTCGCCCGCAGCGGTGCGGACCGCTTCGGGCCGCCCACCGTCTGGCGCAGCGGCCCGCACGGGGTGCCGCTGCTGGAGGGCGTCTCCGCATGGTTGGTGTGCCGGGTGGTGGCACGCGTTCCGGCCGGTGATCACCGCATAGTCGTGGCCGAGGCCGTGCACGGCGACCCGCACGGTCCCGGCCGCCCGCTGCTGTACCACCAGGGCCGCTTCAACGCCCTGCGGCACTGAATCCTCCCCTCCCGGGTCTGCGGTAGGGCGTCGGCAAGGTCACAGTTCAACGGCCTTGCGGACTGGGAATCAGCCGAGTGTACTGGCGAGTAATATTTCGGTTGGAGCGCCTAGGAGTCCCGGCCGAAAGTCGCCGTCGAAGGCGCCTATGCTGCCTTCACAGGGCAGTTACTGGGTTCCACGGCCCACGACGCCGGTGCGGTGTCGCGGCCCGGACCGCCGAACCGATGCAGTAGGAGAGCAGGCGTGAGCTTGAGGATCGTAGTCGCTGTGAAGTACGTGCCCGACGCCACGGGCGACCGTCACTTCGCCGAGGACCTGACCACCGACCGCGACGCCGTGGACGGCCTGCTGTCGGAGCTGGACGAGTACGCGGTCGAGCAGGCGCTGCAGATCGCCGAGGAAGCCGACGACGCCGAGATCACCGTGCTGACCGTCGGCCCCGAGGACGCCAAGGACGCGCTGCGCAAGGCACTGTCCATGGGCGCCGACCAGGCCGTGCACGTCGAGGACGACGGCCTGCACGGCACCGACGCGCTGGGCACCTCCCTGGTGCTGGCCAAGGCCATCGAGCACGTCGGCTACGACCTGGTGGTGTGCGGCATGGCGTCCACCGACGGCACCATGGGCGTCGTCCCCGCGATGCTCGCCGAGCGCCTCGGCGTCCCGCAGGTCACGCTGCTGTCCGAGGTCAAGGTCGAGGACGGCAAGGTGACCGGCCGCCGCGACGGCGACGCCGCCAGCGAGCAGCTTGAGGCCCAGCTGCCCGCCGTGGTGTCCGTGACCGACCAGTCGGGCGAGGCCCGCTACCCGTCGTTCAAGGGCATCATGGCCGCCAAGAAGAAGAAGGTCGAGTCGCTCGACCTGTCGGACCTGGGCATCGAGGAGGACGAGGTCGGTCTCGCCGGTGCCTGGACCAAGGTCGACAGCGCGGCCGAGCGCCCGGCCCGCACCGCGGGCACGATCATCACGGACGAGGGCGAGGGCGGCAAGCAGCTTGCCGCGTTCCTCGCGGAGCAGAAGTTCATCTGAGCCGCCGAGCCGCCTTCCCAACGCCCCTTCTTATACGCGCAGGAGAGCAATCCCATGGGTGAAGTCCTCGTCTACGTCGACCACGTGGACGGTGCCGTCCGCAAGCCGACCCTCGAACTGCTGACCCTGGCCCGCCGGATCGGCGAGCCGGTCGCCGTCCACCTCGGCCCGGGTGCCGACACCGCCGCGGCCACGCTGGCCGAGCACGGCGCCGTCAAGGTGCTCGCCGCCGACCTGCCGGAGTTCACCGAGTACCTGGTGGTACCGAAGGTGGACGCCCTGGAGCAGGCCGTCGCCGCCGTCTCGCCGGTCGCTGTCCTCGTACCGTCCTCCGCCGAGGGCAAGGAGATCGCCGCCCGACTCGCGGTGCGCCTCGGCTCCGGCATCATCACCGACGCGGTGGACCTGGAGGCCGGGGACGAGGGCCCGGTCGCCACGCAGTCGGTGTTCGCCGCCGCGTTCACCACCAAGTCGCGGGTCACCAAGGGCATTCCGGTGGTCACGGTCAAGCCGAACTCGGCCGCTCCGGAGGCCGCCCCGGCCGCGGGCACCGTGGAGCCGCTCGCGGTGACCGTGGGCGAGAAGTCCACCGGCACCAAGGTCGTCTCGCGCACCCCGCGCGAGTCCACCGGCCGCCCCGAGCTGACCGAGGCCGCGATCGTGGTCTCCGGTGGCCGCGGTGTCAACGGCGCCGAGAACTTCAAGGTCATCGAGGACCTCGCCGACTCGCTCGGCGCGGCCGTCGGCGCCTCCCGCGCCGCGGTGGACGCCGGTTGGTACCCGCACAGCAACCAGGTCGGCCAGACCGGTAAGTCCGTCTCGCCGCAGCTGTACATCGCCTCCGGCATCTCCGGCGCGATCCAGCACCGGGCCGGCATGCAGACCTCGAAGACCATCGTGGCCATCAACAAGGACGCCGAGGCGCCGATCTTCGAGTTGGTCGACTACGGCGTGGTCGGCGACCTCTTCGAGGTCGTGCCGCAGCTGACCGAGGAGGTCAAGGCCCGCAAGGGCTGACCCGCGAAGCCGAGGGGCCACGCGGATCACTCCGCGTGGCCCCTCGCGCTGTTCAGGCCCGCCGTAGGGCCTGGTCCAGGTCCTCGTAGAGGTCCTCCACGTCCTCCAGTCCCACCGACACCCGAAGGATCGAGGCGTTCGGCTTGGCCTCCGCGGCCACCGGACGGTGGGTGAGCGCCGCCGGGTGCTGGATCAGCGTGTCCACGCCGCCCAGCGACACCGCGTGCGTGATCAACCGGCAGTTCGCCGCCGCACCGGCCGCCGCCCGGTAACCGCCGTCCACCGCAAGCGAGATGACCGCGCCCGGCCCTGACATCTGGCGGCCTATCAGCCCCAGCGGGTCGCACTCGGGCAGGCCCGGATAGAAGACCCGCTCGACGGCGGGGTGTTCGGCCAGCCGCCCGGCGAGCTTGTCCGCGGACGCGCACTGGTGACGTACCCGCAGCGGCAGCGTCTGCAACCCGCGGTGCAGCAGGTATCCGGCCAGCGGGTGCAGGATGCCGCCGGTCAGCGCGCGCACCGGACGCAGCCGGCGGGCCCACTCGGCGTTCGTCGCCACCACTCCGGCGAGCACGTCGCCATGACCGCCGAGGTACTTCGTCGCGCTGTGCACCACCAACGTGGCACCGTGCAGGGCGGGTTGCTGGAGCACCGGGGTGGCGAAGGTGTTGTCCACCAGCAGCGGCACATCGCCGCAGCGCTCGGCCACGGCCGCCAGGTCGATCAGCTCCAGGGTCGGGTTGGCCGGCGTCTCCACCACCACCAAACCGGTGTCCGGTCGCAGCGCCTCGGCGATCCGGTCCGGCTCCGCCCAGGTCACCTCGGTGCCCAGCAGGCCGGTGGCCAGCAGGTGGTCGGTGCCGCCGTACAGCGGCCTTACCGCCACCACATGGCCCCTGTCCTCGGCGCGCGCGGCGAGCAGACAGGCGGTGATGGCGGCCATACCGGAGGAGAACGCCACCGCCTCGGCGCAGTGCTCCACCTCGGCCAGCGCCTGCTCGAAGCGGGCGGTCGTCGGATTCCACAACCGCTGGTAGACATGGCTGCCGCCGTCGAACGGCGTGCCGCCGGTCGCCAGTGCCTCGTAGCTGTCGCCGCCGATCTCGACGTCCGGCAGCGGGTTGGTCGTCGACAAGTCGACGGGCGGTACATGCACGCCCAGCGTGCGCAGGTCCCCGCGTCCGGCGTGTACGGCGGCGGTGTCCGGACGAAGTGCGGTCGGCTGCATTGACGGCCCCTATCTGTGATGCGCGGCCTGCGGTGGCTCGTGGCTGGCGCCATGGTGAAGAATCCGATGCCCGAACTGGTGAGTAGCCGCAGATAATTCGCGGACCGGCCGAAGGGCCTTGGCAATGTGCGGTGTCAAGAGTCATTCTCGGCCGTATGCCGAAGAATCAGCAGGCCGATGACCTCGGGCCGGTCGACCGTTCGATCCTGGACCTGCTGGCCCAGGACGCCCGGATGCCGAACAGCGCCATCGCGGCGGCTGTCGGCGTCGCGCCGTCGACCTGTCTGTCCCGCATCCGCTCACTGCGCGAGCGAGGGGTGATCCGTGGATTCCGGGCGGAACTCGATCCCGCGGCGCTCGGGCTCGGCATCCAGGCGATGATCTCCGTGCGGCTGCACTCGCACCGCAGGGACCAGGTGGACCGCTTCGTTCGGGAGGTGCCGCGGCTTCCCGGTGTGGTGGAGCTGTTCCATGTCTCCGGGGCAGACGACTACCTGCTGCGGGTGGCGGTGCGGGACTCCGACGCCTTGCGGGACTTCGTGCTCGATCACCTCACCACTCACCCGGCGGTGCAGCACACCGAGACCAGCCTGATCTTCGGGCACATACGGGGGCGGCTGCTGCCGCCCGACTGACCTGGGCGATCGGGCATTGACGTTGACACTGGGACGCTGGGAAAATCCGCCCTGCGGATTGGATATTTCGGTTTGCGGAATATGGAGGGTGTCGGATGGGCTCGGACGATATGCCGGTGGCGACCAGCCTGTCGGGGGCGGTACGGGACGGCGTGGCCGCATCCCTCGCCGGGGTCGACGCGGAGCTGGCCCGGCGCTATCCGGGGGATCCCGGCACCCGGCAGCCGGTGCACACCGTCTACGTGCCTGCCGATGCCTTCGCGGCCGACACCGTGCGGGTCTGGGGGGAGCAGGCGCTGGACCTGCTCGATCGGCATGCGCCTGATGCCGGGTCCTTCGCAGCGGCGCTCGGGCTGCCCGACGGGCTCGCCGGGCAGGTCTACGAGCGGGTGCGGGGCAAACTGCGCAGCGAGCCCGTCGAGGATCTGCGGATCGACTTCGAGGACGGGTACGGTCCGCGCTCCGACGCGGAGGAGGACGCCGCCGCGGTCCGCGCGGCGCGGTTGGTGGCCGCCGCGGTCGCCGACGGGAGTGCGCCGCCGTTCATCGGCATCCGCATGAAGTGCATGGAGGCCGCCGTGCGGGACCGTGGCATCCGCACCCTGGACGTCTTCCTGACCGGGCTCATGGCGGCGGGCGGGCTGCCGGACGGACTGGTCCTCACCCTGCCCAAGGTGACCTTTCCCGAGCAGGTCTCCGCGATGGTGCGGCTGTGTGAGGAGTTCGAGAAGGCGCACGGGCTTGAGGCGGGACGGATCGGCTTCGAGATCCAGATCGAGACCACCCAGGCGATCCTCGGGCCGGACGGCACCGCGACCGTGGCGCGGCTGATCGACGCGGCCGAGGGGCGCGCCACCGGACTGCACTACGGGACGTTCGACTACAGCGCGGCGTGCGGGGTGAGCGCGGCGTACCAGTCCATGGACCATCCCGTCGCCGACCACGCCAAGGCCGTGATGCAGGTCGCCGCCGCCGGTACCGGGGTGCGGCTGTCGGACGGTTCCACGAACGTGCTGCCGGTCGGCGGTGGCGAACAGGTGCGGGCGGCTTGGCAGTTGCACTACGGGTTGGTGCGCAGGTCGCTGGCGCGCGCCTACTACCAGGGGTGGGACATGCATCCCGGGCACCTGCCGACCCGGTACGCGGCCGTCTACGCCTTCTACCGTGAGGGATTCACGGCAGCGGCGGAGCGGCTCGCCGCGTACGTCGCTCGGGCCTCCGGTGATGTCATGGACGAGCCCGCTACGGCTCGGGCCCTCAGTGGGTACCTGCTGCGGGGCATTGAGTGCGGGGCCGTCGACCTTGCTGAGGTCACGGCTGTGGCGGGGGTGGGGCGGGACGTGCTGCTCGGGTTGCGGTGAGCGGGCTTTCCCGCTCGTCCGCCTGTTGGGCTCGCAGGGGATGCGATCGCTTGTGGCTCGCTGCTCCTTGGGCTTCGTATCCCTCACCGACCAGCTGCGAGCGCGGAGGATGGCGTGCCGGGGCGCTCCCGCAGCGACCTCGCGGTGTACCGCGAGTGCGAGACGGTGGTTGGAGTGAGGAGACGACCCGGCGCGCCTCTGATCTCCAACAGGCTGTGCGTAACGGTGAGATGTGGGCGCCGGTGATCGGGTGGGCGGGGAAAGCCCTCAACGCACCGTCACTGGGGCGGGGGCAGCTCCCCGGACCCCCGGGGAATGAGCCGCCCCGGCAACTCGACGCGCCGGGGCTCCGCCGTCTCCCCGTCGAGGCGGCGGAACAGCATTTCCGCCGCGGTCCGGCCCAGCCGGGCCGGGTCCTGCGCTATCACCGTGACTCCCGGCCGCAACAGATCGGCGAGTTCGAAGTCGTCGAAGCCCACGAGCGCGATCGGACGATCGCGCTCGGACAGAACCCGCACCGCGGTGACCGTCACCCGGTTGTTGCCGGAGAACAGTGCGGTGATGGCGTCCGGCCCGGACGCCATGCGCTCCAGTTCGGCCCGAACCCGATCCGGCGCGGTGCCGCCCATCGACACCCAGTCCTCGCGCACGGCGAGGCCGTGCGCGGCCATCGCCTCGCGATAGCCGCGAACGCGTTCGTCCGCGGTGTGGATGTGCGGGCGGTCGCCGATGAAGCCGATCCTCCGGTGACCGTGCGCGATCAGGTGGGCCACACCGTCTCTGGCGCCCCCCGCGTTGTCGGTGAGTACCGCGTCCGCGTCGATCCGGCTAGCGGGGCGGTCGACGAAGACCGTGGCGATGCCCGCGGCGATCTCCGGTTCGAGGTAGCGGTGGTCATCGCTGGCCGGAACGATCACGAGCCCGTCCACCCTGCGGGCGCACAGTGCCAGCGCCAACTCCTCTTCACGTTCCGGTACTTCGGCGCTCGATCCGGCGAACAGCAGGCTGCCGTTGGTCCGGGCCACCTCCTCGACAGCGCGGCTCAGCGGGGAGTAGAACGGGTCGGCCAGATCCTCCAGGACCAGGCCGATACTGGCCGTGCGGCCCTTGCGCAGGATGCGGGCGCTGTCGTTCCGCCGGAAGCCGAGTGCTTCTATCGCGGCGCGAACCCGCGACTCGGTGTCGGCGGTGACACCGGGCTCGCCGTTGACGACGCGGGAGACGGTCTTCAGGCCGACGCCCGCCCTGGCGGCCACGTCCTTCATCGTCGGGCGGCTGCCGTACCGTACGGCGGTGGCGGTGGGGCGGGGGACGTGCTGGGAGTCGGGCACGGGCGGCAGTCCTGTCGTCGAGCGCACGGGGTAACGTGAGCCTAGGGCTAGACAACGTTGTCAACAAGGGCCAGACTACTCTGGCTCGCCACCGCCCAGGGGTCGCCCCCGTACGGGACGCCAACGTGGACAAGGGAGACACCGTACCGATGCACAGCGAAGGCGCCGCAGTGCGGGTCCCGGCCGTCGAAGGGCCGGTCGTGGCCCTCGATATCGGCGGAACGAAGATCGCGGGAGCGCTGGTCGACAGCACCGGGCGGCTGCTCGTACGCGCTCAGCGGCGCACCCCGGCCGCGGAGGACGGTGAGACGGTGATGCGCGCGGTCGCGGAGGTGCTGCGCGAGCTGGCCGTCGACCCGTCCTGGGCGCGGGCGAGCGCCGTCGGCATCGGCAGCGCCGGGCCGGTCGATGCCTCGACCGGTACCGTCAGCCCGGTCAATGTCCCGGGGTGGCGCGGATTCCCGCTGGTCCAGCGGGTCCGGGAGATGACCGGAGAGCTGCCCATCACCCTTTCGGGGGATGGGGTGGCCATCGCAGCGGCGGAACACTGGCAGGGCGCCGCCCGCGGCTATGACAACGCGCTGTGCATGGTGGTGTCCACCGGTGTCGGCGGCGGATTCGTACTGGGCGGTGCGCTGCACCCGGGGCCCACCGGGAACGCGGGGCACATCGGGCACATCAGCGTCGATCTCGACGGGCCGCCGTGCCCCTGCGGTGGGCGCGGCTGCGTGGAGCGCCTGGCCAGTGGCCCCAACATCGCCCGACGTGCGCTGGAAGAGGGCTGGAAGCCGGAGGACGGCGCCGAACCGACCGCCGCGGCGGTGGCCGCCTCGGCGCGGGCCGGGGACCCGATAGCCCGCGCCTCCTTCGAGCGGGCCGCGCAGGCGTTGGCCGCCGGGATAGCGGCCTGCGCGACCCTGGTGGAAATCCAAGTGGTGGTGATCGGCGGGGGAGTGGCGGGGGCCGGTGAGGTGCTGTTCGGTCCGCTTCGCGAACAGTTGCGGCGGTACGCCACGCTGTCCTTCGCCTCGGGGGTTGAGGTGGTTCCGGCCCAACTGGGCACGGACGCGGGCCTGGTGGGCGCCGCCGCCGCGGCCTACGGTGCGGCGGCGACGGCAACTGGTGGGGCGGCGGATACCGGTTGACGTTCGGGGACTCGGCTTCCGGGGGGCGGGGCTGGCACTCGTCGGCGTTGGAGGCCGGGGTGGCGGTCGCGGGGTTTGCGGAAACATCTGAGGCGGCCGGTGGTCGCGGTGCCAGTTTGTCTGGTGTTGACGGGGCGTGGCGCTAACCGCTGTTGGTCTTTGGCTGGTTGATGTCGATGGTGGCGTGCGCCTACGCCTCTGCGCTGGCGAGTTGGCCGAGCGGGGAATTGGCCGCGGCGGCCAGCGTCAGGGCGTGGCGTTCGACGGCGGTGTCCGAGGGGCGCGTGGCCTGGCAAGTGGGGGCTGGGCGGCGGCCTTTCGGGTGTGTGAAGCGCTGAGTCGTTGGGGTGGCGGCCGCGATGATTGGTCGGTCGGTGGCCTTCGGCGCGTCGCGCATCGTGGTGTAGCGGTGCTTGGCGTCCACGCTTTGGGTGTTGCAGTTGTCGTATTTCAGGTAGTCCACTCCCTGGTCGGCGAACTGCCGTGCGTAGGGGTACTCATGGCCAGGGCGCCTGGGAAGCCTCTGCTGTGGCAGGTCTTTGTGCCCGCGCTGGTGTAGACGCCGAGTTTGAGTCCCTTGGCGTGCACATAGTCAGCGACTGCCTTGACGCCGTACGGGAGCTGGGCGGAGTCAGGCGCCCAGTGGCCGTTGGCGTCGCGGTTCGGGAGTGCCCAGACTCGTCCAGGTTGACCTAGCGGTAACCGGCCACTTTGAGGACCTTGCTGACGAAGAGGTCAGCGGTTCCCTTGACCATCGCCTCGTTGAGGTCGGGGCCGCCGTGCGTGCTGTTCCAGTTGTTGAAGCCCCTGGGCGGGGTGCGGGCCAGCCCGTTGTTGAGCAGCGGGTTGGGGGTTCTCGCGGTGTCGGAGGGGGAGTGGGCGGTGGTTTGGCGCTGGTGGGTTGCGGCGGTGGCGGGGGTTGCCAGTCCGGCGGAGCACAACAGGGCTGTGCCCAGCGCCGCCAGGGCTTTGTGGTGTGCGGTGCCGGTGGCGAGGGGGTGCATGGTTGCGGTGTCTCCTTCCGGTCGGTCGACGTGCCGCTGGTGCTGTTGAGCTGACCTGTGAGTGGGTCATGTTCCCGTCAGGCTCGATCGGTTACGTTGGATGGTGTTGGGTATTGGTGGGAGGCGGTGAGTGGCGGGTTGCGTTATGCCGCTTGTGCCTGAGTGAGTGGCGTGCGGGGCTGTTTGGTGGTGGTGAGTTTCGATGATGGCTGGATGAGGGTGGGCGGCATTGGGTTCCATTGCGGTCTCGCCGCGCCCCGCGCGTTTGCCCGACCGTGCCGCCCGGGCACTTCTTAGGGGGCTACGGAGGAGGGGGCACCGTGATCGTCTGGCTGAACGGCGCGTTCGGTGCGGGAAAGACCAGCGCCGCCCGCGAACTGATCGACCTGATACCCGGAAGCACCCTGTACGACCCCGAACTGATCGGCAGCACACTGCGGTTACTGCTGCCGGAGAAGCGTCTCGGTGAGATCACCGACTACCAGGAGCTGCCCTCCTGGCGGCGGCTCGTCGTGGACACCGCGGCCGCTTTGCTGATGGAGACCGGCGGGCCGCTGGTGACGCCCATGGCGCTGCTGCGTCAGGACTACCGGGACGAGATCTTCGGTGCGCTGGCCGCCCGGGGCATTCCGGTGAGACATGTGCTGCTGCGGGTTGAGGAAACGATCCTGCGGGAGCGCATCGCGCACCGCGAGGAGGTGCCCGGCGACCCGGAGGTCAGCGCCTCGGTGCGCCGCTGGTGCCTTGACCATCTCGCCGCCTACCGTGCGGCGCTGCCCTGGCTCACCCGGGACGCCCATGTCCTCGACGTCGGTGACGCACCGCCGCGCGAGATCGCGGAGCGCGTCGCGGTCGCCGTGGGAGAGGGCGCTGGCGCCTGTGGCATCGTGCAGACGCCCGAGCCGACCCGGGAGACGCTGGCGGCCGGGGTGCTGCTGTTCGACGAACGCGACCGCGTGCTGCTCGTCGACCCAACCTACAAACCAGGCTGGGAGTTTCCCGGTGGCGTGGTCGAGCGGGGTGAGCCGCCGACGCGGGCCGCGCTGCGTGAGGTCGCCGAGGAACTCGGCGTCGACCTCGGGACCGGCGCGGGTCTACGGCTGCTCGTTGTCGACTGGGAGCCGCCACGGCCGCCGGGCTTCGGCGGGCTGCGGCTGCTGTTCGACGGCGGCCTGCTGACCGCCACCGATGCCGGGCGGCTGCTGCTGCCCGCGGCCGAGTTGCGCGGCTGGCGCTTCGTCACCGAGGACGAGGCGGCCGTTCTGCTGCCGGCTGAGCGGTTCGCTCGCCTCCACTGGGCGCTACGGGCTCGCGCCCAGGGAAAGGCGATAGACCTCGAAGCGGGCGAACCGATCGCGGCGGTCGACTAGTTGTCGAACGGCACGACTCACCGCTGAATGGTCACCATGCGCCTCAGCCGCGCTTGCTGTGTGCGTAGTTGGCCAGGAACAGTGCCTCGGTGAGCGACATCCGCTCCAACTCCTGCGGTGAGACGCTCTCGTTCACCGCGTGGATCTGGGCCTCCGGCTCGCTCAACCCGATCAGCAGGATCTCCGCCTCGGGGTAGAGCGCGGCCAGGGTGTTGCACAGCGGAATCGAGCCGCCCTGCCCGGCGACCTGCATCTCGGTGCCGTCGTAGGCCGCGCGCATCGCCTCCGCCATCGCGGTGTACGCCGGACTGGAGGTGTCCGCGCGGAACGGCTGGCCCTCACCGCGCTGGGTGACCTTGACCCGCGCGCCCCACGGTGCCGCCGACCGAAGGTGGGCGCTGAGCGCCTCCTGGGCCTTGCTGGCGTCGGTGCCCGGCGGCACCCGAAGGCTGACCAGGGCACGGGCGCTGGCGTGCACCGACGGGGTGGCGCCCACCACCGGCGGGCAGTCGATTCCCAGCACGGTGACCGAGGGGCGCGCCCACAGGCGGTCGGCGATGGTGCCGGTACCGACCAGGCCGACACCGTCGAGCACCTTGGCGTCCGCGCGGAACTCCTCCTCGCCGTACTGCAGCCCCTGCCAACTCGCGTCCGGCTGCAGGCCGTCTACGGTCGTGGAGCCGGACTCGTCACGCAGCGAGTCGAGTATCCGGATCAGCGCGGCGAGCGCGTCGGGCGCGGCGCCACCGAACTGGCCGGAGTGCAGATTGCCTTCCAGCGTGTCGACGCTGACCTCGGCCAGCGTCATCCCGCGCAGCGTCGCGGTGACGGTGGGCAGCCCGACGCGGAAGTTCCCGGTGTCACCGATCACGATGGTGTCCGCCGCGAGCAGCTCGGGGTGCGCTTCGGCGTACTGCTGGAGCCCCCCGGTGCCCTGCTCCTCGGAACCTTCGGCGATCACCTTCACCGAGACCGGGACACCGCCGTGCTCGCGCAGTGCCCGCAGCGCGGTCAGATGCATCACCAGACCGCCCTTGCAGTCGGCCGCGCCGCGCCCGTACCAACGGCCGTCGCGTTCGGTGAGCTCGAACGGCGGGCTGATCCACTCTGATTCGTCCAGAGGCGGCTGCACATCGTAGTGCGCGTACAGCAGGACCGTGGGCGCTCCCTCGGGCCCGGGCAGGAAGCCGTAGACGGACTGGGTGCCGTCCGGGGTGTCGAGCAGCGCCACGTCCTGGAAGCCTTCCGCGCGCAGTGCGTCGGCCACCCAGCGCGCGGCCTTCTCGCACTCGCTCTTGGGGAACTGGCGCGGGTCGGCGACCGAACGGTAGGAGACCAACTCGGCGAGTTCGGCCCTGGCTCGGGGCATCAGTGCGGCGACCGCCTCGGCGAGTGGGGCGTGCGAGGCCTGCGACATGGGCGCTCCTTGTGGGTGCGGTGGTTGGTGGGTGCGGGTGACCGCGCAGCCGATGGTCCCATAGCGGACCAATTCGCGCCGCGCCATAGGATGCGGGAGACCGGCAGACGAAGCGGGAGCGGAACACACGTGAGCAGCGACTACGCAGCGCGGGGCGGGGAGACGGCGGACGGCGGGCACCCGGAGGTGTGGGACGTCGTCGTGGTGGGCGCCGGGCCCGCGGGCGCCAGCGCCGCGCACGCCGCGGCCTCCGCCGGGCGACGGGTGCTGCTGCTGGAGAAGGCCGAGTTGCCGCGCTACAAGACCTGCGGGGGCGGCATCATCGGCCCGTCTCGCGACGCCCTGCCGCCCGGCTTCGAACTCCCGCTGCGCGACCGGGTGCGCGCGGTCACCTTCAGCCTCAACGGCCGGATGGCCCGCACCCGCCGCTCGCGCCGGACGCTGTTCGGACTGATCAACCGGCCCGAGTTCGACGCCCAGCTGACCGAGGCCGCCCAGCGCGCCGGTGCCGTACTGCGCACCGGTACCCAGGTCTCCCGGGTCGAGCAGCACGGCCCCGCCGTGCCCGATCGCCGGACGGTGGCGGTCGTGCTCAGCACGGGTGAGACGCTGCTGGCCCGCGCTGTCGTCGGCGCCGACGGCAGCGCCAGCCGGATAGGCGCTCATGTCGGGGTCAAGCTCGACCAGGTCGACCTCGGCCTGGAGGCTGAGATCCCGGTGCCCGCCTCCGTGGCGGAGGACTGGGCGGGCCGGGTGCTGGTCGACTGGGGCCCGCTGCCCGGTAGTTACGGTTGGGTCTTTCCCAAGGGCGACTCCCTTACGGTCGGGGTGATTTCAGCGCGTGGGCAGGGTGAGGCGACCAAGCGGTACTTCGAGGACTTCATCGCCCGGCTCGGTCTGGCGGGCTTCGAACCCAGCGTGTCCTCCGGCCACTTGACCCGCTGCCGGGCCGATGACTCCCCGCTCTCTCGCGGGCGGGTGCTTGTCTGTGGTGACGCGGCCGGGCTGTTGGAGCCGTGGACCCGCGAGGGCATCTCGTACGCGCTGCGCTCGGGGCGGATGGCGGGTGAGTGGGCGGTCCGCATCGCCGAGGCGCAGGACGCGGTGGACGCGCGGCGCCAGGCGCTCAACTACGCGTTCGCCGTGAAGGCCGGTCTGGGTGTGGAGATGGCGGTGGGCCGCCGGATGCTGTCGGTCTTCGAGCGCCGCCCGGGTCTGCTGCACTCGGCGCTGATCTCGCTGCCGCCCGCCTGGAACGCCTTCGCCGGGATCACCAACGGTTCGACGTCGCTGGCCGAGATCGTGCGCAACCACCCCATGGCCGGGCGGCTGCTCTCCGGCCTGGGCCGCCCGTAACGTCGCCTGGGGCGACGACGCCGTGGCTCCTGGGTCGCGGGGTTCGGCGGCCTCGGGTGGGACGCTGGTGTCGACGGGTGTTGCAGGGTGGGTCAACTGGCCATTGGCTAGGTCTCGTTGGGAGGTCGTGGCCGACGGCGTCCTGGGTGGCCGGGTCAGGCTTGCTCGGTTATGCGGAAGACCGGGTGGTCGGGGGCTATGCGCAGTAGCTCCTCGTCCGAGGAGTTGGGATTGACTCCCTTGAAGAACGCTCCGACCTGCCACTGCCATCGGGCGAGGTAGGTGCGGAGCAGTTCCGGCTTCTCGGCGTCGGGCACCTCCTGCGCGGTGAACCGCTCGATGTGGTTGCCCACCCGCAGTTCGCCGCCTCCGGCCGCGCGCAGGTTGCGCACCCACTGGGTCTGGCCGCGGGGCGCGACCAGGAAGCGCTGTGCTCCGACGGTCACCGGGTTGACCGGATTGCGCCGCCACTCACCGCTTTTGCGTCCGCGCACCGCCAGTTCGCGGGAGCCCGCGATGCTGATGCCGTGCCGCGTCAGCCAGCCGACGGCGTTGTGCAGGAGCTGGACCTGGATCCGGCCGGGCTTGAGATAGCGCTGCTCAGTCATGGCGGTTCCCCATCACATTGGTGAGAGCGGTGCTCTCGTTCCAGATCAGTGTGGCAGCGCCGACGCTCCTCACGCAAGAGCACTGCTCTCATTTATGTCCTCCGATCCGGTTGTTGGCTGCCGCTCCGTGAAATGGCAGACTGTGGCCATGAGTGTGATCCGAGGGGCCAGGGAACGCGCACGCATCGAGGTAACCGCCGCCATCAAGGACGAGGCCAGGCGCCAGCTGGCCGCCGAGGGCGCCGCCCGGCTGTCCCTGCGGGCCGTGGCGCGGGAGCTGGGCATGGTCTCCTCCGCGCTCTACCGATACTTCCCGAGCCGGGACGAGTTGCTGACGGCGCTCATCATCGACGCCTACGACGCCGTCGGCGAGGCCGCCGAAGCCGCCTTGGGCGAGACCGCCGGTGACGCTCCCGTCGCACGCTGGACGGCGGTGTGCCGTGCGGTGCGAGCCTGGGCGCTGGCGCATCCGCACGAGTACGCCCTGCTGTACGGCTCGCCCGTGCCCGGATACACAGCTCCGCAGGACACCGTCGCGCCCGCCTCCAGAGTCGGTCTGGCCCTGGTGGCCATCGCCCGTGACGCCCAAGCCGCGGGCGAGTTGACCCCACCTGCCGACGAACCGCTGCCCGATGAACTGCGCACCGATGTGGAACGGTTCGCCGCCCTGCTGGCGGCCGATCTGCCGGAGCCAACGCTGGCCGGGCTGACCGCCGCGTGGTCGCAACTCTTCGGCCTGATCGGCTTCGAGGTCTTCGGTCACTTCCATCGCGTGGTGGAAGCCCGCGACGCGTTCTTCGACCACTCGTGCGCCGTGCTCGCCCGGCAGGTGGGGCTGTAGGGCACGGGGCCGCCACCTACTTCCCCGGGAGTACGGACGATCACCTCGTGCGCGGGACGCCGCGGCGGCCCCGCCCGGTCTAGCGTTGCGGCATGAGCGACGATCAGGTGCCCCGGCGCGAGTGGCCCGGTGACGCCGCACTGCGGGGTGGCCCGCCATGGGGCGTTGGCCCCTGGCTGCGGCACGGGCCGGACTCGCCGCTCCGCTGGCCCGTGCGGTCCTCGCTCGTCGTCGCCTTCATCCAGGTGATGGCCTCGACGTTCGCCAGCCGCCACGCTGTCGACCAGGTCCACCTCAACGCGCTCGGCTATGCCCTGCTGCTCGCCGGGCCAGCACTGCTCGTGCTGCGACTACGGCTGCCGCAGGTCGCGGTGTACGGAACGATGGTCACGACCCTTGGCTATCTGGCCGGCGGTTTTGCCCGGGGGCCGTTCTTCCTCTGCTTCCTGGTCGCCTTCTGCTCCGCCGTCGTCCACGGCCGCCGCCGGGATGCCTGGGCCGCCGCGACCGGGCTGTACGCGGGTCACCTGCTGGTCGGCAACTGGCTCTACCGCTGGCTGCCGCCCGCCGGCCAACCTGCCCAGGGCTGGGGCCAGGAGTTCGGGATCGCGGCCTCGCTGCTGGCGTTGGGCGCCGTCGCCGAACTGATCAGGGTGCGCCGGGAACAGTTCGTCCGGGCCCGCCGGGACCGCGCCGAGGCCGAACGGCACCGGGCCGACGAGGAGCGGCTGCGGATCGCCCGTGAGCTGCACGATGTGATCGCGCACAGCCTGTCGGTCATCAACGTCCAGGCTGGCGTGGGCCTGGCGCTGATCGACGAGCGCCCGGAGCAGGCGCGGATCGCGCTGACCACCATCAAGGCCGCGAGTAAGGAGGCGCTCGGCGAGGTGCGGCAGGTGCTCGGGACGCTGCGCTCCCCGGGCTCGGCGCCACGTACCCCCGCACCGGGCCTGGACCGGATTCCGGAACTCGCCGGGCAGGCGGCGGCTGCTGGGCTTCAGGTCAGCGTTGACATCGACGGAAGGGCACGGACGCTGCCGCCAGGCGTGGACCTCGCCGCGTTCCGGATCGTTCAGGAGGCGTTGACCAACGTGGTGCGGCACTCGGGCGCCCGTACCGCCCGGGTGCGGATCGGCTACCGGCCGCGGGAGGTGGAGTTGCGGATCGACGATGATGGGCCCGCCACCGGGGGCGGCGACTCCGGAGGCGGCAACGGACTGATCGGTATGCGCGAGCGGGCGGCGGCCCTCGGCGGCAGCGTCGAGGCCGGTCCGCGCGGTGACGGCGGATTCCGGGTGGTCGCCACGCTTCCGGTGACCGGGCTGGACGGCGTGGTGACGGAGGAGGACCGATGACACGGGTGGTGCTGGCGGACGACCAGGTGCTGGTGCGTGCCGGATTCCGTGCGCTGCTGGACGCGCAACCCGATATCGAGGTGGTCGGCGAAGCTGCCGACGGCCAGGAGGCGTTGCGTCAGGTCGCCCGGCTCAAACCAGATGTCGTGCTGATGGACATCCGCATGCCGGTGCTCGACGGGCTCGCCGCCACCCGCCGGATCACCGGCGATCCGGCGCTGGCCGACGTCAAGGTCGTCATCCTCACCACCTTCGAGCTGGACGAGTACGTCTTCGAGGCGATCCGCTCCGGCGCCACCGGGTTCCTGGTCAAGGACACCGAACCGGACGAACTGCTGCGGGCGGTACAGGCCGCGGTGGCCGGGGACGCCCTGCTGTCGCCCGGCGTGACACGGCGGCTGATCGCCGAGTTCGCCGCCCGCTCCAAGGAGCCGGCGGCGGCCGAGGGCATGGAGCAACTCACCGAGCGCGAGCGTGAGGTGATGGCGCTGGTCGGCATCGGGCTGTCCAACGACGAGATCGCCCGCCGCCTGGTGGTCAGCCCGCTCACCGCCAAGACGCATGTGAGCCGGGCCATGGTCAAGCTCGGCGCCCGGGACCGCGCCCAACTCGTCGTGCTGGCCTATGAGTCCGGCCTGGTGCGGCCCGGCTGGCTTGGCTGAGCCGACATGGCTCAGGTGACCGACGAGGCGTCGCGCAACAGCTCGGCCAGCGAGCCGTCGCCGGTCACCTCGATGCCGTCGTACGGTCCCCGGTTCCACAGTGCGAGGTAGAGCGCGGTGGCCGGGCCGCTGAAGGCGCAGTCGGGCGTTCCGATGCCGACGGGCGGCGCGCCGTCCGTACGCTCCACGCGCGGCGGGTCCTGGGACAGCCGAAGCCACCAGTCGACCGGGCCGGAGGGGCCGTCCGCCGCTCGTATTCGCAGCACCCGCGGCGTCTGGCAGCGCAGTCGGCTGCGGGATCCGGCCAGGAAGCCGGTCAGCAACTCGTCGATGCCATCGAGGGCGAAGTCGGTGCGGTACGGGGAGTGGCCCTTGCCCAGCGCGGCCTCCGCGTCGAAGCGGTGGATCGCCGTCTCGTGCGCCTGGCGACGGGCCCAGAACTCCAGCGGGGAAGGGGCGGGCAGGAAGGCCCAGCACTCCAGGTCGGCCGGGGCCGCGGTGAGCCGGTCCAGCAACTGCCGGTGGCCGTCCCTGTACCAGGAGGCGAGCGCCTCGTCCGGCGGGGCGTCGACCACCAGCCGCGCGGGCTGCGTCGCCCCCGCGACGAAGCCGGTCGCCCAACGGTGCACGCCGCCCAAGTGCGCGACCAGGTCGCGTACCCGCCAGTCGGGACACGGCGGCACGGGCGCGTCCCACCCGGCCGCCTCCGCCGCGTCCGCCAACAACTCGCCGTCCTGGCGGAGGATTTCGATGAACTCGGCTGTTTCCATGACCACATGGTGGCACCGGGGTCTGACAACGGCCCTCGGGGTGGCGTCACGCCGTGCGTGGCTCCGCGTTGCGCACCGTGAAGGCGATCAGGGCGGCGGCCGCCGCCAGCAGCGCCACCGTGGTCAGCGCCAGTGGCAGCCCCACCGCCTCGGCGAGGAAGCCGATCGAGGGCGGCCCGAGCAGCATGCCGCCGTAGCCGAGCGTGGACGCGGCGGCGACCCCGCCGGGTCCGGCCAGTGCCCCGGCCCGAGCGATGGCGACCGGGAAGATGTTGGCCAGGCCCAGGCCGGTCACCGCGAACCCGGTCAGCGCCAGCCACGGCAGTGGGGCGAGCGCTCCCAGCAGCATCCCGGACGCGGCGGTCAGCCCGCCGAGGACCAGGGTGCGGGTTTGACCGAAACACTCCAGCAGTGCGGTGCCCGACAGCCGTCCCACGGCCATGGCCAGCGCGAACGGCGCGTAGGCCGCCGCCGCGAGACCGGGTCCGCTGTCCAGGTCCTGGGTCAGGTGCAGCGCGCTCCAGTCGGCCAGCGCCCCCTCCCCGTACGCGGTGCACAGGGCGATCAGGCCGAACACGCCGACGAGCCAGCGGGTTCCGGTACCGGCGCGCGGGCGCACAGGCGCCGATTCCACCGCCTGGGTGCGGGGCGCCGGGTGCCGCAGCAGTACCCGGCCCGCGACCGCCGACACCACCAGGGCGACCGGGGTGAGCAGGAGCAGGTGCCGGGTCGGGGACAGGTGCGGCGCGACCAGTCCGCCGAGCCCGGCGCCCACCAGTCCGCCGAAGCTGAACGCCGCGTGGAAGCCTGGCATGACCGGGCGCCGTAGCGCCCTGACCAGGTCGACGGCGGCACTGTTCATGGCGACGTTCAGCCCGCCGTACGCGGCGCCGAAGACCAGCAGGACCAGTCCCAGGGCCAGCGCCGAGTGGGTGAGCGGCGGCAGCGCTACGCTGAGCGCCAGCAGCGCCGCGCACCCCACGGTGACCGGATGGCTGCCGAACCGGTGGCACAGCCGCCCGGTGATGACCATCGTGGCGACCGCCCCGGCGGACACGCCGAGCAGCGCGAGGCCCAACGCGCCTGAGGAGGCGCCCACTTGGGCCTTGATGGCAGGGATGCGGACCACCCATCCGGCGAAGACGAATCCGTCCACGGCGAAGAAGGCGGTGAGCGCGGTGCGCAGGGCGGTCAGAGGGGTACCGGACGGCCTGTGGGCGGTTCCAGTGAGGGCCGTCCGTATTTTGTTTAGCGTCGGCACAAAGTAAGAATAGGACCGTGACGCAGACTCGGACAAGGCTTGAGAGGGGGCGCGCGGCGCTGGGCCCCGCGCTGGCGCTCGTACACACCGGGCGCGCGCCCACCCGTGCGGTGCTCACCGCGGAGCTCGGGGTGACCCGGGCGACCGCCGGTGCGGTGGCCGCCGAACTCGAAACCCTCGGGCTGATCCGGGTGGACACCCGCCCCACTGTGGAGGCCGGTTCGCAGGGCCGCCCCTCGCACCGGCTCCAGGTCGCCCCCGACGGGCCGGTGGTCCTTGCCGCCCAGGTGCACGCCGACGGCTTCCGGGCAGCCCTGGTCGGCCTCGGCGGGCGCATCATCGCCACCACGCCCGGCTGCATGACGGTGCCCGCCGACCCGGCACACGTACTCGGTCTGGTCGTCGAGGCCGGGGTGGAACTGCTGAAGTCCTCCGGACGCGACTGCGTCGGCGCCGGACTCGCCGTGCCGTCCGCGGTGGCCGAGCCCGAGGGCACCGCGCTCAACCCGCTCCACGTCGCCTGGCCCGCCGGTGCGCCGGTGAGAGATGTCTTCGCCGAGCAGATCAGGGCACACGGTGTCACCAGCCCGAGCGGCGCTCCGGTGGCTTCCTTCGTGGGTAACGATGTCAACGTGGCCGCGCTAGCCGAGCACCGGCACGGCGCGGGACGCGGTGCCCAGCACCTGCTCGTGGTCGCCACCGGGCACCGTGGTGTGGGCGGCGCCCTGGTGCTCGACGGCCGGCTGCACACCGGCAGTTCAGGCCTCGCCCTGGAGGTCGGCCACCTCACCGTCCACCCCGAGGGACGCCCCTGCCACTGCGGCAGCCGCGGCTGCCTGGACGTCGAGGTCGACCCGGTGGCCTTCCTTGAGGCCGCCGGACGGCCGACGAGCCCCGAGGTGTCGCTGCTGGACAGCTCGGCCCGACTGCTGCGCACGGAGTACGACGATCCGCTGGTGCGCTCCGCCGCCGAGGCGCTCATCGACCGGCTCGGTTTGGGACTCGCCGGACTGGTTAATGTGCTCAACCCCGACCGCATCGCCCTGGGTGGACTGCACCGGTACCTGTTCGAGGCCGATCCGGAGCGGCTGCGCGCCGTCGTCGCCGACCGAAGCCTGTGGGGGCGCAGCGGCTCGGTGCCGATCCTGAGCTGCTCGCTGGACCACAACAGCCTGGTCGGCGCCGCGGAGCTGGCCTGGCAGCCGGTGCTCGACGACCCGCTGGAGGCACTCGCCGGGTAGCAGCCGCAGCCGATGCCGGTACTTCTGGCGGAGTACGCACACTGGCGCCTGCCATACGACGACCAGAACTGCCCGACGCGCGACGCTCGATGGTGTCCGCGACCACCCATGGCCGCGGACCGGAAACCGGTCAACGAACGGACCGGTGGCATCGAGGAGTTGAACGTCATGAACCTCCTGGCAGCCCCCTGGCACGAGGGTGGACCCGGCCCCTGGATCCTGCTGTTCCCACTGGTGTGGACGGCGGGGGTTATCGGCGTGGTGACGGTGCTGCGGCGCACCGTGTGGCGGGGCCGGGGCGGCCCTTGGGCGCGGCCGTTCCCGCCGCGGTCGGACGAGCAGTCACCGGTGGCCGTGCTCGGGCGCCGGTTCGCGGCCGGTGAGATCGACGAGGACGAGTACTGGCGCAGGCTGTCCGTGCTGGACGAGCGGTTCGGCGGTGCGCGATGACCGCCGCCAGCGCGGTACGTACCGTCGCGCACGCCGCCCAAGTTCGCGACGGGTGAAGGTTTAAGGGCATCTGCGACACAGAGGCGCGGGCACTCGACGGAGTGATCGTGGGGCTTCCCCGGATGCGCTTCACCACGACCACGGGACCCTCGGGCTCCGGCAAGTCCACGCTGATGCGCTGCGCGGCCGGGGCTCGGCATCCTCACCTCCGGCTCCGGGTACATCGGCGACCGAGAGCTGGGGGTCGCCGATCGACGGCCAGTTGACGCTGCTGCGGTGGGAACGCGTCGGGTTCGGCTTCCGGTCGTTCAATCTGGTGCCCGCCCTCACTGTCGCTGAGAACATCACCCTGCCGCTGGACCTCGCCGAAAAACCCGGCCCGAGCCCGGCCTGAACGACGAGTTGGTCAACATCCATCGGGCTGCGCGACCGACTGCGGCACCGCCCCAGCCAGCTCTCCGGCGGCCAGCAGCAACCCGCCGCGGTGGACCGGCCGTTGGCCGGATGGCCCGAGGCGGTCTTCGCCGACGAGCCGATCGGCAACCTCCACTCGCGCTCCGGCGCGGAGGTGCGCGCACTGCTCGGCGATGCCGCGCACAAGTTGGCCGCACCGTGGTGGTGGTCACCGCGCCCCCGGTGGCCACCGGTCAGGCGACGTGATGTTGTTCCTCGCCGACGGACGGCTGGTCGACTGCATGTAACGCCCCACCTCGGCCGGGTAGTTGACCGGATGAAGGCGTTTGACGGGCCGCCGCGACAGAGGCACGCTCATGACCGTCACCAACGGCGGCCGGGTCGGCCTGAGGCTGAGCCTCGCCTCGTTGCGGACGTACAAGCGCCGGTTCGCCGGAACGCTCCCCGCGGTACTGCTCGGGGTGTCGGTCCACTGGGGCCGGGACGCCACGTCCGCAGCTCGAACGTCGTCGCCGTGGCCGGAAGAGCCAGGGTGTTCGGCAGCCGGTGGACACCGCGCCCGTGCGCACGGTCCTCGGTGTGCCAGGGGTCGCCGCCGCCGAGCCCGGCATTGAGGGCGCCGGGTAGTTGATCGGCGATATGCGCTCGGCGTGTCCAGCAGCCAGGTCATCGGCTCGACGCTGGGTGAGGCGCTGGACGTCGCCGTGGTCACATCAACCGCCGGGCTGTTCGGCGGAACCGCAGTGTGGCCGGGTCGCAGGCGCTGTTTCCTGGTCATCGCGGTCGGGGCGACGGCCACGGGGGAGGGGGCCGCGTTCATCGTCGTGATATCCGGTCTCGGTCGGCTAAGCCGTTCGGGTACTCGGCGCCGCGCTCGCCCGGCTGCGCGGCGTCACGCGGGCGCTGGCCCGGTGCAACGCGCTGCGCGGCCCCAAACGGACGGCGGCCACCGCGACCGCGCTGCTGACCGGGGTGGCTGTGGTGACCCTGTTCACGGTGTTCGGCGCCACGCCGAAGGCCACCTTGCACCAGACCGTCTCGCGGTCCTTCGCGGGCGATGTGGCGGTCTGCGCACCGGCGTTCGGCGCGGGCGGCAGCGGACTGAGCCCGCGGCGGGCCCCGCCCTCGCGAGGCTTCCGCAGGTAGCCACCGCCGTCGGGCTCGGCAAGGGGACGGCCCAGGTGAACGGCGCCGGTGCGCAGTTGACGGTCGCGGATACGGCCGGGGCTCAGGTGGGTGCCGGACCTCGGGAAGGCCGACGGCGCACTCAACGAGCTGGGCGCGCGGAGCATCGCGGTATGTGGCGATCAGGCCGTCAAACATGGTTGGCGGGTCGGTTCCAGTACGACATCGCTGTTCACCGACGGCAGCGCGCAGCGGTTCACGGTCGGCGCGATCTACCAACACGCCGATCGCATGGGCGACTACGTGATCCCACCTCAGACGTGGGAGCCGCACCGTACCCAGGACAGACACACTCGGCGCGGTCTCCCTCCGGCCCGGGGTTGTTCGTGTCCGATGGCAAGGCCGTGGTGACACGCGTCGCCGCCGGGCACGGGAACCCCACGGTGCGGACCCGCGCCGAGAACGCCAAGTCCTCGGCGTCCGGCATCGACACCATGGCCGCCCTGATCCACGCGCTGCTGGCACTGGCCGTCCTCATCGCGCTGCTCGGCATCACCAACGCGCTCACCCTCGCGGTGCACGAGCGGACACGGAAAGGGGGCTGCTGCGCGCGGTCGAGCAGACCCGGGCGCACCCGCGGGCGGTGGTCCGCTGGCAGTCGGTGCCGGTGGCCGCGTTCGGCACGGTCGGCGGTCCGGGGCTCGGCGCGTACCTGCGCAGGGCGCTGGTGCGTGGCGCCGACTCCTCGGGAGTCAGCGCCTTTTCGGTACCGCCGGTGCGGTCGGCGGCGCCCACGCCACCGGTGGCCCCGTCGGTGGCCTCTACGCCAGCGAAGCCGCGATCGGCACGCCGCGTTTACCAATCGGTAGCACCGTTGCGGTGTGGACCGGTGCCGCCGTGCGGACCCGTGGGGTGGTGGGGGCACGTTTGGCGAGGGTGAACCAGACGACCTTGCCGCCGCCTTCGCCGTTGGGCCGTGTACCCCAGCCGTCGCTGAGGGCGGCCAGCATGGCCAGCCCGCGGCCCGAGGTGTCCAACGCGTCCGCCCCCAGGGCGATCGAGGGCGGGCGCGGATCGTTGTCGGTGACCGACACGGTCAGTCGGCCCCGGTCGTAGGACAGCTCTACGGTGCACTGCTTGTCGGGCTGGGCATGGCGGTGCACATTGGCGAGCAGCTCGGTGATGCCGAGCAGCGTGGTGTCGAGGAGCGGTTCCAGATCCCAGTACCGAAGCTGTGCTGAAACGATTCGGCGGACCTGTCCGATCCGATGCGGCAGTGCCTCCAGTCGTACGGCGCACCGCAGGCTGTGCTGGGTAGAGATCACGGCTGCGACTCCCTCCGCGGTGGGGCCGACCTCCGGGACCGTGCCCCGTCCCGCTCGATTGGGAAAGCCTGTGCGGGAACACTCAGAGTGACCGTTTCTGTACTCCGTGTGCGGGACCAGGTTCGCCCCGGGAGGCGCATTCCGCAACTCCCGCAGCGCGCTCCCTCGCCATTCCGGTGGCGTGCACCCCGTATGGTGCGTACCCCGGACCACCCGGCGCCGTCGCGTCGACGTGCCGCGGCGCGCCCGTCGGTCAGCGGCTGCCTATGATCGACGAGTGCCCGGCAGCGTGGCCGGGAACGGCTACGAGCGGGAGGCGGAGGCCAGTGGACACCGTCGAACACACCGGCAGCGGTGGTGCCGACAGCCCCCGCGAGCCCCTTCCCACCATGGACGTGGACCGCTCCGACCAGCAATACCGCATCTGGCTCAAAGAAGCCGTCCGCCAGGTCCAAGCCGACGCCAACCGCAGCGCGGACACCCATCTGCTGCGCTTCCCGCTCCCCGAACACTGGGGAATCGACCTGTACTTGAAGGACGAGTCCACCCACCCCACCGGCAGCCTCAAGCACCGGCTGGCCCGCTCGCTTTTCCTGTACGGGCTGTGCAACGGCTGGATCCGGCCCGGCCGTCCGGTGATCGAGGCGTCCAGCGGATCCACGGCGGTCTCCGAGGCCTACTTCGCCAAGCTGACCGGCGTGCCGTTCGTCGCGGTGATGCCGCGTACCACCAGCCGCGAGAAGCAGCGGCTCATCGAGTTCCATGGCGGCCGGTGCCATCTGGTGGACGACCCGCGCACGATGTACGAGGTCTCCGCGCGGCTCGCGCAGGAGACCGGCGGCCACTACATGGACCAGTTCACCTACGCCGAACGCGCCACCGACTGGCGGGGCAACAACAACATCGCCGAATCGATCTACCAACAGCTGCGCAGGGAACGCTATCCGGAACCCGCCTGGGTCGTGGCCACCGCGGGCACCGGCGGCACCTCGGCGACCATCGCCCGCTATGTGCACTACATGCAGTACGACACCAGGGTGTGCGTCGCCGACCCGGAGAACTCCTGCTTCTTCGACGGCTGGGTCAGCGGCGACCCCGACGTCTCCTGTGAGCGGGGCTCCCGCATCGAGGGCATCGGCCGTCCCCGGATGGAGCCGAGCTTCGTACCGGGCGCGATCGACCGGATGATGAAGGTGCCCGACGCCGCCTCGGTGGCGGCGGTACGCGCGCTGGAGCAGGCGATCGGCCGGAAGGCGGGCGGCTCCACCGGCACCGGACTGTGGGGCGCGCTGCGCATCGTCGCCGAGATGCTGGCCGAGGGCCGCACCGGAAGCGTGGTCACGTTGCTGTGCGATCCCGGTGACCGCTACCTCGACAAGTACTACTCCGACGACTGGCTGGCCCAAGAGGGCCTGGACATCCTCCCGTACACGGCGGCGATCGACACCTTCCTGGCCACCGGCGCCTGGCCGAGCTGAACTCCCGCCGCCTCCGGGGCGGTTCCGTGACATGCGGGACATCCGGAGCCCCCAGGAACGTCACCCTCCGTACGACCGGCGCCCCTAGCGTCCCGGCATGACTCACGGCCGAAGGCGACTGTCCCGGCTGACCGGGCCGGTGCGACTGATCGTCCAGGCCGCGGCGGCGCTGCTCGCCGTCGGCGCCCTGTGCGCCGCCGCCGTGCTCGGCTTCGGCACGGCGCGCGACGGCACCGCGGCGCTGCGCCGGGCGGTGGTGGACCGGGCCGCGGCCGCCGCCGAACTCCACTTCGCGCTGGCCGATCTGGACGCCGAGCGCGCCGACGAACTCATCCCCGGTCACGCCCCGGGCCGGCCCGACGTCCCGGTCGGCGACCAGGTACTGGCGCTGATCACCGCCAACCAGCGCCGCACCGAGATCAGCGGACTGCTGCGGCAGCTCGGCGGTGATCCCGCCCAAGCCGCCAGGGTGCGGGCGGTGTTCGACGCACTGGGCCGGTACGACGAACTCAGCGGGCAGGTGGAGTACGCCGACGACCAGGACGCCGACCCGGCGGCGGGCCATCCGCCGACCCCGGCGGTCGACCTGTCCGCGCAGGCGGGCGCGGTGATGCGGGACCAACTGCTGCCCGTGGTAGACGAGTTGAGTCAGACCTACCAACGGCAGGCGGCCACACTGCGCGTCCGGGCGCGGGACGCGCAGCGGTGGTACGCCGTCGCGCTGGGCGTCTTCGGGGTGCTGGCGCTGGTCGTGCTGGTGTGGTGGCAGCGGGACCTGGCCGTGCGGTACCGGCGACGGATCAACCCGGCACTGGTGGCGGCCTCGCTCGCCGTGCTGACCGTCACGGTGGTCGGGGCGACGGGTTTGCTGGCGGCCGCGGGCGAACTGGGCCGGGCGGCCGAACGGGGCTTGGGGCCGTGGGCGCGGCTCGCGGAGGCCCGTACGGCGGCGGCCGACGCGGCGGCCGCGGAAAGCCGCTGGTTCGTCCAGGACCCCGGGGCGGGCACCGCCTACCGTGACGACTACGAGGCCCAGATGCGGCGCCTTGACGGCCTGCTCAGCCCCGACACGGGCACCAGCGCGGCCGAACTGCCGCAGTACGCGGCGGCCTTGAAGCCGTTGGCCGCCTTCCGGTCCGATGACGCGACGCTGCGTCGGCTGCTCGCCGCCGGGCGACTCGACGAGGCGGCCGTCGTCCTCACCGATGTGGGACGCGACCATGTGGCCTTCGACTACTGGGACTTCGCCACCCGCCTCGACGGCCTGGAGCAGGCCCGGCGCGCCGACTTCGAGGCGCGGATGGCGTCGGCCGGGCACGCGCTGGACGGCTGGCCCGCGATCCCGACCGGAACGCTGGCGGGCGCCGCGGCACTCGTCCTGGTCGGGGTACGGCCGCGGCTCGCCGAGTACCGGTAGTGGTTCAGGCGGTGGTCCGGGTGACCGCCAGGCGTCGGTCCAGGGTGCGCATCGCGTCCCGGAAGGCATGGCCGAACCCCGGGCGCGCGTACCGCAGCAGCACGCGCACGGACGCCGGCGCGTCCACGGCGAAGGTCCACTGCACCCTGGTGCCGCCGGAGGCCAGCGGAGTGACCCGCCACTCCTCGACCATCGCCTCGACGGCGGGCACGTTCGTCTCGTCCACGCGGTACACGTACCGCTCGTCCGGCCGCGCCTCCAGTATGGTCTCGGCGAAGCGAACGCCGCCGATCAGCCTGATGTTCCGCCCGCCGTCGGTCGGCAGCGCCGAGACCACTGAACGGAACCAGCTCGTCCATCCCTCGGTGTCCTCCGCCAACGCCCGGTAGACGGCCGGGGTTTCGGCCCTTGTTCCGGCCGCGAAGACCAGCCGCACCTGGGCCGAAGCGATGAAGTCCAGCCCCACGGGACGGAGTCGGCGCGCCATGGCGGTACCTCCAGACAGGAAGCGGTCGTTGGCCCCGACACGATACCTGACGCGATATCACATGTCTGGTCGGTCCCGCGCGTCCGGATCGCCCGCGAACACCAGGTCCGCCAGATGCTCGGAGAGCTCGGCGCGCAGCACCTCCGGTATGCCGGCGTCCGTCACCAGCGTGTCGACCTCCTCCAGGGTGGCGAACGAACTCAGGCCCACCGTGCCCCACTTGGTGTGGTCCGCGATCACCACCACCCGGCGCGCCGACCGGACGAACTGCCGGTTGGTCTCGGCCTCCGCAAGGTTCGGCGTGGACAGGCCCGCCTCCACCGACAGCCCGTGCACGCCCAGGAACAGCACGTCGAAGTGGAGCGACCGGATCGCCCGGTCCGCCACCGGACCCACCAGCGAGTCCGACGGAGTGCGCACCCCGCCGGTCAGCACCACCGTCGCGGCGCCCGGGCGCGCCGCCGACTGGGCGCCGCCGCCGACCCGGCGCTGACCGGAGTGGAACACGTCCGCCACCCGCACGGAGTTCGTCACCACGGTCAGGTCCGGCACGTCCAGCAGATGGTGCGCCAGCGCGTACGTCGTCGTGCCACCGGACAGGGCGATCGCGCTGCCCGGCACCACCATGGCGGCGGCCGCCCTGGCAATGGCCTCCTTGGCGCCCTGCTCCAGACCGGACTTCGCCTCGAACCCCGGCTCGTGGGTGCTCGCCTCAGCCACCGGGACCGCGCCGCCGTGCACCTTCTCCACCACGCCCTGGTGGGCCAGCGCGTCCAGATCACGGCGCACGGTCATGTCCGAGACGTTCAGCTTGCGGGTCAGCTCGTTGACCCGTACCCCGCCGCGCCGCCTGACCTCGTCAAGGATCAGGGCGCGCCGCTGCTCGGCCAGGAGGTTCTGGTTGTCGCCCACCTGTTCCCCCGTCCCTTCCATCGATCCGCTGTTCCGCCGACCCGCGGCAGGGCCATCTTCGCACGTGGCGGGTACCGGGCTCAGGGCAGTTCCGGGAGATCTTCCGCGTAGAGCAACTGCAGGTCGTCGTGGGTAGGGGCGGCGAGCTGGGCCACCCGTCCGGCGTGCCGCTCGACCATCGCCTCGAAGGTCAGCCGGGCGGTGCGGCCGTTGCCGAACGTCGGCCCCTTGGGCAGCGCGGTGAAGTACTTCAGCAGCGCCTCGTCGGCGCCCTCGGCCAGCCGGTACTCGTGCTCGTCCGCCTGCGTGCCGACGATCCGCAGCAGTTCCTCAGGGGTGTAGTCGCCGAACGCGATGGTGCGCGAGAAGCGCGAGGCCACACCGGGGTTGGCGGCCATGAAGCGCTCCATCTCGGCGGTGTACCCGGCGACGATCACCACCACCGCGTCGCGGTGGTCCTCCATCAGCTTGACCAGGGTGTCGATGGCCTCCCGGCCGAAGTCGCGCCCGGCGTCCTCCGGCGCGAGCGCGTACGCCTCGTCGATGAACAGCACTCCGCCACGGGCCCGCTCGAATGCCTCCTGGGTGCGGATGGCCGTCGACCCGATGTGCTCGCCGACCAGGTCCACCCGGGAGACCTCCACCAGGTGCCCGGTCTCCAGCACCTCCAAGGCGGCCAGGATCTCGCCGTACAGCCGGGCGACCGTGGTCTTGCCGGTGCCGGGGGAGCCGGTGAAGACCAGATGGCGGCGGAGCGACGGGGCCTTGAGGCCCGCCTCCTGGCGGCGGCGGCCGACCGCGATCAGATCGATCAGCGCCCGTACCTCCCGCTTGACGCTCTCCAGGCCGACCAGAGCGTCGAGTTCGCCGAGCACGTCCTGCGAGGGGCGGGTGCCGGCCCGCGGCGCGGGTGGTTCCGGCCGGCGCGGTTCGGGGATGCCGCCGAGCAGCCCGTAAGAGCGTACGGCGGTCGCCGGTGCGGTGGCCGGGGGTGTGGCGGGGTGCGGAGGGAGGCCGTCGGCGGTGCCCGCGGCGGCGTCCGGGGCGGGGCGCCGTTCGGCGCTCTCGTCGCTGGTGCAGCCCTCGGCGACCGGGCCCGGCTCGGAGAACTCGTAACCGCCACGGGCGCAGCGCTCGGTGCGGCACCGGGTCACGGTGGACCGGCAGCCGTCGATGACGTGGAACCCGTAGCCCCGGCTGCCGGTGACGGTGCAGCCGGTGAAGGTGCCTCGGCCGCCCGCCGAGACGTAGAAGCCGGACTCCGTGGGGTTGTTCACGGTGCACCGCTCGATGGCCGGGTCGGCGCCCTTGGTGACGATCACCCCGGTCGCCGTCTCGTCGATGGTGCACGCGGCGAGTGTGCCCCCGCTGCCGTGGTCGCGGAACCAGGCGCCGGTGGCGGCCTCGCGGATCCGGCAGTCGTCCAACTGGACCGTCGCGCCGTCGCTCACCGACACCGCGGTGTTGCGGACCTGCGAGATATCACTGTCGACAACATCGGCGCGGGAACCGCGGTCCAGCACGAACAGCGCGTCCGGCACGTCACGCACCCGGCAGGAGTCGAAGACCGCGGCGGCCCCGTCGCTGATCCACACCGCCGGATAGTCGCCGGTGCTGTCGTGGATCTCGCACCGGTTGGCGTCCGCCCTGGTGCCCGGGTCCCACACCGACAGGCCGTTGCGGCCGAAGCGGCGCACGGTGGAGCGGGTCAGCGTGAGCACCGAGCGGGAGCGCAGGTCGATCGCGTTCTCCGGCACGTCGTGCACATCGCAGTCGGCCATGGTGAGCACCGCGTCGGTGTCCAGCGTCACTCCGTCGCCGGTGGTGCGGTGCACCTGGCAGTCGGTCAGATAGCCGGTGGCGCGGGCGGCGACCTGGACACCGGTGCCCTTGATCTCGTAGACCTCGCAGCCGACAGCCTCGACCGTGGTGCCGTCACCGGTCACGGTCAGGCCCGCGCCGGTGGCGTGGTGCACCCGGCAGCGCTCCAGGCGCGGCGAGGCGCCACCGCGCACCGAGAAACCGGACTGCCCGGCCGCGATCACCTCGCACTCCTCGAACACTCCGCCGGAGCCGTCGAGCACGCTCACCCCGAGCCCGGCCGGATTGTCGACCGTGCAGCGCTTGACCGTCGGCCGGGCGCCGTCCCGCACCTCTATGCCGACCGCGGAGTGGGTGACCACTCGCAGGTCCTGCAACTCCGGTGCGCAGCCCTCGACCAGCAGCGCGGCGGCGGAGCTGTCCTGGCCCTCGATGTGCAGGTCCTGCACCGTGGCGGAGGCACGGACGGTCAGGGCGACACCGCCGGGCGGGGCGATCCGCACCGAGCCGGGCCCCTCGGCGCCGCGCAGCGTCACCGCCCGCTGGACCACCAGGTTCTCCCGGTAGGTGCCCGGGGTGATCGCCACGACGTCGCCGTCGCCCGCCGCCTCCAGGGCCGCGGCGAGGGTCTCGTACTCGCCGGTGCGGCGCCGCCACCGCGACGTGCTGGTGTGCGTCACCTGAGCCACGCCCTGTGCCATGGTGCTGCTCTGCCCCCCACCTTCTTGCCCTGGGATCCGTCCCCGCGACCGGTGCTCCACCGTAGCGCGCGCCGGAGGTGCCGACGTACGCGGAGAGGCTTGGGAATCAGCACAGTTGGGCGGGTTCGGGTGGACAACGCAGGTCCTCTTCCGCCCTCGGAACGCATGTGATCGCGACGACGTTCCCGTCGCGTCAACCGCCCGCGCCCGCCCGGCCCCAGTCCTCGCTCACCCGGGTCCACTCGCGCGCCCAGTCGGCCAGCCGTCTGCGCATGATCCGCCAGCCCAGCAACTGCCGTGCCCCGCAGACGAGCGCCGCCGCCGCGCCGGCCACGCCGAAGCCCGCGGCGACCGCGTTGGTGGTCGCCGTCGACTCGTCCATCGGGCGCTCGGTGAGCCGCCCGCGCCGATCGGTCCACACCGCCAGCGGATCGCCCACCACGTGCCGGGCCTCGATCCGCACCACACCGGTGCGCGACTCCCCGTCAGGCGTTCGCCAACGCACCAGCGCCACGCGGGTGCCGTCCTGCCCGTGCGCGGCCTCGGAGTCGACCACCGGGGCGCGGTGCCGGTCGACGGTGACCACATGCGCGGTGGTGCGGTGCCGCTCGGCCCGCTGCCGCTGCACGGTGCGCTGGAGGTCGGAGCCCACGCTCTGGCCCGCCGCCAGCCCGGCCAGGGGCGCCCCGACGGCCACCAGGCCCACGGTGACCAGGCTCGCCCACGCCTCGACCACATCGCTGCGGCGCCGTAGCGGATTGCGCCGCCAGCGCCACAGTCCCGGAACCGATCGCATCGCACCACACCCCCTTCGCACGTCCAAGTACCGCACACGGCACGGCGTACGCGCGGGGCGGGCCGCAAGTCGGCCGAAACACCCCACTAAGGGGCGTGACCGCAGCACCGCCTTGACGCGTCACTCCAGCACCGAGAACGGGTCATCCACCCGAACGGTTCCGGGGTGCTCCGGGATCAGGTTCTGTCCGAAGACCAACTTGTCGCCGAACCGGCGGTGTTCGGCGAGGGTGCGCAGCGGTTCCCGGCCGCGCCTCGCGGTCCGCTGGTCGGTGGTGGTCACGATGCAGCGCGAGCACGGTTTGACGACGCGGAAGGAGACCTCGCCGATCCGCACCCGGCGCCAGCCGTCCTCCGCCCAGGGCTCGGTGCCGGTCACGACCGCGTTCGGCCGGAACCGGTCCATGGGCAGCGGCCCCTCGTCGGGGAACCGGCCCCCGGATATGAGCGTGTTGAGGGCGTCCAGCGACGCGGTCGAGGTGAGCAGCAGCGGGTAGCCGTCCGCGAAGCTCACCGTCTCGCCGGGGCGTGCGTAGTCGGGGTCGATCGGGCGGCGGCGCGCCGGATCGTCGAGGTGCACCAGCGCCACCTGGCTGTCCAGGAACGTGCTGAACCAGGCGCCCGCCTCCGGTGCGGCGGGCACCGCCTCCACCTTGTCGCGCCAGATCTGCACCGCGGCGGTGCCGACCGGCTCGGGCACGGCGACCTCCAGCGGCGCCATGCCGGGCGCGCTCACCCGGACCCCGCCGTCCGGCAGCGACTCGGCCTGGATCAGCGTCAGCCGCGGTAGCTGGCGCTGGGTGAGGAACCGGCCCGTGCCGTCCACCAGCAGCCATCGCCGGTCACCGGCGAGCCCCCACGGCTCGACGGCCGCTTCGCCCAGGGTCAGCCCACCGACCGACTTGACCGGGTAGATGTGCAGGGCGCTCAGGTGTGGTGTCCTCATGCGGCCATGGTGCCAGCAGCCGCCGACAGTACGGATGCCACCCGAGCGTGTTCGTGGGACGGGTTCAGTACCCCTGACCGTTGTACGGGCGGCGGTACTGGTACCCGTCGTCCCCGAAGCCGCCGGGAACCTGACGCGGAGGCACCGGGCGCGGTACGACCGGCCGCACCGCCTCGTACCCGGTCGGGGCGGGACCCTGCTGCGGGCCCTGGGCCGGATATCCGCCGGGGTACCCGCGCGGGGCGGTCGCCTGCTGCGGGATGTACGGCGCCGGCGCGGGCTGCTGGGGCTGGTACGCGGCGGGCGGCGTGTTCGGCAGGTAGCCGGTGTACGCGCCCTGCGGGGGTGTGTGGGTGGACGGCCCGGAGGGAAGGGCCGGGAGTGCCGTGAGCGCGGGCAGGTAACTGCCGGAGTCGTACGGCGACGGGACCCGGATGGGTGCGATCTGAGGGGTGCCCCGCTCTGCGACCAGGCTGTCGTAGATGGGGGTGTCCGGGAAGGACGACGAGGCGTAGTAGCCGCCGCCGTAGGTGCCGCGGGGGGTGGTCATGCTCCATAAGTTAAGCCCACGATGTGCTGGATGGGGAGTCCGGTAAGAGGGTTGTTTGAGGCTCCGCGAGTGAACGTTGATCCCCAATGCGATCGAAACTGTGAAAATCGGTCGCGGGGCGGCGTTCTGATCGTGTAAACGCCAGCCTTTAAGGGGAGTTGCCGGGGGTGTCCCGGGCTGTACGAAGGGGGAGTTCATGTCCATGCCCAAGGGGTCCAACGTGCCCGTACCCGCGCGGCCGCTGCGGGTGGAGTTCGGTTGGCGCACGGGCCCCGGTGCGCCGCGCACCGAAGCCTGCGCGCTGCTGCTGGCCGACGGGCGGGCGGACGTCGTCGGGTACGGCCGGGCGCATCCGTCCGGAGGTGTCCGCCACGAGGGCGCGCGGCCGGTGGACGGGGAGCGGGTGGACAGCCTGCTGGTGGATCTGACACGCGTTGAGCAGGGCCTGGACAGGGTCGTGCTGGTCGCCTCCGTGGACGGTGGAACGTTCGGCCAACTGCCCGGAGCGCGCGTCCGGGTGACGGACGCGGTGGCGGGCGAAGAGGTCGCGCACTTCGAGTGCGCCGACACCACCGTGGAGTCGGCGCTGGTGCTGGGGGAGTTGTACCGGCGCGCCGGGCAGTGGCGCTTCCGGGCCGTCGGCCAGGGGTACGACACCGGGCTGGCCGGGCTGGCGGCCGACTTCGGGATACCGGCGGACGCGTTCGTGCCGTCCGAGCCCCAGGTGGCGCCCGAGCCTGTGCCCGCGCCCCCCGCCACCTCTCCGCAACCCCTGACGCCTCCCGCGCCCTCCGCGCCCCCCGTGCGGCTCACAAAGGTCACCCTGACGAAGGACGCCCCCTCCGTCTCCTTGACCAAGCAGGGCGGTACCTCGGGCGCCATGCGGGTCAATCTCAACTGGCGGATGCGCGAGCAGCCGAGGGGCTGGCTGCGCAAGGCCGGGCTGATGGGCTCACAGGCCGCCGAGATCGACCTCGACCTGTGCGCCCTGTACGAACTCACCGACGGCACCAGGGGAGTTGTGCAGGCGCTGGGGAACGCCTTCGGTGCGGTCGACCGGCCCCCGTACATCCAGTTGGACGGAGACGACCGCACTGGCGCGGTCGACAGCGGCGAGAACCTCACCATCAACCTCGACCACCGGCACGCCTTCCGGCGGATCCTGGTCTTCGTCACCATCTACGAGGGCGCCCGCAGCTTCGCGGGTCTGCACGCCACCACCACGCTGCGGCCGGAAAGCGGCGCGCCGGTCGAGTTCTTCCTGGACGAGTGCACGGTGCCGTCCACCGTCTGCGCCCTGGCCCTGATCAGCAACGATGGCGGGGAACTGGTGGTGCGTCGGGAGGCCCGGTACCTCGTGCCGCGACCGGGCGTGAGCCCGCAGCGCACCGTCGACCAGGCGTACGGATGGGGCATGAACTGGACCCCGGGGCGCAAGCACTAGTCCATCTGGTGTGCCGTCAGAGAAATTTCTGACGGCGCTTTAGTGCGCCTTTGAGCAGGGGAAATGTCATGTTTTAGAGGTGAGTGCCAGATCTTCTTCACTCTTATGCCGATCTTAAGTGGCGGGTCGTCAGGTGCCTACATATCGTCAGATATGACGGGGCGTAGTTATCTGGCTACGCAGGCGGTATGGGTCTGCGGCTGCGCCCGGGAATCGGAGATCACACATGCGCACTATGCGCCTGGCAACCGCAGCCCTCGTGGGCGCGGCCTCAGTCATCAGCCTCACGGCTCCCGCGTCGTTCGCAACCGGCGACGACAACGACCATCACCGGCGTGCTCACATCCGGGTCCACCCCAAGGTCGCGTGGTCGGGCGAGCGGGTCCACGTCCGGGTCCGCTGCCCCAGGGCCCAGGCCGACGACGTCCGTACCATCCGCGCCTTCTCCGAGGCGTTCCGCCGCGACCACATCACGCTCCACCGCGACGGCATCTTCCGCGACCACGACCACCACGACGGGCGCAACCGTGACGAGCGGCTGTACGTGGGGTCCGGCAAGGTCGAGTACAAGCACTGGGGCCACCGTCGCGAGGCCGACCGCGACGACCGCTGGGGCGGCTGGACCGGCCCCAAGCGTCACCACCGTCACCACCGTCACCACCGTCGTCACCGCAGGCACTTCCTGATCACCGGTCGGTGCCCGCACGACGGCTTCTTCCGCACCCACATCCAGGTCATCGAGCGGCGTCACCACCGTCGTCACCACCACCACCACGGCGGTGGCGGTTACGGCGGCGGCTACAACGGTGGCGGCTACAACGGTGGCGGCTACAACGGGGGCAAGCGCAGTGGCGGCAGCTACCCCAGCGGCGGCGTCAAGGCCGGTGAGGGTGGCTCGGTGAACAACGGCAACGCGCTGGAGACCGGTGCGGGCGGTGCTCTCGCCGCCGCGGCCATCGGTGGTGGCGCCTGGGCGCTGCGCCGTCGCCGTACAGGCGAGTGAGTCCTGGGTAACGACAGGACGGCACGCCTGACGAACCGTTTCCTCCGGCATCCATGAAACGTGGCCGCCCCGGACCTCTGGTCCGTGGGCGGCCACGTGCCGTGTTCCGGCCCTATCCCCGCTGGTCGGGTACCGCAGCGGGGTCGGGGCGCGGGTAGGTACGGCCCTTCCAGGCGGCGCCCCGCCCCCGGTAGTGCTGCACCGCCGAGTCGGCCGTCATCGCCGCGTACAGCAGCGCCGTCAACGGCAACAGCGGTGCCAGCCACAGCGGTTGCCGGTAGTAGCGCAGCATCGGCAGATAGCTGGCCGTCATCAGCACCCACGCCCCGAGGCCCGCCGCGTACACCGCCGCGTTCCCCGCCGCCGCGCCGCCGACCGCCGCGACCGGCGGCACCAGGTAGACCAGCAGCAGACCGGCGAGCGTGCCGGCCAACAGCAGCGGGTTGTGCCGCAGTTGGGCGTACGCGCTGCGGGAGACCATCCGCCACAGCTGCGACAGCCGCGGATACGGGCGTACGCTGTCCACCCGGTCGGCAAGCCCCAGCCAGAGGCGGCCACCCGACCGCTTCACCGCGCGGGCCAGCGCCACGTCGTCGATCACCGCCTGGCGGATCGCCTCCGGGATCCCCGCCCGCTCGGCCGCGGCGCGCCGGACCAGTACGCACCCCCCGGCCGCCGCCGCGGTGCGGCCGGACCGGTTCACCCAGCGGAACGGGTACAGCTGGGCGAAGAAGTACACGAACGCCGGAACGATCAGCCGTTCCCAGGCCGTCGCCACCCGCAACCGCGCCATCTGCGAGACAACGTCCAGGTCCGAGCCGACCGCACCAGCCACCAACTCCCTCAGCGAGGACGGCTCATGGGCGATGTCGGCGTCCGTCAGCAGCAGGTACTCCGCCCGGTACGCGGCGGACGCGGTCGCCATCCCGTGCCGTACCGCCCACAGCTTGCCGGTCCAGCCCGCGGGCGGCTCGCCCGGCGAGGTCACGGTCAGCGGCAGCCCGCCGTGCTCGTCGGCGAGGGCGCGGGCCAGCGCGCCCGTGCCGTCCGAGCTGCCGTCGTCGACCAGGAACACCTCCGCCCGGCCCGGATACTGCTGCGCGAGCAGTGAGGGCAGGCTGACCGGCAACACATGGGCCTCGTCCCGCGCCGGCACCACCACGGCCACCGTCGGCCACGTGTCCGGTTCCGCGGCGGGTGGCAGGCGCACGTCGGTGCGCCAGAAGAATCCCTGTGCGAGCAGTAGCCACAGCCAGCAGAGCAGTGAGACAACAGCGATCACGGTCCACAAGGTCACCGGCGCAGTCTGCCCCACTCCGGTCCGCTCCCGCGCCCACGGCGGGCGGACCCGCGCCTGCGAGGCGGGCCATGAGCAGACAAGACGATCTATTAGAGTTGCCGGGGCGCTGTCCGGCCGGACGGCCCCTGATGGCCAGGTCGGACCGCAGCGACAACACGACACCGGGAGGCACGCCGACAGTGAAGATCGCGCTCATGGACTCCGGTATCGGTCTGCTGGCGGCGGCCGCGGCGCTGCGCCGACTTCGTCCCGACGCCGACCTGGTGCTGTCCTCCGCCCCCGCGAGCATGCCGTGGGGTCCGCGTACCCCGCAATATGTCACCGAGCACGCGCTGGCCTGCGCGAAAGCCGCCGCCGCGGAGCGGCCGGACGCGTTGATCGTGGCCTGCAACACCGCTTCCGTGCACGCCCTGCCCGCGCTGCGGCAGCACTTGGAGCCGGACATTCCGGTCATCGGCACGGTTCCGGCCGTCAAGCCCGCCGCGGCGGCGGGCGGCCCGGTGGCGATCTGGGCCACCCCGGCCACCACCGGCAGCGACTACCAGCGCGCTCTGATCGCCGAGTTCGCCGACGGGGTACGGGTCACCGAGGTGGCCTGCCCCGGCCTCGCCGACGCCCTGCAGAACGCCGACGACACCGCGATCGACGCCGCCATCGCCTCCGCCGCCCAGCGCACCCCCGGCGACGTGCGCTCCGTCGTGCTCGGCTGCACCCACTACGAACTGGTCACCGACCGTATCCGTGCCGCCGTCCAGCCGCCGACCGCGCCCGAGATCGTCATGTACGGTTCGGCCGACGCGGTCGCGGCCCAGGCGCTGCGCCGGATCGGTGCCGCCCCCGCGCCCGACGCCGAGCCCACCGGCGGCCTCACCGTCCTCCTCAACGGTCGCCCGGAACCGCTGGAGGCCGCGGCACTGGCCTACGCCGAGGGCCGCGAGCTCGCCGGGGCGGCCGCCACGCACTGAGCGCGGTTCCGCACACTGAGTGCCGAACCGCCGCACTCCGAGTACGCTCCGAGACATGGACGACTCCCGCAGCGCAGGAGCCGCTGGCCCCGTGCCTGAGGTGTGGACCGGACACGCCACCAACCGGGTCCAGTGGCTGCTCGCCGCCGCGGGCGCCGGGTGCGTGGCCCTGGGCATCGAGCTGGCCGTCGACTCGGCCTGGACCTCGGGGATCGCACCGCTCGCCATGTCGGTGGTCGGCTGCCTGGCGGCCGGGCTGCTGGTGCTGTTTGGGACGATCGCGTTCACCCATGTGCGGGTACGGGTGGACCGCGAATGCCTTGAGGTGCGGTGCGGCCACATCGGCCTGCCACGCCGCCGCATCCCGCTGGACCAGGTGGACTCCGCTCATCTCGCGCCGTCGATCAGCCCGCGGCACTGGGGCGGCTGGGGGTACCGCTGGCGGCCCGAGATGGGCACCGCCGTAGTGGTGCGGCGCGGGCCCGGCCTGGTGCTCGATCTCGGCGACGGCCGCCGGTTCACCGTGACGGTGGACCACCCGGAAGACGCACTGCTGGCGATCCGCGCCCGGTTGCGGAACCCCGCCTCGCGGGCACTCGGCGACGTCTGAACCGCCACCACCCGTCGGCCATCCGCATGTCGGCTTCCTGACAGCTACTCCTCTTATGCTCGGCGGGTGGCCATACCTGAATTCCTGCGCGAACTGAGGGCCAGCATCGGCCAGAAGCTGGTTTTCCTGCCCGGCGTCTCCGCCGTTGTCCTGGACGACCGGCGGCGGGTTCTGCTGGTGCGCCGATCGGACAACGGTCAGTGGACGATCGTCGGCGGCATCCCCGAGCCCGGCGAGCAGCCCGCCCAGGCGGTGGTGCGCGAGGTGTACGAGGAGACGGCGGTGCGCGCGGTGCCCGAGCGGGTGATCAGTGTGTTCGCCGAGGAACCCACCGTCTATCCGCACGGCGACCAGGTGCAGTTCATGACGATCTCGTTCCGCTGCCGCGCGGTGGGCGGCGAGGCGAGGGTCAACGACGACGAGTCCATCGACGTCGGCTGGTTCGGCCTCAACGAGCTGCCGCCGCTCGGCGACGGATGCCTCACGCGCATCCGGATGGCGTTGGGCGACGAGCCGACGTGGTTCGACAAGCCGGTCGGCTAGCGGTCGTCCGTCACGTCTTGCGGTAGCCGTAGGCCTCCTCGGCCGCCGCGGTGACCGCCTCGCTGTCACCGCCCGCCGAGGCGGTGACCACGGCGCCCACCGCACCCTCCAGGAAGGGCGCGTCGGCCAGCCGGGTGCCGTCCGGCAGCTCCTTGTCCTCCAGCAGGGCCTTGACGGTCAGTACCGCGCTGCCCAGATCGGCGATGACCACCACGCCCGCGCCCGTATCGACCGCGCGGACCGCCCGCTTGATCAGCTCCGCGCTGGTTCCGATGCCGCCGTCCTCGGTGCCGCCCGCCGCCGCCACCGCGGCCGTGGCGCCACCTGTCGCCAGACAGCGGGCCATCTGCGCGACCGACGTGGCGACCTCCGCGCTGTGCGACACCAGGACCACACCCACCTGTCGCCCCGTCATGCCGCCCCCGCCTCCGCCGCCTCGGCGAACGCGGCGATGAGCAGCGCCGCCGACGTCGCACCGGGATCCTGGTGGCCGATGCTGCGCTCGCCCAGGTAACTCGCCCGCCCCTTGCGCGCCAGTAGCGGCACCGTCGCCGCGGCGCCCTCGTCCGCCGCCGTACGGGCCGCCGCCAGCGCCGCCAGCAGCCCGGCACCGGAACCGAGTGCGAACCCCATCGCCTCGACCGCCGGGTACAGGGAGTCCAGCATCGTCTTGTCACCCCGCTCGGAGCGGCCGAGCTGGGCCACCGCGTCCACCCCGGACCGCAGGGCGACGCACAACTCCTCGGGGGTGGCGGTCGGTTGGTCGCCCAGAGCCTTGCCCGCCCGGCGCAGCAGCGTGCCGTACAGCGGACCGGCGGCGCCGCCCACCGAGCTGATCAGCTGCCGCCCCACATGGGTGAGGACCTCGCCGGGGGTGTTCGACGGCTCCTTCTCGACGGCGGCGGACGCGGCGGCGAAACCGCGCTGCATGTTGGTGCCGTGGTCGGCGTCGCCGATCGCGGAGTCCAGTTCGGTGAGCCAGCCGGACTTGCGCTCGATCGCCGACGTCGCCAGGCTCAGCCAGCGTCGTACGAACGCGGTGTCGACCAGCGGATCGGGGGTGCCAGCTGCGGATGTGTTCATTTCCGGATGCGTCCCTCCTGTTGTACGGGATCGGTCGTGCCAGAGGTGTCTCAACAGCCCCAGCGCAGCGCGGGCGTACGCACCGGCGAGTCCCACAGCCGCAGCAACTCGTCGTCGGCACGGCACAGGGTGACCGAGGCGCCCGCCATGTCGAGCGAGGTGACGTAGTTGCCGACGAGGGTACGCACCACCGGCACCCCGCGCTCGCCCAGCGCCCGCCGCACCTCGGCGTTGAACCCGTACAGCTCCAGCAGCGGGGTTCCACCCATCCCGTTGACCAGGAGGAACACCGGGCCGTCCGGCCGCAGGTCGGTCACCACGGCGTCGACGGCGGCGTCCGCGATCTCCCCCGAGGTCATCATCGCGCGCCGCTCGCGGCCCGGCTCGCCGTGGATGCCGATGCCCAACTCCAGCTCGCCGGGCGGCAGATCGAAGGTCGGTCCGCCCTTGGCCGGGGTGGAGCAGGCGCTCAGCGCCACGCCGAAGCTGCGGCAGCCGTCGTTGACCCGCTGGGCGAGGGCGGCCACCCGGTCCAGCGGCGCGCCCTCCTCGGCGGCGGCGCCCGCCAGCCGCTCCACGAACAGCGTGCCGCCGGTGCCGCGCCGCCCCGCCGTGTAGAGGCTGTCGGTGACCGCGACATCGTCGTTGACGATGACCTTGGCGACCTGTACGCCCTCGTCCTCGGCGAGTTCCGCGGCCATGTCGAAGTTGAGCACGTCACCGGTGTAGTTCTTGATCACGAACAGCACCCCGGCCCCGCTGTCCACGGCCGCCGCGGCACGCGCCATCTGGTCGGGGACCGGAGAGGTGAAGACCTCGCCGGGGCACGCGGCGTCCAGCATCCCCCGGCCCACGAACCCCGAGTGCAGCGGCTCGTGGCCGCTGCCCCCACCGGAGACCAGCGCCACCTTGCCCTCGACGGGCGCGTCCCGCCGGACCACGACGCGGTTCTCCACGTCCACCGTCAACTCCGGATGCGCCGCGGCCAGCCCCCGCAGCGCGTCGGTGACCACCGTCTCCGGCACGTTGATCAGCATCTTCATGTGGGCCTCCACCTAGCTCGGGGACCGCGGCCGTGACTAGCGTCTTCGCAGGTCGTGGTCTGTTTTTGGGGTTCGTGGTCTTGGCGGTCCGCCGTGCCCTGACGCGCCCTCCGGCAGGGCCGGTGCTGACTCAGTGCCTGACTTGCCGACAATCCATCAGGTGCTGGTGTGCGGTCAAGGAACCTTCACACGTGTGGCTACAGACAGGGGCGGCACGTGCTCACCTCCAGGGTAGGCAGGGAGTGCCGGGGAGCACGCTCCGCGGACCCGCGTGCACCGGTTGGACGACGAGGGGGAAGCCAGGGCGGAGCTGACGATGAGGTGGCCGTGACTCTCGGACCACTGCCGCTCCCTGGTGGTGAGGAACAAGATCCACGAACCGGATGCCGCCGTTCGCCCCTACAGGTTCGCCTCCTCCGGGGCGCTGCGGGTGGCGGATACGAACAACCGGCGGCGAATTGTTCCGCTACGCGGGTGCAGCCCGGCCGCCATGAGGAGGGCCAACTCCAGCCCGTGCCGGGGACTATGGCCACTATCTGACCCTGAAAGCGCAGGGCCGGAGCAACTCCTGCATGCGCGGGAGAGCCGCTGCGACTCCCTCGATCGGATGCCGTCGTCATTCGCAGGCAGGTACCGTGGCCGAGGGCGCCGTGCGTAAGAAGTCGGCATTCTGCCGACCCCTTACTGGCGTTGGGGGTGTGGCTGGGCAGCGCCATGCGCAGAGGTGGACGCCTCGACGCCGAGATCCTCGGTGGCGTCAAGGTTCCGGGAAGACTGCCTCACCGGGCGTTCCTTCGGTGCCGGCGTTGTCGAGGGCGACATCGAGTCGCCCGAACCGCTCGACCGCACGGTCGACGAGGTTCTCCACATCGCCGTCCGAGCGGACGTCGGCACGCACGAACTCGGCTTGCGCGCCGAGGTCGCCAAGCTCCCTGGCGAGCTGCTCGCCGACGTCATCGTGACGGCCGGAAACGACGAGATTCGCGCCCTGACGGGCATAGGCCAACGCAGTTGAGCGGCCGATACCGGTGAGCGCGCCCGTAATGAGGACGACGGGAACAGGCACGTGCGAAGGTCCTTCCTGCGAGCAGACAAGTGAACGGCAGTCGAGCGGTCAGCAGCCCGCACCGGGCTCTCTTCCGGCCGGGGCGTACCCGTGTGAGGAAGCTGTCCCCGCCCGACGGTGGTCATAGGGGAGGCGGCTATGGCACCCCTCGAAAGGCCGCACTTGATGCCCCATATGCCCCATGGGGGCCACACTTTGTTCGCCGTGCAACCAGGCGGGGAGCAAGAGCACGTGCGGCCGATTGCCACCACGCTTGCCCCCTCCACCAGCGAGGTCGAGGTCCGCAACCGCACGCCACCGTGCGTAGGGGTGGCAGCGTGCCGCGCCGGTGCTTCCTCGCGCGCCGTGGTACCGGGCGTCGTACCGGGGGAGTCAGCCGCCGAGGCTGGCTTCCTCCAGGTCGAGTGCGCGTTGGAGGCGGCGACGGGTGGTGTTGCTGATCTTGTTCGCCTCGTACAGACGCTGGAGTTCGGCCGTTTCGACGGCGATCAGGGCGCGGCGTATCTCACGGTAGGCGTCGGCGGGTCGGGTCGCTGTGTCGTCCGTGTCGCCGTCGGTGCTGCTGTCGTCGTTGGCTTGTTGGATGCGGGCTTCGAGGTGGCGATGGAGCTGTTTGAGGGCGATCTGCGGTGCGGCGTCGGCGGTTTCGATCTGTTCCAGCTCCGCGAGGGCGGCCCGGGCGAGGTGGTGTCGTGCCTGGGCTTCTTCGCGAGCGGTGTGTTGGGGCTCCAGGGCGATGCCGGAGCGGCGAACGACGGGCGCGAGCGTGAAGCCCTGGACGACAAGGGTCAGCGCGATGGTGCCGGTGGTCAGTGTCAGGATCAGCGCCCGGTGCGGCAGCGGGGCGCCGGAGTGGGTGGTCAGCGGGATGGACAGCGCCGCGGCCAGGGGCATCACGCCGCGGGTGCCGGCCCAGGACAGGACGGCCGGAACCCGCCAGGAGATGCGATTGTTGCCGCGCCGGTACTGCATGAGCGCGGAGAGCGGGAAGACCCACAGCAGGCGGAGCGCCAGCACGGTGAAGGCCACCGCGGGCACCCACAGCGGCCAGCCGCGCTCATCGGCGGCGAGCTCGCGAACCTGGGTGGGAAGTTGCAGGCCGATGACGGCGAAGACGACGCTCTCCAGCAGGAAGACGACGGTGTCGTAGACGGCGTGGATCTGCAGCCGTATGGGGGCGTTGGTGAGTTTGTGGCCGGTGCTGCCGAGTATGACCCCGGCGACGATGACCGCGGTCACCCCGGAGGTGTGCAGGTCCTCGGCCAGCACGTACGACGCGTACGGAGTGACCAGTGCGATGACCGTCTCCAGCACCGGGTCCTCGGTACGCCTGCGAACGAGCACCACCACCGCGGCGACGGCGCCGCCGATGAGGGCCCCGCCACCGCCGAGCACGACGAACTGCCCGGCGGCCGAGGGGATGGACACCGCACTCGCGGTCACCGCCGTGGCCACCGCGACCTTGTACAGCACCAGCGAGGTGGCGTCGTTGAACAGACTCTCGGCCTGCACCATCGCCTGAACACGCGGCGGCAGCGACAGACGGCGCCCCAGTGCCGTCACGGCCACGGGGTCCGTGCTGGCCAGGATCGCGCCCAGGACGAACGCGGTCGCGGGGGACAGCGGAGTGAGGGCCGAGGCGATCATGCCGACCGCTGCCGCCGAGGCCAGGACGAGGCCGAAGACCAGCACGGTCACCGGCCGCCACACCGCCCGCAGCTCCCGGCTGGACATCTCCTCGGCCGAGGCGTACAGCAGCGGCGGCAGCACCAAGACGCTGATCACTTCGGGCGCGACGTGGATGTTCGGCACCCACGGCAGGAGTCCGATCCCGAGTCCGGCGACGACCAGCAGTGACGGGGCGGGAAGCCTCCAGTGCCGGGCCCCTGTCGCGACCGCCGTGGCCAGCACCACGAGCAGCAGGACGATGGTCAGGCCGGTCATTGAACTCCCCCGTCGGTTACGCCGTATAGCTCTTTACCGACCAGACTTCCCGGCACACCGATAAGAACCTTATAGGACTTTAACGGCCCTGACCTCTCGTGTTCCCGAAAGCACGTATCCGCACGTACGTTCGGTCAAGCTGCGGCCAAGGTCCTTGACGGGCGGCTGCGGACCGGAAGGCGCGGCGGGTGGGGGTGGGGCATCCGGGGGAGCGTCGAACGCCCGAAGGCCGATGCCGCACTTGTCAATACATGCAGACATAGCTATATGCTTAATCATGAATCCGCAGCGAGCCGCCATCTCGCCGTTGGGCCTACGTCTCACGGTCGGTGTGGCGCATATAGGAGAGGGGGTCCCCGATGTCTGCCGCAACGCTGCACCGCACCCACGAAGACCACCCCCACGCCCACGGAGAGGGCTGCGGGCACGTCGCCATCCCCCACGGCGATCACGTGGACTACGTGCACGACGCCCACATCCACCGGGTGCACGGTGATCATGTCGACGAGTGCGCGTCCGCTGAGCACGCCGTCCACGAAGGCCACGAACACCGCCACGAGGCGGGGTGCGGTCACGTGGCCGTGCCGCACGAGGACCACGTCGACTACATCCACGATGGGCACCGCCACGCCAGCCACGGCGACCACTGGGATGACCACTGACGGACACAGCACGACAGGGGCGGGCCGGGGTCGATCACCCCGGGCCGCCCTCGTGTCATCTGGGCCTCGCCGAAGGGCAACTGAACTCCATTGCCATGTACTAAGGTATGCATATGGCGATGGATCCGGACTTCGGGGAACCGCTGGCCGATCTGCGGGCGGCCAGCGAACTGCTGCGCGCGCTGGCCGCCCCCGTCCGCCTGGGGATCGTGCGCGAACTCTCCACCGGCCACCGGCGGGTCCACGAACTTGTCAACGCTCTCGGGGTGAGCCAGCCCCTGGTATCCCAGCACCTGCGGGTGCTGCGCACCTCGCGGATCGTCACTGCCCACCGCAAAGCCCGTGAGATCGAGTACTCCCTCACCGACGAACACATCGCCCACATCGTCCTGGACGCCATCCGCCACGCCGCCGAGAACTGAAGCGCTCCCGGTCCTCGATCCGTCTCGCGGCAGGCGCACGCCAGGGAGTAGGCGACCGACGGGATTCGCTGACCTGCTGAAACGCTTCTCACGCCGTGCGGGAATCCCGTGTTGAGGTGTGCGGATTCCCCGTGAGGGCGCGAGGACGTTTCCATCGGATACGGCGACGCCGCGCGGAGGGCCTCGACGGCAGCGGTTCCACCCTCGCCTCTGGGCGGCCATCGTCGACCGCCTCGGCTCTCCCTTTCAGGCGCCGGCGCCGCCGTCGACCGGCACGATCGCGCCGGTCACCATCGAGGCACGGTCGCTGAGCAGCCACGCGGCCACCTCGGCCACCTCGCGGGGCTTGGCCATGCGGCCGAGTGGGGTCGCCGCGTTGTTGCGCTCGATGATGCCCGGGGACACGGCCTCCCACGCGTCGATCATCTCTGTGGCGGTTCCGCCGGGGGTTATGCCGTTCACTCGGATGCCCTGACGGCCCCAGGTCACGGCCGCGGTCTCGGTGATGCTGTTGAGCGCGCGCTTCATGGCGCCATATGCGGGGAGGGCGGGGTTCGCGCGGCGGCTGCCGATGCTCGAGGTGTTGACGATCGCCCCGCCGCCGTTCCGTCGCATGAGTGCGGCCTCGGCGGTCATGGCGGTCCAGTGCGAGCGGAAGTTCACGGCGAACTGCTCGTCGATGTCCTCCTCGCTCGTGGTGTCGAGCGGGCCGGGCTGCTGGATCGCCGCGCCGTTGTTGAAGGCGCCGTCGAGCCGTCCGTGCAGCTCCTCGACGCGGTCGACCGCCGCGCGGATGCTCGCACGGTCGGCGAGGTCCAGGGCGACGGCGTCGGCGACGCCTCCGTCGGCGCGGACCTCGGTGACGATCCGCTGGAGGGCGTCCGAGCTGCGGGCGGCGAGCACGACGGCGGCGCCCTCGGAAGCGAACAGCCGGGCCGCGGCCGCCCCGATGCCGCGGCTGGCGCCGGTGATGAACACAACCTTGCCGGTGAGCAGGCCGATGGGTGCGCTGTCGATGTCGTTCGTCATGCCGACACTGTGCATCCGGTCTCCAGGCCGGATGCAGGCACAGGCGGTACCAGGATCCGTCGCCGCGCAGCGTGCAGACTTGGGCTATGGACAAGCAGGAGCTCGGGGCGTTCCTCCGGAGCCGCCGTGAGCGGCTCCGGCCGGAGGACGTCGGCCTCCCCTCCGGACCGCGACGCCGGACACCGGGCCTTCGCCGTGAGGAGGCCGCGGTCCTCGCGCACATCTCCACGGAGTACTACGTCCGGCTCGAACAGGGCAGGGCGCCGCGGCCGTCGGGCGAGGTCCTCGCCGGGGTCGCACGCGCGCTGCGGCTCACCGACGCCGAGTCCGACCACCTCCACGTCCTCGCGGGTACCGCTCCGACCCGTACCCGGGTGCACCGGCGCGACGTCCGCCCGAGCATCCTCGCGCTCCTCGAGCGGCTGCCGCAGACGGCCGCTTTGGTCATGTCCGCCGCTTTCGAGGTGCTCGCGTGGAACGACCTGGCGGCCGCGCTACTGGAGGACTTTGGCGGGCTCGCCCCCAAGGACCGCAATCTCGCGCGCCGGGCATTCCTCGGGCCGAGGCGACCTGACGCGACGCAGTACGGGATCTCCGACGCCGCCGAGTTCCGGCACCATGTCGTCATGGAGCTCCGTGCCACCCTCGCCCGCTACCCGACGGACCCGGCGGTGACCGGCCTCGTCGACGAACTCCGCGACGCCAGCCCCGACTTCGCCCGCCTCTGGGAGCGGCATGACGTGCAGGCCGCGCCGATGCTCACGAAGACCTTCCGCCACCCGGTCGTCGGGGAGATCACCGTCGACTGCGACGCGCTCGCGCTCACGGACCGCGACCAGCACCTCGTGCTCTACAGCGCGCCGCCAGGATCTTCTGGAGCCGAGGCTCTGGCACTTCTGAACGTACTTGGAACCGAGGCTGGTGATTATCTGCGGTAGCGCCGCAGTCAGCCACGGCGAACTGTCGTGAGCCCGGGGTGACTTGCTGGTCCGGTCGGCCGGGGCCTACTCGCCCAGCACCGGCCCTGCGGGTCGCGCAGTCACCGGAGGCGTCGTCGACCCATCGTTCGAAGGCGACGCGGTAGACGGCAAGGCGGGCCTCGGCGGCCGGACCCGCCTCCGGGCCACCGACACCACGCCGCCAGCGTTCCCCGGCCACAGGCCGAACCCACGTTGCGTCAACTTCCACTTCGCGCGCCCGCGATCTGCTTGACCACCGAGTGGCCCTCCGGCAGACGCAGGAAGCGGCACTGCTCGTGGTCCTCCCGGCGCTTCGGCAGGCCGAGTTCCACGGCCGCGGACGCGGTGAACGCGATCAGCGGGTCGGAGTCCTTGCCGTGGCGGTGCAGACGCGGCGCACCGAGACCCGCCGGGCCTCCGGCGTCAAGACCGTATGCGCCCGTCTTGCCCGATAGTGCCAACGCCCATGACGCCCGGACGGGCCGTTGCATAGAATTCGATCTCATGCCGAAGCCTGACGAGCTGATCGTTGACATCGCCGCCCTTGTGGAGTCCGGGCGGAGCAGTCAGATGTCCCTGACCGTGGTCACCGGTGGTGCTGTCATCACCGGTCGCCTGGCTCCCGAAGCCGTGTGGAGGCAGAGGGTGTCGGAGGTGCTGGCGGATTCCGCCCGCCTGGGCGAGTTCGCCGCTGTCTTCGACCCTCCCGCGAAGAAGGACGGGCCGCCCACGCATCTGCACTTCCATGTCGCCCGGATCCTGCAGGGCACGGTGGGGATCCCGGGGACGGGCGGGATGTACCGCGTCGCGATCGAGGACGTAAGTGCCTGGACCGTGGGGGACTTCAGCTACTCCGACCACTGACCCCCGACTCGCCGCGCCGAGAAACCGTCCTGTCCGGCTCGCGCCTGTCCGTCGGCCAGACGGACAGGGGAGTGCCGAGCATTGCGGAAGCCCGCTGGTATGGGCTGGCCATGGGCGCAGGTGTGGCTTCGGGGCTGGTGCGGCAGGTGAAGCCGAGTTGGGCCATGGCCCTCAGGACTTCGCCGGTGGTGAAATCACGCCGGTCCTGGCGGGTGATGACCTGGCCGACTTGCTTGGCGGGGTAGTGGCGTCGTCCGATGATGACGCACTCACCGGTGACCGGCTCGGGCTTGACGCCCTTCATGGATTCCAGCACGCCGCTCTTGGTCAGGTCGAACGGGAAGCGGGCGATGACGCAGCGCATGATGCCTCACAGGGAGAAGAGAAGTCGGGGCCGGATGTACTGAGGGCGGTTCAGCGGGAGAGGGCGAGCACATCCGGAGCGGTGCTGTGTTCTTCGGCCACGGGCAGGGTCCCGGGCGGCCGGTGGCACATCGTGTGCTCGGCCTCGGCCGACGTGTTCAGCGGGGATGCGAAGGACCCCAAGCCGTCGGCGATGTCGCGCAGGCGGAGCTGGTCCGTGTATCCGGAGCTGTCACGGACGGCGGTAAGCCGGGCCAGGGTGACCAGGCCGGTGCACTGGCCGTCCTCGTCGCAGATGACCAGGTGCCCCGTACGGGCGGCGGCCATGACGGACAGCGCCACCTCGACGGTCATCGCGTCCCAGACCTGCGGGCCGACCGCTTCCATGGCGTCGACTGCCGTCCTGTTCATTGGGCTTGTGTCCGCCGAGCTGGGGTGCGTCTGGACCAGCGTCAAGAGGTGCCTCCTACAGTGATGGTCAACTTCCTGATGACGAAAGTTCTAGGCTGCCGCGTCGGAGACGGACCGCCGTACGGGCGCGCGCCGGGCCGCCGCAGCGGGGCGGCGTCGGACGCGTGAGGCGGCGCCGCGCTTGTTGGGACGTTCGGCCACCGGTGCGGCGATGACGACCGGGATGCCGGAGGGGGCCTGGGCTCCGGTGATGCGGTGCAGGACCTCTTCGCCGGAACGGACCTGGGTGGTCTGCGGGACGATGCCAGCCGCTGCCATGAGGCGCGTCATACCGCGCCGCTGGTTCGGGGTGACCAGGGTGACGACGCTGCCGGACTCGCCGGCGCGGGCCGTGCGGCCGCCGCGGTGGAGGTAGTCCTTGGCGTCGGTCGGTGGATCGACGTTGACGACGAGGTCGAGGCTGTCGACGTGGATCCCGCGCGCAGCGACGTTGGTCGCCACCAGCACGCTGACGTGCCCGGACTTGAACTGCGCCAGCGTGCGGGTGCGCTGCGGCTGCGACTTCCCGCCGTGCAGGGCGGCGGCCCGCACCCCGCTGCTCAGGAGATGCTCAGTGAGGCGGTCGACGGCGTGTTTGGTGTCGAGGAACATGATCACGCGGCCGTCGCGTGCGGCGATCTCGGTGGTTGCCGCGCGCTTGTCGGCGTCCTGGACGTGGAGCACATGGTGCTCCATCGTCGTGACCGCGCCAGCCGAGGGGTCGACGGAGTGCACGACGGGATCGCTGAGGTAGCGGCGCACGAGCAGGTCGACGTTGCGGTCGAGGGTGGCGGAGAACAGCATGCGCTGCCCGTCGGGGCGGACCTGGTCGAGCAGGGCGGTGACCTGCGGCATGAACCCCATGTCAGTCATCTGGTCGGCCTCGTCGAGGACGGTGATGGCGACCTGGTCCAACTGGCAGTCAGCGCGGTCGATGAGGTCCTTGAGGCGCCCGGGTGTGGCGACGACGACCTCCGCGCCGCCGCGCAGCACGCCCGCCTGCTTGCCGATCGACACCCCGCCCACGACCGTGGCCAGCCGCAGCTTCACGGAGCGGGCGTACGGAGCGAGCGCGTCAGTGACCTGCTGCGCCAGCTCACGCGTCGGTACGAGGATCAGTCCCAGCGGCTGCCTGGCCTCGGCATGCTGCCCGGCGGTGCGGGCCAGGAGCGCCAGCCCGAAGGCGAGGGTCTTGCCGGAGCCGGTGCGTCCCCGGCCCAGGACGTCGCGGCCGGCGAGGGAGTTCGGCAGCGTCGCGGCCTGGATCGGGAACGGCACGGTCACGCCCTGCCAGCCGAGCGCGGCCAGCAGTTCCCTGGGCATGTCGAGATCGGCGAAGCCCTCCACAGCGGGAAGCGCGGGGGTGATCGTCGTGGGGAGTGCAAACTCACCGTGCAATGCGGCGCGTCGGCGGCTGTAACCGCCGGAACGGGCCGGTCCGCCGGAGCGACTCGGGGCCGACGAGCCGAATCGGCTGCCGCTCTTTCCGGAGTCGGCACTGCCGTTACGGGTGCGGGCGAAGCGGTTGTTCGCGCGTGTGCGGTTCATGCGGAACCTTCCTCGATGCGGCACATATAGGGGAATTCCCGCAGCGGTGATCCGCACGGAGAATTGCAAGAATGAGCCGAATGGAACGCGAGAGAGAATCTGGTCGCGTGCAGTCTGCGCAGGCGCCGGTATCGAGAAGGGCGACCGCGATGTGGATGCAGTGTTCGGAGCCTCGGCCGCCGCGCGGCCAGTGCGTGCATCTGCGTCCCTGATCCCAGAGCGGCGAGTACGGATTCCTCGGGGGTTTCCCCAGTTGAAACCGTCACCGTGAGGGGTATGCGGCTGGGGCCCGCACCCCGAAGGATGCGGGCCCCAGCTACGAGTGCGCGTCAGTCGCGTCAGGCAGGAACGATGTTCTCGGCCGTCGGGCCCTTCTGGCCCTGCGCGATGTCGAAGTTCACCTTCTGGCCTTCGAGCAGCTCGCGGAAGCCCTGGGCGGCGATGTTCGAGTAGTGGGCGAACACGTCGGCGCCGCCACCCTCCTGCTCGATAAAGCCGAAACCCTTTTCCGCGTTGAACCACTTCACGGTGCCAGTAGCCATGTCATTTCTCCTTCGGGGCAGTTCACCGGTATCCGCACCGTGCGGACGCCGTGTCGCCGCGATGATTACCCCGCCCGGAGAAGACCGGAATTACAAAAGTACTTCCAGTGGCACAGAAGCCGACCGGAACGCACGAAGTTTCGGGAACCACAACCGCAACTGGGACCGACAGTAGCACGTCGCAACGGCCTGTGCGTGTTGAATAATTCCACTTCGGCCCTTGCGGCAATAAATCTGTGTGCAGGTCGCGTTGAACTCTCACTCCGCGGGCACAGATATTGATGCCGTCTGGTCGCAGTATTGCAGGAAGAGCGTTGCTGCGCTCGGCGCGGTCTTGCTGAGGCAGAGCCACCGGCGAACAGCGCCTCCAGGCCACCCGCGAACGCCGCGCCGCCGACCGCACCATCGCGACCTGGGGCCGCCACAACACGACCAGCCGCCGACGACCGCCCACTCGAGTTGAGGTCGCTGACGGCGACGGTCACCGCCTCGACGGTGGCGCCGAGTTCGAGGGTGTGGCGGCCTCCGCTGTGGCGCAGGGCGTTGGTGGCGAGTTCGCAGACCATGAGTGCAAGGGCGCGCCGCCCCCCGCTCTGGATCGGGTGTGGCCCCAGGCTCAGCGTGTGCCCGTCGAGCCGGGATTCGACCCCGGGAACCACTACTTCCGAGGGCAGCGGCGACAGAAGTCCACGCATCGGTAGCGGAGAAAAACTGTCACGGCGACAGTAGACATTGCCCCGTCGCAGGGTTACTGTTTAGTCGTACCCAGGAAGTCGAGAGGGCACGGCAGACACGAACTGCCGTGCAAGCAGGTCAAGTAGGACGTCCCCACGGGGACCGCAAGCAGTACCCGCGGTATCCAGCAGTACATCCAAGTAACCGAAAGTAAGGAGCAGAACGCCATCAGGATCGCCCGGGCGAGGAAGCCAGTCCGCCCGGGTACCGCAGGCCCCGGATTGGAAGGTGGTCCCCGGTCACGCATCCGCGATCCCCGCAGTCCCGCCCTCCCAGGCGGAACCTGCGGACAAAGAAGGCCGGCACAGACAGCCGGTAGATGGTGTTGAAAGCTCGGGGCCCGGGTGCCAGACGGCACCCGGGCCCCCCGACGCGTCCCCGAAAGAAGAGGTCTATGCCCCCTGCCAGTTCCCGAGCCGTCGACAACCTCGACGACGACGACTACCCCGCCTACACCATGGGGCGGGCCGCCGAGATGCTCGGCACCACCCCCGCCTTCCTCCGCGCCCTTGGCGAACACCGCCTGATCACCCCCCTCCGCTCGGAGGGCGGCCACCGCCGCTACTCCCGCTACCAGCTGCGCATCGCCGCACGTGCCCGCGAACTCGTCGACCAGGGCACCCCAATAGAGGCCGCCTGCCGCATCATCATCCTCGAAGACCAGCTCGAAGAAGCCCAGCGCATCAACCAGCAACTGCGCACAGCGGGCCGCCAGTCGCCGCCGAAGACCTCAGCCTGATCAGAACGCCTGCCCCGAGGTGAACACCGACCGCCCTGACGCCCGGCCCGCCGCGCATAGTGACCGGAGCATCCAAGCCCCGCTGCCGCGCGGGCCCTGCCGAACCGGCTGCCGGGCCCGCTCGGTCCGCGCCCACGGGCTTGACCTGGGTGGACACTGCGGCTGGTACCGGCGTTTCCTGGAGAGAAGGCGCACCGCACCTGTGAGGGAGCGCGCGTGCTCGACGCATTCCGCGTCGAGGTCCAGGACTCTGGGCCCGACGACTGCCAGGTGTTCGTGACCGGGGAACTGGACATCGCCACCGCCCCGGATCTGCGCATGACCTTGTACTCGGCGGTTACCACATACCAGCGGATCAGCGTCGATCTGTCGAACCTGCAGTTTTGCGACTGCGCCGGGCTCAATGCCTTGATCGGCGCGGTTCGCCGCGCTCAGGCCCACGGTTGCGACCTGCGCCTTCGCGCCGTTCCGCAGGTCCTTGCCCGACTTCTCCGGCTGACCCACACGCGCGGCACCTTCACCCTCGAAACGAACCCTTGACCGGACGCCGCGGAACACGAGCCCGCCCGTGCCCGTCCCCGATCTACCTTCCGGGGCGATTCACGGCTGCCAGCGGGCCGCCTGCCAGGCCTGCTGGACCGCCGCGCCAGCCTGCGGCGGCCACCCACTGGGCGCACGATGGGTCCATGCAGAACGCGCCTCTCGTGGTGCACCCGCTCCAGGATGCCGGGCGGCTGATGACGATCCTCAACGAGCCCGTCGGCGTCGCCCGGTCGCTGCGTGATGTCGAGGACGTCCTACAGCGGGCCGGGCTCAACCCGGACGAGATCGCCATGGATGACCCGGACCTGATCGAATGGCGCGGCGGCGGACCCGACGTGTGGGCCTAGAGACGCCCGGACCAGCGCCTGAGCCGCTCGATGCCGGGAGCTGAACGATCGCACGCGGTTCAGTCCCCTGGCCGGATCCGGCCTCGCCAGGCTCCCGTCTCGCCACCGCGGTGCTCGATGTACTCCTTGAAGCGCCGCATGTCGCCCTTGACGCGCCGGTCGATGGTGCCGGTCAGGTCGGCGGCCTTCTCCGCGGCCCCGCTCGGCTCGACGTCCATCACCAACTCCACGCGCGTGTGCACCTCGTCCACGGGCTGGAAGCGCACCATGCCCTTCTGCTGGGTGTCGCCACCGACCGTTCGCCAGGTGATCCGCTCGTCGGGGAGCTGGTCGACGATTTCGGTGTCGAACTCCCGCCGTACGCCACCGATCTTGGTGGTCCAGTGATTGTGGCGGTCGTCGACCTGCCGGACCTCCTCGACGCCTTCCATGAAGTTCGGGAACTCCTCGAACTGCGTCCACTGGTTGTAGGCGGTGTGGAGGGGCACGTCGACCTCTACCGACTCTTTCACCGTGGTCATCAGGGGCTCCTCACTGTCGTCCCGGCAGCGCGGCGGTGCGGCCGCCGCACTGGACACACACTGGTGCGGGTACCCGTTCACGCTCGTTTATGCGCGAGGGCCGAAAGGCGATCAGGTGACCGGAGGACGGTGCGCACGACTTCCGCGACCGGGAGCGAAGGCGCATTGGGCGCAGCCACAACCGGACGGCAGCAACGGTCACGGTGCCTGGTAGGCATACGCCCGTTTGTCAAAGCGCGTGATCGTCACATACTTGATCCACTCTCACTCCTTCTAGGAGACGTCTCACCCATCCGGTCGATTGCTGGTGGCGCCACCAACCAGGACATTGGAATGGCCATCGAGGTAGACATGGCACGGGGTGGAGGGGTCTTCCCCGCCGCCTCTCCTCCTGCACAGCCTGCAGGGGACTGAGGCCGACACTGTAGACGGGTGTCGGCCTCACTACGCGCAGGAACCGACCCCGGACGAGGGCACCTGGAGGCGGTCGATCTTCTCGATCGCGTAGAGCTGCGCATCGCCGCACGCTTCGAGCGCCTTGCGAACTCGCTCAGCCTCCCCACGGGTTGCATACCGGCCCACGCGGTAGCCGCTGCCGTTGCTCTCCTGCCGGATGAGGGCCCATCTCAGCTCTAACCATCCGCTGCTATCCGAGGACGAGGCTATTCGCATATGCCGGAGGGTACGCCGCGGCAGGGTCCTCGTTGCCATCTGCGGAACCAATCCCCTCGATCCGGTGGACTGTTGGCGAAGCAGATTTTGCCCGCGCGCCCCGCCGGAGACGGGCGGGTCGAGTAAGTGCGGTCCATGACGGGGACGTTGCTGACCGTGGTGGACGAACGGCCAGGCCGCCCAAGCGCCGGGGCAGCCAGGTGTGCCAGGTCGGTGTCTTGACGATCCGTGACACGCAACGGGCCGCCGACTGAAGCGGACGTCAAAGGCGAAGCTACGGGGGGAAAGTGAGGCGCGCCCGCGGGCTGACGCCAGCGCGGCGCAAGAGCCCCTCGACATCGCCCAGCGACTTCGCGACGTCGACCGGCTCCCTGGCGGGGCGCCGCCCCGCCGCCCCGGTACTTTCCCCGGGCGGGTCACCCGGCCGTGATCGGGCCGACGTAGGTGCCAACGGAGGCGTCGATGATCTGGCCGGTCACCCAGCGGCCCTGCGGGCCCGCCAGGAAGCCCACCACATCCACAGCTTCCACAGGCACGGCCGAAACCCATCGCCGCCCAGTAGCGCGCAACCGCTCCGCCGAGCCCAATACCACCGCCACAACGCACAGCGCGCGGTCATCAGCCTCATCTGGGTGGCGTAGGCGGGCGGCGGGTGGGTCGCGATGCAGGTCCAACCGCCCGATCTTCGCGTGGGAGGCGACGGTGGCCGCGAGGCCCGGCCACCGGTCCAGCACCGTGCCGCCAGCAGCCGGGCCCCGAACCCGGTTCTGGCGGCTACGCCGACATGGTCTGCTCGCCGCCTTCGGCGTCTTCCGCGCAGGCGGCGGCGAGGTCGTCCAGGGACAGGTTCAGCGCGTGGGCCAGGGCTGCCACGGTGAAGAAGGCCGGGGTCGGGGCCCGGCCTGTTTCGATCTTGCGGAGGGTTTCAGCGGATACCCCGGCGGCTGCTGCCACGTCGACCATGCTGCGGTCACCGCGTGCCTGGCGAAGCAGGAGCCCGAAGCGCTCTCCGCGTTGCCGCTCCTGCGGACTCAAGGGAACTCTCACCATGCCTGTGATACTAATACCGGTATAAGTATTGGGTAGCGTCGCATGGCAGGAGTCACCAACATGGTGGAGATCAAGACCGACACGGCACTGGAGGCGATGCGAGAAGCCGGTCGCGTCGTGGCCCACGCACTCGCGGCCGCCCGCGCGGCTGCAGCTGTGGGAGTTCGTCTGCGCGAACTCGACGAAGCCGCTCGCGCCGTTCTCACCAAGGCCGGAGCACGTTCTCCGTTCCTGGGCTACAAGCCCTCCTTCGCCCCGACCCCCTTCCCCGCCGTGATCTGCGCGTCCGTCAACGACGCCGTCTCGCACGGCATCCCCGACGACTACTGCCTGCGCGACGGCGACCTGGTCAGCATCGACTGCGGAGCCGAACTCGACGGCTGGACCGGCGACGCCGCGATCAGCTTCACCGTCGGCACCCCACGCCCCGCCGACCTCGAACTCATCGCCGCCACCCAGCAGGCCCTGGATGCCGGCATCGCAGCCGCCACCGTCGGCCACCGGATCGGCGACATCTCCCATGCCATCAGCACGGTCGCCCGCAAGGCCGACTGCGGCATGCCAGCCGACTTCGGCGGCCACGGCATCGGCCGCCAGATGCACGAAGACCCCCATGTCCCCAACCACGGACGTCCCGGCCGCGGCTTCCCCCTGCGCCACGGCCTCGCCCTCGCCATCGAACCCATGCTCATGGCCGGAGGACGCAACGACTACTACACCGATTCCGACGGATGGACCCTGCGCACGATCGACGCCAGCCGAGCCGCCCACATCGAACACACCATCGCCATCACCGAGGACGGCCCCCGCATCCTCACCCTGCCCTGACCTCGGATCCGGTCCCGCCCGGAAGTCAGACGCATCAGCCAAGCCCTTGCACGCGGAGCGGACGGCGCGTGTGCGCGGGGTGGTTGACCGTCCCGAACCGATCACCCCGAGATCGGCCGTGCCCCTTCGTGTCGACGGCCCGAGCCGTGTCGCTCACCTTGACCGCCTCCGAGCGCCAGCTTGTTCTCGATAACGGGCACCCGCTGGAAATCGACTTCGGCCCACTTCGGCAGCGTCACCGGATCTCGCGCCTGGGCACATCCTCCCTTCGCCGGCCGACGACCGCTCGTGCTCCTTCGCTACCAGTAGTGCCGTCGGCCGCCGATAGCGTGCCCAACGGAGCCCAGGAGCCAAAGGATCGCCCCGATCACCACAAGGATGATCCCGATCGTCCACAGAATGGCGATCTTGAGCAGGAATCCCACGATGAGGCAAATGATGCCGAGGATGATCACAGCAACCTCCGACCTCTCGGACAAGCCCTTTTTTCCACGATGATCCCGCGGACTTTCAGCGGCGCCCTTCGCCAGGTGGCACCCGCTCCGGCCGCGCCCGAACGAGCGCTGTCAGAGGGCGGCCACGTGCACCGCGGCCGGAGGCGCCGACCCTCATTCCGCTACGTGCCGAGGAGGCGGTTGAAGAACGCACGGTAGTGCCGCAGGGCAAGGCGTAGGTCTTCCGTGCCCACCTCTCCGCCTCGGTGCCACTGCTCCTCCAGACCCTCCTTGTGCTTGGCGAAGCGTGCGGCGAGCGTTCGCATGACATCGGCGACCAGCCCGTCGGCCGCGTGTACGGCGTCACGCGGGTCGTCGACGAAGTCCCCCTGGATTTTCTGCCAGCGGTCGCGGAATTCCTCCGCGTCCTCGCCGGTGAGCAGCGCAGGGGTTTCCTCCTCTGCTGCGGTAGTGGTCTCCGCCTCTTCGTTTTCGGTGCGTCCTGTCTCCTCCGTTTCGGCGGTCCCCGGCGTCGCTCCCGTGCTTTCGCCAGGAAGCGTGGGAGCCTCCGCCTCGGTCTCATCGCCTCCCGCTGGGGCGCGGACAAGATCCTCGGTCGACAGTTCGCCGCCGCCGGACTCGGATGGTCCTTCGCGCTGCATGCCTTCTCCTCCTTCCCGTTGTGATCACTCAGGCTCGGGCGTGCCGGGTCTGGCCGCCGTCGGAGAGCAGTTCGTCGAAGAGGGCGCGGTAGTGCACCATGGCGCTACGCAACTGCTCGGTGGTCGCCTGGTGCCGGGTACTGAGTTCGTCGACCTTGTGGGCGGCTCGGTAGTGCTCAAGCGTCTGGCTGTGCTCTACGGAGAGGTCTTTGAGCTGTTGCTCGAAGTCCTCGGTGGGGTAGCCGCGCTCATGCATCAGCGAGGTCACGAGGCGATCGGCGTCATGCACGGCGTTTTCGGGCCGGTCGACGAACTCTTCCTGGACGCTGCCCCATTCTCGCGCGTAGCGGTCCCGGACGTCGCTCGGCAATGGCTTGATGTCCAATGCGTCGTGGCGCTTTTCACGTGCGCTGAGTTCGCGCTCTGCCGCCATGCGGCTGTCGGCCCTTTCAACCGTCCGGTCGTACTCCGGGCCGAAGCGCTCGCGTAGACGGCGGCGGCGTAGGACGAGTGATGAGGCCACCGCGATCAAGGCGATCACCACCACAACGGGGATGATGATCGCTAGAAGTGTCCCTGTCGACATCAGGTCAACCCCTTGCTCTACATAACATCCGATAAGCCGTTTACCCGTATTAATTGCCTGGAAACGGCCAACGTAAGGCCGCCGAGCTGACCGAGCCGTGGGCGCGGCCGCAATTTCGTTACGGATCTTGTAGGGGATTCCATGTGGCCCGGCTGAGGTGCGCCCCGTCCCGCCCCCGCCCGCCAGGGCCTCCCGGGCGAGGGTCGTAACCGATCGTCCCCCACAGCGCGTGCGCGCAGCAGCGTTGTCGGCCCGGTGTGCCGGGTGGGACGTGGTCGTGGGCTCCGGCTTGTTGATCGAGACAGGGATCTTCGGGCGGGGGAACACAGAACGTGGTGCCCCGTTGCCGGGTGTGTTCAAGGGGGGTGGGTGGCAATGCTCCGGTGTCGATTGTCGTGACGTGTATGGCGTTACGCCACGGGGCTGTAACAGGCGCCGACTTGGACTGTTGTACATGCCAAAGTCATTGCAGCCGCTGGTGGTTGCGTCCGTCCAGGGGCGAAATCGGAGTCATCGCCACCGGATGCGGGGCGACATCGTCGAAGTGAAAGAGGGACACCATGCGTACCAGGGCTGCTCGTTGGGGTCTGTCGACTGCCGTGCTCGTCGCCGCAGGTCTGGCACTGACCGCGTGCGGACCCAACGACGCGACCTCCGCCGCCGGATCCTCCACCAGTTCGTCCGCCCCCACGAGTTCCGCACAGCCCGGCACCCAGTCCACCGCCAAGGGCAGCCAAGGCTCCGCCCACGGCACGCCGTCGGGCACTCCCAAGAAGCATGGGGTGCGCTGCACCGACCAGATCAACTACGCGGGAGACCCGCGGTCCAACGCCGAAATCAACAGCATCGGCGAGCAGACCGGCTACTGCCCGCCGGTGTCCGCCTCCGGCGGGAGCGGCGTCGCCAACGCGGGTGACCACCGCACGGTCGTCGGCAGGCTGGGGTACCTCGCGCCCGGCAAGCTGATAGTCAAGCCCCAGGGCGGCGGCACGGACCAGGCATTCCTGGTCTCCAACGCCACGCAGATCCTCGGCGCGGCCGCGATCTGCTCCGACAACACCGAAGGCCGTGTGACCATCGGCCACGACGGCTACGGCACCTCGAAGTGCACCGTGGACCAGCTGGAGACGGCTGCGAAGACCAACAGCGTGACTGTCCGCCTCACCATGAACCCCAAGTCCGGCGGTGCCGAGACGGTCGAGGAGAAGTACCACCCGTAAGCCCCCGGCACCCCGTGCCGTGCGCGCCCGCTGGACCTTTCCCCGACCTGCCGGGAGCCGGGGGAGCTGTCCTGGATGAGCGATGTTCGGCGCGCAGCGCCGCCGTAGGCGATCTTGGCAACTCGGCGCGGGCCGCCCGCTCCATGAGCGGGCGGCCCGGACGCGCTGATGGCGGGCCGAAGGGGGGAGGTCAAGGAGCCCTCATGCGTGGCGTCGACTCGATGTCGCATGACCCTCGATTCGTACTACCTGTTGTAGTAGCGTGCGCTCATGTCAGCCATGACGCGGGGCCTTGGGGCGGCCAGGGTGGCGATCGCGCTGCTCGCGGTGAGCGCGCTCGCCGTGACGTTCGACCAGGCGTTGCACATCGGTGAGGGTGCGGCCAACTGGTTCTCCTACTTCACCAACCTGTCCAACCTCTTCGGTGCCGCGGTGCTGTTGGTCGGCGGCCTGGCGCTGTTGACCGGCCGCGACCCGATCGGTGACGCGTGGCGGGGTGCCGCGGCGCTGTACCTGGCGGTGACGGGGATCGTCTACTGGACGCTGCTGGCCGGCCAGGAACGCGGCGATGTGATCGTCTGGGCCAATGTCGTGGTGCACGCCGTGATGCCGGTGGCGGCGCTGGCCGACTGGCTGGCAGGTCCGCCCGCCCGTCCGATCCGCTGGGTGGGCGGACTGCCCTGGCTCGCCTTCCCGTTGGCCTACCTCGCCTACTCGCTGTTGCGCGGTCCGTTCGCGCACTGGTACCCGTACGACTTCCTGGACCCGCGCCAGCCGGGCGGCTACCTGCATGTGACGACCTGGGCGTTGGCCGTCACGGCGGCGTTCGTCTTCCTCATGTCCCTGATCGTCGGTCTGGGCAACCGCCTCACGGGACCTGGCCCGATGCCTGTCGAGGAACTGGTGAGCGGCACCCTCACGCCGATCGATCCCCGGCCGTAGGCGAGGCGAGTCGGCCGCACAGGGTGGGGCCGGGGCGGGGGATGCGACCGAAGTCGCCCTCGGCGCAGTCGGCCTGGAGGCGGGCGATGGCGCCGCGCAGCGCCGCGGGCAGTCGCGGGGTGAGGCCGCGGTGCCACTGCACCAGTAGGTCGCGGCAAGCCGACTCCGACAGCGGCAGCGGCCCGTTGGCCCGCGCGGGTTCGGGGTTGGGCTGGGCCGCGCCCGGCGGCCGGGTGGCCTGCCCGCGCCAGTGGTCGGCGTCGCGGAACTCGCCGCGGCGGCGGTGGTCGAGGAAGAGGCAGTAGGCCGCGGTACGGCTGCCGCCGCCGGCCGCGAACCGCCACCAGAACTCGGCCGCCTCACCATGCCCGGCCAGGTGCAGCAGGGCGGCGAAGACCAGGGCGCCCTCCGGGTCGATCCGGTCGTGGTCGACCAGCCGGTCCAAACTGGCCGCCGCCTCCGGTGCGTTGAGCACCAGCGCGCAGGCCAGGTCGAGTTCGTGCCGGGCCTGCTCGTGCGCGGTGGGGCACGGCGCGGCGCCCGCGGTGGTGCTGCCCATGCTGCGGGCCACCGCCTCCCGGGCGGCGACCGGATCGTAGTCCTCGTACTCGTGCGCCAGCACCTCGGCCGTGCCGAGCAGCGCCTCTATGCTGTCGCCGTCGCGGCGTGGACGCATCCGTCCGGCCCCCTCACTCCCGCCACGGAATCCCTAGCCGTGCGGCCAGTTTCCTCCTCGCGATGCTCACATGCGACCGTACGGTGCTTTCCTCCACGCCCAACAGCGCGGCGATGAACGGGTCGTCGTAACCCAGTGCGAAGCGCAGCACGATCACGTCGCACTGCCGCTCGGGTAACTCGGCGATGGCCGAGTACAGTCCGATCCTGCTCTCCAGGACCGCGAACTGCTCCTGGGCCTCGCGCAGTGCCCGGGAGACGGCGTCGAAGGCGGCGGTCTCGGTGAGCGCCACCGGGCGGTCGTGTGCGCTGAGCCAGTTCGCCACGTGTTCCTTCAGCACGGTCCAGGCGTAGAACGGCACCGACTCCTGGCGCAGCACATGCGGCCACGACGTGGCGAGTTGGCGCGATATGGCGCCCTCTATGCGCAGGGCGGCGGCCCGGCTTCCGGTGTGCAGATGGGCGTAGCGCAGCCACAGCAGGTGGTGGGTGTCGTGGAAGGCCTCGAAGGTGAGGGCGAGGCGGCGCACGGGCTGCCGCAGCGGAGGGCCGGACGGGCCGTCGGGCGCGGATGGGTGCGGGGGATTGGTGTTCACACGGTCCTCTGCTGGATTTCACGACCGCGCCCGTGGCTGACGGACGGCGGCGTCGGAGCGGGGGCGTTGTGCCCTCGCCTGTCAGCCAATCGGACAAACGGCCCTGGTGTGTAACGCGGCCCCGTAAAAATCTTCCGCAGCGTAATGGTATGACTACTGCAACTCCGGGTTCCCATCGGTCCGGCACGGGGAGGGGTGGTCATGGACGAGTGCGCACACGGCGCGTCCGGCGTGGACCTGCGGCTGGACCGGGCGCATTCGGCGCGCATCTACGACTACTTCCTGGGCGGCAGGACCAACTTCGCCGCCGACCGGGAGGCCGCGGCGAAGGTCCTCGGCGTCTTCCCCGCGGCCCAGCTCGCCGCCCGGGTGAACCGCGAGTTCATGCACCGCGCCACCCGCGCCCTGGCCCGTGCCGGAACGCGTCAGTGGCTGGACATCGGCACCGGCATCCCGACCTCGCCCAACCTGCACGAGGTCGCCCAGGAGGTCGCGCCCGAGGCGCGGGTCGTCTACACCGACAACGACCCCATCGTCCTCGCCCATGCCGCCGCGCTGCTGCGCAGCCATCCCGAGGGCCGTACGGCCTATGTGCAGGCCGATGTCACGGATCCGGCGGCGGTGCTGTCGGCGCCGGAACTCCTCGGCACCCTGGACCTGTCGCGACCGGTGGTGCTCAGCCTGAACGCCCTGCTGCACTTCGTCGACGACGAGCGGGGCGGCGGTGCGCACGCCGTCGTCGAGCACTTCAAGCGGGCGCTGCCGCCGGGCAGCGTACTGGCCGTCACGCACGCCACGGCGGACTTCGCCCCCGAGGCGCTGGCCGAGGTGACCGCCATCTACCGTGCGGCGGGCACCCCGGTACGGCTGCGCGACCGGGCGGAGTTCGCACGGTTCTTCGACGGCTGGGAGCTGTTGGAGCCGGGCATCACCCTCTCCCACCGGTGGCGCCCCGACGACCCGCGCGATGTCGCGGCGGTCAGCGCGGCCGAGGCGTCCTGCTACGCCGCGGTGGCCCGCAAGCCATAGCGCCTGTCCCGCGGATCCCGCGTCGTGGGCCGCGGCAGCGGCCAGTCCACCGGGCCGCGTGATCCACCCGGCAGGCGCCAAGTCGCCCTCGCCGTGCGCCCCTTCCAGGTTTCTGCAACGCGTTCTACTCTGTGCGCCGACACCGCGGGACCGCCGGGACACCAGACCTCAGGAGGGGCCGTGCACCTGGACTACACCCCCGAGCAGCAGCGCCTGCGCGACGAACTGCGCGCGTACTTCGGCACGTTGGTGCCCGACAACGCCTACGCCCGACACCACGACCCGGCGGGCCAGAAGACCTTCTACCGGGAGACCGTCCGCCGCCTCGGCGCGGACGGCTGGCTGGGCGTGGGCTGGCCCGTGGAGTACGGCGGGCGCGGTCTGACCCCCATGGAGCAGTTCGTCTTCTTCGACGAGGCCGCGCAGGCCGGAGTGCCGCTGCCACTGATGGCGCTCAACACCGTGGGACCGACGATCATGCAGTTCGGCACGGACGAACAGAAGGCGTACTTCCTGCCGAAGATCCTCTCCGGGGAGATCGACTTCGCCATCGGCTACAGCGAACCCGACGCCGGGACCGACCTGGCCTCGCTCAGGACCCGCGCCGTTCGCGACGGCGACGGCTACCTGGTCAACGGCCAGAAGATCTGGACCACCAACGGCGACACCGCCGACTGGGTGTGGCTCGCCGTGCGCACCGCCCCGGACGCCCCGCCGCACCAGGGCATCAGCATCCTGCTCGTACCGACCAGCGACCCCGGCTACTCCTGCACCGTCATCCACACCCTCGCCGGGCACGACACCACCGCCAGCTACTACGAGAACGTCCGGGTGCCCGTCACCCGCCGGGTCGGCGAGGAGAACAAGGGCTGGCGGCTGATCACCACCCAGCTCAACCACGAACGCGTCACCCTCGCCGCACACGGCACGATGGCCATCCGCGCGCTGCACGACGTACGGCGCTGGGCCGCCCTGACCAAGCTCGGCGACGGCCGCAGGGTCATCGACCTCGGCTGGGTGCGCGCCCGGCTGGCCCGCGCACACGCCAGGCTGGACGCGATGAAGCTGCTCAACTGGCAGATGGTGGACGCCCTCCAGCGCGGCACGCTCACCCCGCAGGACGCCTCCGCGGTCAAGGTCTACGGCTCGGAGGCACGACGCGACGCCTACGCCTGGCTGATGGAAGTGGCCGCGGCGGCGGGCCCGTTGAAGGAGGGATCCGCCGGGGCGCTGCTGCACGGGGAGTTGGAGCGAGGCTACCGAAGTGCGGTGATCTTCACCTTCGGCGGCGGTAACAACGAGATCCAGCGGGAGATCATCTCGTGGATCGGCCTGGGCATGCCGAGGGTCCGCCGCTGACCGGCCCTTCCCCAACGCCGCTCCCGCGAAACACGCGCTGCGCGGAGGCGGATGCGCGAACCCGGCCGTGATGCGCCGTGCCGTACCCTGCACGGCGCGGCCATACTGGAAAACGCCGGGTGACAGAAGCGAAACAACGGGGGGCGGCGGCTTGCGATGGGGGAGAACAGGCTGATTCGGGAGCGATACCGGCTGATCGAACTGATCGGTCGCGGTGGCATGGGCGAGGTGTGGCGCGCCGAGGACGAGGCGCTGGGCCGCAAGGTCGCCGTCAAGTGCCTCAAGCCGATGAAGACCTCAAGCGATCCCGCGCACACACGGGCGATGGAACTGCGGTTCCGCCGCGAGGCGCGGGTCGCCGCCTCGCTGCAACACCGCGGCATCACCGTGGTGCATGACTTCGGCGAGGACGACGGGGTGCTCTACCTCGTGATGGAACTGCTGGACGGCCGCAACCTGCTGCAACTACTGGAGGACGGACAGCGCATCCCGCTTCCGGTGCCCGACCTGCTGGACATCGCCGAGCAGGTCGCCGCGGCGCTGGCGTACACCCACGCCCAGGGGGTGGTGCACCGGGACCTGAAACCGGCCAACATCATCCGCGTGCCCGACGGCACGGTGAAGATCTGCGACTTCGGCATCGCCCGGCTCGGCCATGACATCGGCTTCACCTCCCGGCTGACCGGCACCGGCATGGCGATGGGCACCCCCCACTACATGTCGCCGGAGCAGATCGCCGGGGGCGAGATAGACCACCGCAGCGACCTGTACTCGTTCGGCTGCGTGCTCTACGAACTGGCCACCGGCGCCCCGCCGTTCGACATGGACGACGCCTGGGCGGTGCTGGTACGGCACCGGGACACCGCGCCGGAGCCGCCGCGCGAGCACCGCCCCGAACTGCCCGAGGCGCTGGAGCGGCTGGTCCTCGACCTGCTCGGCAAGGAGCCGGACGACCGCCCGCAGGACGCCCAGGTGATCGGCAAGAGGCTCGCCGCCATCCAGGCCAGTGCGGAACGTGCGGGCGAACTTCCCTTCTGGGCCCGGGCGTTGACCCTCGGCCCGCTGGCGGTCGGCCGCCGGGCGCTCCGGCCGGACGCCGGGGGCGGCATACCCGCCGGGGCCTGGTACAACGCCGCCTGGGCGGCCCGGCCGCGGCACACCGTGGATCCCGAGCTGCTGTCCGTGCTGGCCAGTAGGTACAACGCGGCCCTCAGCCTGGGCAGGCTCGGCCGCTGGGCCGAGGCGGTGGAGGTGCACCGCGCCGTCGCCCAGGCCCGCGAGGACGCGCTGGGCGCCGAGCACCCCGAGACCCTGGCCAGCCGCTACGAACTGGGCTTCGCCCTCAGCCGGCTGGGCCACGCGCAGGAGGCGCTCCACGAGTACGAGCAGGTGGTCGCGGCCCGCAGCCGGACGCTGGGCGCCGACCATCCGCAGACGCTCGCCGCCCGGCAGGAGACCGCGTTCGCCCTCGGCAGGCTCGGCCGCCACGAGGACGCCCACCGGGTCTACACCGACGTGCTGGCCGCCCGGGAGCGCACCATGGGCGCCGACCACCCCGACACCCTGCGCTGCCAGCACAACCTCGCCTTCAACCTCGGTCGGCTCGGACGGCTCCAGGAGTCCTACGAGACGGCCCGCGAGGTGGCCGCGGCCCGGGCCCGGACGCTGGGCGCCAGTCACCCGGACACGCTGGTCACCCGCTTCGAAGTCGCCTACACACTCGGCCAGTTGGGCCACTGGGAGGACGCGCTCGCCGAGTACCGGGACGTGGCCGCGGCCCGCTCCGGCAGCCTCGGCCCCGACCATCCGGACACCCTGGCCGCCCGCTACGAGGTCGGCATCTGCCTGGGCCGGCTCGGGCGCAGCGAGGAGGCGCTCAAGCTCTACCGGGAGCTGGCCGCGGTGCGCGCCAGGGTCCAGGGAGCCGACCACCCGGAGACGCTGCGGGCCCGGCACGGCATGGGCGTCAACCTCGGCAGGCTCGGGCGCTGGAAGGAGGCGCTCGCCGAGGCGCGCCAGGTGTACGGGATCCGTGCCAGGGCGCTGGGCGCCGAGCACCCCGACACGCTGGTCAGCGGACGCGAAGTGGCCGTGGCCCTGGGATGGTTGGGCCGCTGGGACGAGGCCCTGAGCCTCTACCGCGCCGTCGCCGAGGGGCGGGAGCGGGCGCTCGGACCCAACCATCCGGACACCCTGACCAGTCGCAACGACGAGGCGCACTGCCTGGAGCAACTCGGCCGTGGCGCCGAGGCGGTGGACCTGTACCGGAGGGTGGCGGCGATCCGCCGGGAGTACGCCCGGTCCTGAGCCCAGCAAAACTGACGTCACGTCAGAAAATCTCTTCCCCTCGTCGGCGGCGTGCGGCATCCTGCCCCTCATGGAGACGGAGCTGAGCCAGCGGCTGGGCATCGAGCACCCCATCTTCGGCTTCACGCCGTTCCCCGCGGTCGCCGCGGCCATCAGCAAGGCGGGTGGGCTCGGCGTACTGGGCGCGGTGCGCTACGGGGCCGTCGACGACCTCGCCCGCGACCTGGACTGGCTGGACGCGCGCACCGGAGGCCGACCGTACGGGCTCGACGTGGTGATGCCCGCCAAGAAGGTCGACGGCGTCTCCGTCGCCGAGATCGAGGCGATGATCCCCGAAGGGCACCGGCAGTTCGTCAGGGACACCCTCGCCCAGCACGCCGTGCCCGAACTGCCACCCGGCGAGGAGTCCGGCTGGCGGATCACCGGCTGGATGGAGCAGGTCGCCCGCTCCCAGCTCGACGTCGCCTTCGACCACCCGGTCAAGCTGTTCGCCAACGCCCTGGGCTCACCGCCACCCGACGTCACCCAACGCGCCCATGACAACGGCGCGTTGGTGGCCGCGCTGGCCGGCAGCGCCCGGCACGCCCGACGCCACCAGGAGGCGGGCATCGACATCGTCGTCGCCCAGGGCTACGAGGCGGGGGGCCACACCGGCGAGATCACCACCATGGTGCTCACCCCGGAGGTGGTCGCCGCGGTGGCCCCGCTGCCGGTGCTCGCCGCGGGGGGCATCGGCAGTGGAGAGCAGATCGCCGCCGGGCTGGCGCTCGGCGCACAGGGCGTCTGGCTCGGCTCGATCTGGCTCACCACCCGTGAGGCCGAGCTGAACTCCCCAGCGCTGACCCGCAGGTTGCTCGCCGCCGGATCCGGCGACACCGTCCGCTCCCGCGCCCTGACCGGCAAGCCCGCCCGCCAGTTGCGCACCCGCTGGACCGAGGCATGGGACGACCCGGCGAGCCCGGACCCACTGCCGATGCCGCTCCAGGGGCTGCTGGTCGCCGAGGCGGTCTCCCGCATCCAGAAGTACGAGGTCGAACCACTGCTCGGCACTCCCGTCGGCCAGATCGTCGGCCGACTCAACTCCGAACGACCGGTCCAGGCCGTCTTCGACGACCTGGTCCGCGGCTTCGAGCGGGCCATCACCCGTGTCAACCGGATCGCCGGACGCGAAGGAGGTCGTCCCCGATGACCACGACCGTCAACGGATTCTGGGCGCAGGCCGCGCAGAACCCCGACCGGACCATGCTGGTCGCACCGGACGGCGAGCGGTGGTGCGCGAAGCGGCTGCACGCCACCGCCAACCAACTCGTGCACGGCCTTCGGGCCGCCGGGCTCGGACCCGGCGACGCCTTCGCCGTCGTACTGCCCAACGGCGTCGAGTTCTTCACCGCCTATCTCGCCGCCGCGCAGGCCGGTTTCTATCTCGTACCGGTCAACCACCATCTCGTCGGCCCGGAAATCGCCTGGATCGTCGCGGACTCCGGGGCCAAGGCGCTGATCGCGCACGAGCGGTACGCGCCGCAGGCGCGGGCCGCCGCGGAGGAGGCGGCGCTTCCGGCGAGCCACCGCTTCGCGGTGGGGGACGCGCCGGGGTTCCGGCCGTACTCCGCGCTGCTCGACGGGCAGCCCTCGGAGCCGCCGCGGGACCGCACCTCCGGTGGGGTGATGAACTACACCTCGGGAACCACCGGAAAGCCGCGTGGCATTCGGCGCCCACTGTCCGGAAAGCCTCCGGAGGAAACCCATCTCGGCGGGTTCCTCGGCTTCTTCGGCATCAAGCCGTTCGACGACAACGTGCATCTGGTGTGCTCGCCTCTCTACCACACGGCGGTGCTCCAGTTCGCCGCGGCGGCACTGCACATCGGGCATCCCGTGGTGCTGATGGACAAATGGACGCCCGAGGAAATGCTGCGGGTGATCGACGCGTACGCGTGCACGCACACGCATATGGTGCCGACACAGTTCCATCGCCTGCTGGCGCTGCCCGGCGAGGTCAAGCGGCGGTACGACGTGTCCTCCATGCGGCACGCCATCCACGGCGCCGCGCCGTGTCCCGAGCACATCAAGCGGGCGATGCTGGAGTGGTGGGGGCCGTGCGTGGAGGAGTACTACGCCGCGAGCGAGGGCGGCGGGACCTTCGCTCCCGCCGCCGAGTGGCTGAAGAAACCGGGCACCGTCGGGCGCCCCTGGCCGATCAGCGAGATCGCCATCTTCGACGACGCGGGGAACCGGCTACCGCCGGGGGAGTTGGGGACGGTGTACATGTCGATGACCACCGGCGGTTTCCGCTACCACAAGGACGAGGACAAGACGCGGAAGAACCGCATAGGAGACTTCTTCACGGTGGGCGACCTCGGGTTCCTCGACGCGGACGGCTATCTGTATCTGCGTGATCGGAAGATCGACCTCATCATCTCGGGTGGGGTCAACATCTATCCGGCGGAGGTGGAGGCCGCGCTCCTGACCCACCCCGCGGTGGCGGACGCGGCGGTGTTCGGCGTGCCGCACGAGGACTGGGGGGAGGAGGTCAAGGCGGTGGTCGAACCGGCTCCGGGGCGGGATGCGGGGCCGGAGCTGGCGGAGGAGATCCTGGCGCACTGCGGGCGGGTGCTGGCCAGGTACAAGTGCCCGAGGTCTGTTGACTTCATCGCGGAGATGCCGCGGGATCCCAACGGGAAGCTCTACAAGCGGCGGTTGCGGGCCCTCTGACGTGCGCCGCGTTGCCGGAGGGGGTGCGGGCGGGGGCGGGGGGGCCGCCCCCCCCCCGCCCCACATCCCCCGAACGGG
>NZ_JARJBC010000079.1:0-720 GCF_029269905.1 Streptomyces silvisoli | reverse complement strand
TCGGTCACACCCAGGCCGCGGCGGGTGTGGGCGGTGTGATCAAGATGGTCATGGCCCTGCGCCATGGTGTGCTTCCTAAGACGTTGCATGTGGATCAGCCGTCGACGCAGGTGGACTGGTCCCAGGGCGATGTGCGGTTGTTGACCGAGGCCATCCCTTGGCCGGAGACCGATCATCTGCGTCGGGCCGGAGTCTCCTCGTTCGGCGTGAGTGGTACCAACGCGCACGTCATCCTCGAAGCTCCCTCCGAGAGCGAGACCGAGACCGCACCTGACACTCAACCTGACACAGAGGCCCCATGTGGTTCGGGTGTGGGTGGTGTGGTGCCGTGGGTGTTGTCGGGGAAGTCGGTTGAGGCAGTGCGGGCGCAGGCGGCCCGGTTGCTGGAATTTGTGGAGTCGGATCCGTCGTTGCGGCCGGTGGATGTGGGGTGGTCGCTGGTCAGTTCGCGTGCGGTGTTCGATCACCGTGCGGTGGTGGTGGGCAGTGACCGGGATGAGTTGATGGCCGGGCTGCGGGCCGTTGCTGCTGGGGAGTCGGCTGCTGGGGTGGTGCAGGGCGCTGCTCGGGCTGGTGGCCAGGTGGTGTTTGTTTTCCCTGGTCAGGGTGCGCAGTGGGTTGGTATGGCTCAAGGCCTGCTGGAGTCTTCCCCGGTGTTCGCTGATTCGATGGGTGAGTGTGCTCTGGCGCTGGCGCCTTTTGTGGACTGGTCGTTGGAGC
>NZ_JARJBC010000078.1:0-745 GCF_029269905.1 Streptomyces silvisoli | reverse complement strand
CTCATTTCGTGGGTCTACGGCTGCTGTACTTGATCTTCTCCCAACTCTTGGGCTGGCTGACACTGCTGGGGCGCTCCTCCGCCGCGTACAAGGCCGAGCTCCTCACCCTGCGCCACGAGGTCGCCGTACTGCGCCGACAGGTCAAGCGGCCGCAGATGTCATGGGCCGACCATGCCCTGCTCTCCGCTCTCGCTGTGCGTCTGCCACCCGCCCTGCGGCGGCACCGGTTGGTCACCCCGGACACGCTACTTGCCTGGCACCGGCGCCTGCTGCGCTGGAAGTGGCGCCAGCCACCGGTCAGGCCCGGTCGCCCCCCACTGCCCGACGAGATCGTCGCGCTCATCCTGCGCCTGACCGAGGAGAATTCAACCTGAGGGTACGTCAGGACCCAAGGTGAGCTGCGGCGGCTCGGCCACCGAGTCGCTGCCGCCACCATCCGCCGGGTGCTACGTCGTTCCGGTCTGCCACCCGCACCGCAGCGCGACTCGCAACAGACCTGGCGCACCTTCCTGCGCATGCAGGCCCACACCCTCCTGGCCTGCGACTTCATGCACGTGGACACCCTCTTCCTCAAACGCCTCTACGTCCTCTTCATCATGGAGATCAACACCCGGCGCATCCACGTCCTCGGCATCACCGCCCACCCCACGGGCCAGTGGGTGACCCAGCTCCCCCGGAACCTACTGATGGAGTTGGGAGACCGGGCCGACAACTTCCGGTTCCTGATCCGTGATCGCGATGCCAA
>NZ_JARJBC010000077.1:0-801 GCF_029269905.1 Streptomyces silvisoli | reverse complement strand
TGGGGGATAAGCTCCATGGTCGAGAGGGAAACAGCCCAGAGCATCGACTAAGGCCCCTAAGCGTATGCTAAGTGGGAAAGGATGTGGAGTCGCAGAGACAACCAGGAGGTTGGCTTAGAAGCAGCCACCCTTGAAAGAGTGCGTAATAGCTCACTGGTCAAGTGATTCCGCGCCGACAATGTAGCGGGGCTCAAGTATACCGCCGAAGTCGTGTCACTCACACAAGTACTTCTAACGAAGGTGTGGGTGGGTAGGGGAGCGTCGTGTGCCGGGTGAAGCAGCGCCGGAAGGTAGTTGTGGACGGTTCACGAGTGAGAATGCAGGCATGAGTAGCGATACAAGAGTGGGAAACTCTTGCGCCGATTGACTAAGGGTTCCTGGGTCAAGCTGATCTGCCCAGGGTAAGTCGGGACCTAAGGCGAGGCCGACAGGCGTAGTCGATGGACAACCGGTTGATATTCCGGTACCCGTGATAGTGCGCCAACGCTGAACCCTCGAATGCTAAGGCCGTGAAGCCGTTGGGTGCGTCTTCGGACAATCCTGGTGTGAGTGGAGCCGCTGATCCAACGTGGTAGTAGGTGAGCGATGGGGTGACGCAGGAAGGTAGTCCAGCCCGGGCGGTGGTTGTCCCGGGGTAAGGGTGTAGGACGCAGGGTAGGTAAATCCGTCCTGTTTGTGTCTGAGACCTGATGCCGAGCCGATTGTGGTGAAGTGGATGATCCTATGCTGTCGAGAAAAGCCTCTAGTGAGTGCTGTTGCGGCCCGTACCCTAAACCGACTCAGGTGGTCTGGTAGAGAATA
>NZ_JARJBC010000076.1:0-816 GCF_029269905.1 Streptomyces silvisoli | reverse complement strand
CACTGTCACCAGCACGGATAGCCAACTCGACATACCCAGTGCCAGCGAACACCACCGAACCCTGCACCGCGTAGTCCGCCAACCACGGGTGCGTGCGCAGCGACAGACGACTGGTGAACACCACACCATCCGTCTGCGGCAACGACAACATCGCCCCAAGCAACGGATGCTCAGCCGAACTCAACCCCGCCGCAGCCACATCGGTCGGCCCACTGGTCGCCTCAGGCCAGAAACGCTGCCGCTGGAACGCATACGTCGGCAACCCCACCCGCACAGCACCACAACCAGCAAAAACCCCAGCCCAGTCAACAGCAACGCCATCCGCATACACCTGTGCCACGGCCGACACCATCTGGTGGAGGTTTCCCTCACCACGACGCAACGTGCCCACCGCCGTCGCGGGGTCCTCGTGTTGGTCCACAATGTCCTGGACCGCGGGAAGCAGCACCGGATGCGGACTGACCTCAACCACCGTGCTGGCACCGGCGTCCAAAGCAGCCGTGAGAGCCTTCTCGAACAACACCGTATTCCGCAGATTGCGGTACCAGTACTCCGCGCCCCACGACGCGGTGTCCATCAACTCTCCGGTCACCGACGAATACACCGGCACTCCGGTCGACCGAGGACTGATCGGCGCCAAGTCCGCCAGCAAACGCTGCTCAAGCGGCTCCACCAACGCGGAGTGTGACGCGTAATCCACCGCAATCCGACGCGCCTGGACCTCCCGATCACGACAGTGAGCCAGCAACAGGTCCAAAGCATCAGACTCGCCCGCGACCACCGTTGATGCCGGGCCGTTGATCACGGCCACGGACA
>NZ_JARJBC010000075.1:0-904 GCF_029269905.1 Streptomyces silvisoli | reverse complement strand
ATGAGCAGCTGAGCGAGAGCGGGTTTGCATATGGTCCGGTGTTCCAGGGGCTGAGCAGGGCTTGGCGGCGTGGGGACCAAATTCTCGCTGAGGTCGAGCTCCCCGAGGCTGGGCGTGGTCTGGCGGACTCTTTTGGTATTCACCCGGCGTTGCTGGATGCGGCGTTGCACCCCACGGTCTTCGCTGGCTTGGACTCGGCGCGGGACGGTGGGTTGCCGTTCACCTTCACGGATGTGGTGTTGCGTGCTTCGGGTGCGTCACGGTTGCGGGTTGCGTTGACCCGTACAGGACTGGATGAGGTGGCGATTGCGGTCGCGGACAGCACCGGGTCGCCTGTGCTGTCGATCGGTTCGCTGACTATGCGGCCGCTGACCGCCGACGGCCTCACCACCGGTACCAGTGACGGCGCCCTGCTGAGGCTGGAATGGATTGATATCCCCGCTCCGTCCGCTGTTCCGGTGCAGGAGTGGGTGGTGGTCGACCGGGGCGGCTCGGCGGACGCTTCGTATGCCGACTTGCAGGCGGCCGGTGCTGCTTTGGAGGGCGGGGCCGGGGTTCCGCAGGTGGTGGTGTTGGCCGTGGCCGGGGACTCGGATGCGGTGGTGGATTCGACTCATGAGTTGACCGGGTGGGTGTTGCGGCAGGTGCAGCACTGGTTGGGTGAGGAGCGGTTCGGAAAGGTGCCGTTGCTTATACGGACGCGGGGTGCGGTCGCTGCTTGGCCTGGTGAGTCCTTGTCGGATTTGGCTGCGGCTGCGGTGTGGGGTTTGGTGCGTGCGGCGCAGACGGAAAATCCCGGGCGGTTCGTTCTGCTCGACACCGACACCGACATCGAGTTGGACGCCGCGGTGCTGGGCCAGGTGCTGGCTGTGGATGAGCCGCAGTTGGTGTTGCGTGATGGGCA
>NZ_JARJBC010000074.1:0-930 GCF_029269905.1 Streptomyces silvisoli | reverse complement strand
CTAGTGTCCTGCGCCAGAGATCCGTCGGCAGAAGCGGGCGAGGGAGTCGAGGATCTCCTCGGCGGTCTTCGTCCAGATGAACGGCTTGGGGTCCTCGTTCCAGTTTTTGACCCAGCGGCGGATATCGGCTTCGAGGGCTTGGACGTTCTTGTGGGCACCGCGGCGGATCATCTGGTCGGCCAGGAAGCCGAACCACCGCTCCACCTGATTGATCCACGAGGAGCCGGTCGGGGTGAAGTGCACGTGGAACCGAGGGTGCTTGGCCAGCCACGCCTTGATCGCGGGTGTCTTGTGGGTGCCGTAGTTGTCACAGATGAGATGGATCTGAAGGTGTGCGGGAACCTCCTTGTCGATCCGGATCAGGAACTTCTTGAACTCCGCCGCCCGGTGTCGGCGATGCAGGGCGCTGATGACCTCGCCGGTGGCGACATCGAACGCGGCGAACAACGTGGTCAACCCGTTGCGCACGTAGTCGTGGGTGCGTCGCTCGGGCATCCCCGGCATTATCGGCAGCACCGGCTGAGAGCGGTCCAGGGCCTGGATCTGGGACTTCTCATCCACCGAGAGAACCACCGCACCCTCGGGCGGGTTGAAGTACAGACCGACGACGTCGTAGACCTTCTCCACGAACAACGGATCCGTGGACAGCTTGAAGGTGTTCGTCAGATGCGGCTTGAGCTGGAACTTCCGCCAGATCCGGCCGACGGTGGACTTCGACAGGCCACTGTGGTCAGCCATCGACTTCCGCGACCAATGGGTGGCGTTCTTCGGGATCTCCTCCAGCGTGGCGACCACGACCGCCTCCACCTGATCGACCCCGACAGTGGGCGGCCGACCCGGCCTGGGCTCGTCAACCAGGCCGTCCAACCGCTCGGCAAGGAACCGGCGCCGCCACTTGCGGACCGTATCGGCGGTCACCCGCAAATCGCG
>NZ_JARJBC010000073.1:0-959 GCF_029269905.1 Streptomyces silvisoli | reverse complement strand
GGGCCGACCCGGGACAGATGACCCGAGTATTCAGACTTTAATGATCTCGACGGTCGGCCCGCACAAGAGGGTGAGATCTTCCGGATCGGAGGTGAGGACGGTCACGGGTCCCTGAGCGGCACGTGCGACAGCGGCCAGGACAGCATCGATGGCGTACTTGTGGCCGTGCAGGTGATGGGTACGCAAGAGGGCGGCGGCGTCACCCGCCAGGCGTTTGGTGATCTCGTGGACGTCAATGCGGGACAGAACCCAGCTGATCCGGGCCGGGTGGATACGCTCGAAGTCAGCCTCCAGGGTCGTCATGGCGGTCGTGGCGACGCGCACCCCCTCTTCCATGGCGGCTTGGACGAATGCAGCGACCTGGCGATCCTTGAGATAGAGCTGCGAGAGACCTTCGCTATCCAAAAGCAATGTGCCGGGCATCAGGCGGCGGCTCCGCCCGCACTGCGATGGTCATGACGCAGGACGGCTCGGGCCTCCTCGACCTCCTTCCGGGTCAGCGGATCACTATCTGTTTCGAAGTCCGTGACGATCTCGCGCAGCTTGTCCATGGCGACTCGTTGTTCGAGGGCCTCTGCGACGTAGGCAGAGAAGCCCCCAGGGCCAACATGGGCACGCACGGTCTCGGCGAGGTCCTCAGGGAGGCTCACCGAATACTTCTTGCTACTACTCATACCCCCAATCCTACCACCAGTAGGAATGCAAGGGGGCGTCGCGCGCTGCTCGTCCGCGTGAAAACCTGCGTCCGATTCGCACGTGAACGGAGACGGCCAGCTGACGCTACGGAGGCCGCGGCCCCACCCTATGGACAATTTCCACAACGGGCACCGACCCCAGCGCCCACTCAACGCAGCGACACTCCCGCGGCCCCTCCCCCAGCCGATCTCCAATCCAGACCGCCTCGCCCGCCTCGAGAACATGCCGCATGACCAGCACGGATGTGGTTCTCGGCACCTACA
>NZ_JARJBC010000072.1:0-1030 GCF_029269905.1 Streptomyces silvisoli | reverse complement strand
GTCTGGGTGTCTACGGGTGAGGTGGAGGTGTTGAAGTTGCCACTTCCGTTGTAGACGGCGGTCAGGGAGTGGGTGCCGATGGCGAGGGTGGTGGTGCTGAAGGTCGCCATGCCGCCGCTGAGGGTACTGGTGCCGAGGAGGGTGGCGCCGTCGAAGAAGCTCACGGTTCCGGTGGGGGTACCGGCTCCGGGTGCGGCAGCGGTGACGGTGGCGGTGAGGGTCTTGGACTGTCCGAAGACCGAGGGGTCGGGTGCCGAAGTCAAGGCGGTGTTGCTGTTGGCTTTGGTGACCATCTGGTTGCTGGTAGTGGAGGTGGAGCCGGTGAAGTTGCTGTCGCCGTTGTAGGTCGCGCGGATGGTGCGTGTGCCGACGGGCAGGGTGGAGACGATGAGCGTCGCCACACCGCCGGAGAGGGTGACCGGCGCCTGCGGGATGCCGCCGATGAAGAACGTCACGGTGCCGGTGGGCGTACCCGCGCCCGGTGCCACGGCGGCCACGGTCGCCGTGAGGGTCACTGGCTGTCCGAAGACCGACGGATTGGGCGAGGAATTCGCGGTGGTCGTCGTGCTCGCCTTGCCCACCGTCTGGGTGTCGACGGGCGAGGTTGAGCCGGAGAAGTTGGTGTCCCCGTTGTAGACAGCGGTCAGGGAGTGACTGCCGGTGGCGAGAGTGGTGGTGCTGAAGGTCGCCACCCCACCGCTGAGCGTGCCCGTGCCAAGCAGGGTCGCGCCGTCGAAGAAGCTCACAGTCCCCGTCGGAGTACCAGCTCCGGGAGAGATGGCCGTCACCGTGGCGGTGAGCGCCTTCGCCTGCCCGAACACCGACGGGTCCGGCGACGAGCTCAACGCCGTAGATGTAGCCGACCGGTTGACCGTCTGGGTGTCCACCGGAGACGTCGAGCCACTGAAGTTGGAGTCACCGCCGTACACGGCGGTCACGGAATGCGATCCCACCGACAGCGAAGACGTCGTGAGCGTCGCCACACCACCGCTCAGCGTGCCCGTACCCAGAAGGGTCGCACCGTCGAAGA
>NZ_JARJBC010000071.1:0-1062 GCF_029269905.1 Streptomyces silvisoli | reverse complement strand
GCGGTGGGTGGCGACGCGCCGGTGTCGGTGCAGTCGATGACCACCACGGTGACGGCCGACATCGGTGCCACGTTGCAGCAGATCGCGGAGCTGACGGCCTCGGGGTGCCAGATCGTGCGTGTGGCGTGCCCGTCGCAGGACGACGCTGACGCGTTGCCGGTGATCGCGAAGAAGTCGCAGATTCCGGTGATCGCGGACATTCACTTCCAGCCGAAGTATGTGTTCGCGGCGATTGATGCCGGGTGTGCGGCGGTGCGGGTGAATCCGGGGAACATCCGGCAGTTCGACGACAAGGTCAAGGAGATCGCCAAGGCGGCGTCGGATGCGGGGGTGCCGATCCGGATCGGGGTGAACGCGGGGTCGTTGGACAAGCGGTTGCTGGAGAAGTACGGCAGGGCCACGCCGGAGGCGTTGGTGGAGTCGGCGTTGTGGGAGTGCTCGTTGTTCGAGGAGCACGGGTTCCGGGACATCAAGATCTCGGTGAAGCACAACGATCCGGTGGTGATGGTGAACGCCTACCGGTTGCTGGCGGCCCGGTGTGACTATCCGTTGCACCTGGGGGTGACCGAGGCGGGGCCGGCGTTCCAGGGGACGATCAAGTCGGCGGTGGCGTTCGGTGCGTTGTTGAGTGAGGGGATCGGGGACACGATCCGGGTGTCGTTGTCGGCGCCTCCGGCGGAGGAGGTGAAGGTCGGTATTCAGATCCTGGAGTCGTTGGGGTTGCGGCAGCGGCGGTTGGAGATCGTGTCGTGTCCGTCGTGTGGTCGGGCGCAGGTGGATGTGTACAAGTTGGCTGATCAGGTCACCGCTGGGCTGGAGGGCATGGAGGTGCCGCTGCGGGTCGCGGTGATGGGTTGTGTGGTCAACGGTCCGGGGGAGGCGCGTGAGGCTGATCTGGGGGTCGCCTCGGGTAATGGCAAGGGGCAGATCTTCGTGAAGGGTGAGGTGATCAAGACGGTTCCGGAGTCGAAGATCGTGGAGACCCTGATCGAGGAGGCGATGAAGCTCGCCGCGCTGATGGAGGCCGAGGGCGTGCCCTCCGGCGAACCCGCCGTCACCGTC
>NZ_JARJBC010000070.1:0-1085 GCF_029269905.1 Streptomyces silvisoli | reverse complement strand
GTATCAGGGCGAACACGCTCGTCAAGGCCAGGTAGGGCAGTCGCAGCAGCACCGGACCATCCTGGCGCCGGCCGGACCCGGTCGGCAATCACCGAGCGAGGCCCCCACTGTTACGGCCGACTGGCAGAGACTCACGACAGCGCCCACACGCGGCGTGACCAGCGCGGACGAGGATTCTGGCACCTACAGCGATGAACCGCCTGTTCGCAGGCAACCAGCAGCGGTCCAACGGCCGACTCAACATCACACAGCTGGCCATCGAGGCCGACGTCAAACGCTGGCACCTCACCCACCAGCACCAGGACCTCAAGGACACCTTCCAAAGCGAGGCGGCGAAAGACGAGGCGAGAAGAGCAACACAAGCCAGATCCGCAGACGCCTTCGAGGAGCTCAAGAAGAAGCACGCGAGGCTCCAGAAGCACTGCCAGTTCCTGGAACAGCGGCTCAAGATCTACGCGACCGCCGTCAACCAACTGGCGCTGGAGAACGCGGCGCTGTCCGACCGGGACGCAGAAGCGGCCAAACTACGCGTCCTGCCCCGCCAACCCCACCTTCCCTGAGTGTGAGTGGCCAGTTCAGGCGGCATGCCCCGGAAGTTGGCTCATGCCTGCGGTCTTCAGGAATTCCAGGATGCGGCCGTTGACGTACTCCGGGTGTTCTATGGAGGGGCCGTGCCGGGTGTCGGTGACCAGTTCAACGTCTACATTCGGCATGAGACGTTGTACCCGTTCGCGTGCCGGTACGGCGTGGACCAGCGGGCTGCGGTCGCCGATCAAGAGGAGGGTTGGTGTGCGTATCGCGCTGAGTTCTTCGTCGGTCAGGGGCAGTGGGGCGGGGCGGCGGACGCGGTAGGTGCGGGCGCCTAGGAGGACGGACCGCTTCAACTCGGGGTAGTCCAGGACTGGGTTGGAGAGTTTCTTCGACAGGCCGGGAAGCAGGCGGCGCGGAAGCAGCCCTGCTAGGGAGTGTTCTGAGTTGAGATCACGGGATCGGTCATTCCCGCTCCAGGAGGGTGCCAACTGCGGTAGACCGGCCGTGTGACTCGTGGTGATCTGGCTGATGCCGAATGGGAGTTGGTCGAGCCG